>NZ_LT629693.1:7436762-7737546 GCF_900099825.1 Bradyrhizobium ottawaense | reverse complement strand
GATTGCGCATCGCCTCAGCACCATCGTCGACGCCGACAAGATCATCGTCCTGAAGGACGGCGTCGTGGCAGAAGAGGGCTCAAATGACGAACTAATTGCACGCGGGGGCGTCTACGCCGAGTTGCACCGTGTCCAGTATGAACCAGCCGTCGCAAGACTGACCAGCGCAGCATAGGCACGGATCGGCCAGCCGCATTACATCATTTGAGGAGCTTCAAGCCATGGCGCATAGGTTAATCGTCCTCCCGGATGACACCGCCAAATCAATACTTGGTTATCGATGCGGCTCTGCATTCACTCAACATTCGAATGTTTCTGTTCACCGATCCGACCCTGCTGAGCGCCGTGATCGCTGCGAAACGCCGCGGCGTCAACGTCCGTGTCATGCTGAACCCAGCTCGACGCGACGGGAAAAGCGAAAACGAAAAGTCTCGCAGACTGCTGCTCAAGGCTGGCGTCAAAGTCCGGAACAGCAGCGAAGCTTTTGCGCTGACGCATCAGAAGTCGATGGTGATCGACGATACATTGGGCTTTGTAGAATCCCTCAATTGGGAGACGCGAGACCTCACGGAAACCCGTGATTATGCCGTCGTAACGACGAGCAAGCGCGAAGTTGCCGAGATGATAGCGTGCTTCAACGCTGACTGGTCGCGAAAGCCGTTCAAACCCGATCCCAAATCACGCCTCATCTGGTGTCCTAACGACGGCCGCGAGCGTATTGCGGCTTTTATCGATGGGGCCAAGAAAAGCCTCTGGATTCAGAACGAACGCTATCAGGACACGGTAATTGTCGAGCGGCTGGTTCAAGCCCTGAATCGTGGCGTTCGCGTCCGAATCATGGCGCGCCCCGCGCACAAGCTGAAGAAGAACAAACTGGTTGAAGCGGTCGGCGGTCTTCGTATCATGCACGACGTAGGCGCGAAGGTTCATAAACTCAAGGATCTCAAGCTGCACGGCAAGATGCTGCTCGCAGATGAGAGGCGCGCGATTGTAGGATCGATCAACCTCACACCGGGGAGTTTCGATGCAAGACGAGAACTGGCTGTCGAGACCGACGCCAAGCATGTGGTGAAACGGCTCGTCAAGACATCGCGCCGTGATTGGAAGAATTCCAAAAAGCTCGATTTGTCTGACGAAGGAATTTTAGCCGATTTCAAAAAACACGGCACCCGGGGAGCGGAGACGCTCGCCATCGGCACCAAATCGACGAAGCACAACACCAGATAACCGAATAGGACGCCAATCACGTGTTCCATGGCGCGCTCCGCGTGGAGCGCAAATTACGCACAGTCCGGCGTGGCAAGGGCTCTCGGCCCAGCGAGGACCGTTCTAGCATAGCCGCGAGCGCTTATTTTTGGTAGATTTTGGCGGCCGGCGCGCAGAGGCAGGGGACGCCCGTTGACAAACGGTCTGAATCGCGACGCTACCACGGTGCAAATGTCACCGGTTTTTGGCGTGCCGCTTCCTCAGCAACCGGCCCTGCAACTGATCTATGACACCGCGCCCATCGGCCTTGCCTTCCTTTCACCCGACTGCCGCTATCTGCAGATCAACCAGCGCCTCACGGAGATATGCGGCATCTCGGTGGAAGATCACCTTGGTCGGTCCGTTCGGGAGTGCGTCCCCGCTTTGGCTGACGCAGTCCAGGGGATCGTCGATTCGATCATGAATACCGGTGACCCGGTTATTGGCGTCGAGGTCGCGGGCCAGCGCGCCGACCAGACCGACGAACGTTCTTGGGTCACCTACTGGCACCCCCTGCGCAATTCGGTCGGCGAAATCGTTGGCGTGAACGTCGCGGCGGAAGAAATCACCGAGCGCAAACGCGCAGAAGCCGCGCTGAAAGCAAGTGAACGCCAATTCCATACGCTGGCGGATTCAATTCCTCAGCTGGTATGGATGGCCGACGCTGGCGGCAAGATCTTCTGGTTCAACAATCATTGGCGCCAGTATACGGGCACGGATTCTCAGGACTGGCAGGCTGCCCTGGCACCTGGCCCCTTCCATGGCGCACGCGAGCGCTGGGCGCTGGCTCTGCAAACCGGTACACCCTTCGAACTCGAGGTGTCCTTGCGCGGAGCGGACGGCCAGTATCGCCCATTCTTGACGCGCGCCGTTCCCCTGCGAGATGCAGCTTCTGCCGTCTATCGCTGGATCGGCACTCACATCGATATCAGCGAGCGCAAGCGCGGCGAGCAGGAGCTACGCAACGCCAGGGACGCGGCCGAAGCTGCCCTGCACAATCTCAAAGAGACCCAAAATTCCCTCATCGAAGCCGAAAAGCTCGCTGCGCTGGGGCGGCTGGTGGCGGGAGTGGCCCATGAGATAAACAATCCCGTCGGGACAAGCCTGACAGTCGCCTCGTCGCTAGAGCACAAGACAGCGATGGTCGCTGTGGAGCTGGCAAACGGCACCCTCAAGCGATCGACCTTAAACGACTTCCTTGAGGTCAGCCGCGAGGCATCTTCGCAATTGGTCGCAAACCTCAATCGCGCTGCGAACCTGATCCAGTCATTCAAACAAGTCGCCACCGACCAAAGCTATTCAAATCAGCGCGTGTTCGATCTTGGAGAGTTGACCGAACAGATCGTCACGAGCTTGAGGCCGGGTCTTGGAAAGCAAAATTTGGCACTCACCATTGAATGCCAACCCGACCTGGCCATGAACAGTTATCCGGGCCCGTATGGCCAGGTGCTGACCAATCTTTTCCTCAATGCGCTCGCACATGCGTTTCCTAACGGCAAGAACGGAACCATCGACATCAAGGTCGTCCAGGCCGCTGGTGACGACAATGTTGATGTCCTTTTTTCCGACGATGGTTGCGGAATGAGCCTCGACGTCAGGCGGAAAGCCTTCGATCCGTTCTTCACGACGCGCCGCGAACAAGGCAATACCGGCCTTGGCCTGCATATCATTCATACCATTGTCACGAACTGCTTGGGCGGCACGCTCACGCTGGAAAGCGAACCTGGCAAAGGAACGAAAATTCACTTGGTTTTGCCGCGCGTCGCTCCTGCGAGTTCTGCGGCAAGTTGAGCCGGTGAAATCGACGTCCAATCGAGCCGTGCAGTCCAAGACCGAGCCAGTGTCGCTGATTTGCCTTTTGTCGCGAGACCGAAAGCCGTAAGTCACCACCCCGCTGGGCAGCTTCCTGACCACGCATCCCCTCACCTCTTCATCGACAATTAGGTCGCCGGGAGTCAGAGCGTCGATCCGGCGTTTCGTAATTTTGACCAGCATGTTCCCGTCTGCGCCCGGGGTTCGTGCACCCGCTGTGCACCCAACTAACGGCAAACGGGGTGCACCTACAGGAACGAATGGCCATTAATCCGGAATCCGGCAAACGTAACGCATTGAGGCGGCGAAACTGAGTTGCTATGCTCCAATCAGGGGCAATACGCTTGTTCCGGTCTCAGTGACCCAAGCTCCAGTTGCAATTAGCTTGTCGCCGCATTCACGCTAACCGTCATCGCCTTCGGTCGTTGACTTCAATTCTTCAATCGCATCGAACAAATTCACCGTGATAAAGACCAGAAGCAATTTGCGAAGGCCAATGCAGGTCACGACGAAGCTCCTGCTTTGGCTGGGGCTGGCGTTCTGTCTCTCCGATCCCGCGCTAGCGCAAGCTCACGCCGACCCGGCGGCGTTGATTTCCGATTTTCGGGTTCAGCATCAGGAAGGACGCGTTAAACCCGACGCCACGCTGAAGCGGATCGCGCAGGACCAGGCCAATGCCATGGCTTCCAAAGGCGTGATGGACCATGACGTACTCGGATCTTTCAGTTCGCGCGTGGCGCCGGCCAATGCCGGACGGGCTGCCGAGAATATCGCGTACGGCTACGACAGTTTTCCAAAAACCCTGGATCAGTGGATCAACTCCTCGGGCCATCGCAAGAATCTCTTGATGCATGATGCGGCGCGGGTCGGTGTCGCCAGTGCGAAGAGCAGCTCTGACGGACGCACCTACTGGGCGATGGTGATCGCCGGCGGCTACGAGAAGCCGAAGGCTGCCGGCGCGAAGGCAGTACCCGGCGCGGCGAAACCAAAAGCCCGAGCAGCGCCACAAGCCTGCAGATTGAAGCTCCTGAGCATCTGCCTGTAGACGCGCTGAACACCTGCGGTCCGAACAACAAGCGTCACGAACAGAAAGCGAACAGCACTCAAAAACCTCTGGAAATGGCGGATTCACCGGCGCGGCAGCCCATGTCCACCTTCCGCAGGTGTTGCACACCACCGGCGCGACCCGTTACCTTCTCCCGCGTGATGCTTCGGCCACGTACTCCGGCCCGATTGGAGACGGTGATCTGATCATGAACCCGCGGTTGGCAGCGATGGCAGTGCTGGGCCGCGAGGTCGCGATACCGGCTTTGGTGTTTGCGTGGATCGGCACGTCCGGTTTTGCGGCCATCGACAACACCCGCGCCGCGCCCGTCGTTGAACGCCTCGCGCCATCGCTTGCCGCGGACGCCAAGTTTACGGACAAGCTTACCGATACCAAGGCCGCTGACAGCAAGACCACCGAAACCAAACTTGCCGACACCAAACTCACCGACGGACCGACAAAGCTCGCATCCGCCACGCCAAATTTTCCGCCGCCTTCCGACCTGTCGCTCGCCAGCATTCCGGCGACGGCGGCTGTGCCCCCCGAGGCGACGCCTGCGCCGGCTTCGCATGAACCGGAACCGATCGTGACGGCCTCGTTGGGCGACCCGCCGGAGATGCTGCGGCCTGAAACACCACCGGAGCCGGCAGCCAGTGCTGACGCCGTGAATCCTCGCGTTGCGAGCCTGGAGACCGGCGACGTCAATCAGGTTACCCCGGCCAGTCAGGGCACCGGCTCGATCGAAGTGTTCGATGAATGTTTTGCCGTCGATGTCTGCGTCGACCGTTACCTGTGGACGCTCTATCAGCGCACGCCCAAGGAAGACACAGTCAAGGTCGAGGAACAGCGACAGGTGACCCTGAAGAGGAAAGGCAGAACGATAACGGTGACGCGGACCTTCACGACACGCGCCGATCAGGATTTTGCGTGGAAGGATCCCAAGGCCGCCGAGAAGGCCGGGATGTCGATGGCGGACTACGTGATCGGCGGCATGGACCGGGATTTCAAGCTAAAACTGTTTCACATGCTTCACGTCGCCGAGGAGATCGGCATGTCGCCCGGCATCACCAGCGCCTTCCGCGACGACTATCGCCAATCGATTGCATCGGGCCTCAAGGCTGCCAGCAACCGGTCCTATCACGGCGGCAGCCTGCGCGGCGGTTATGGCCACGGGCTTGCGGCTGACGTCGTGAGCATCAATGGCGCCACGCGGGCGCAGCGTCTGACTTCCTCGCAAGCCTTCTGGAAATGGATCGATACCCACGGCAAGGATTTTGGCATCGGACGGCCCTACCTCGATCACGATCCGCCGCATGTCGGCCCGATCGACGGCAAGGAATACGCCGACAAGCGCGGAGCGAAGGCGCGACAAGCGGAATCGGCCGCGAAGCCAGGCCACCGGGCCGGGAAGCGCGTCAGAACCGCGCGATCATAGCAGGCGCGATCGGACCAAAGCCGGGAATGCGCTCGTTCCATCAGCGCGCCAGGAGAATCCTGTGAAGCCGCTTTCGCTCGCCCGATGGCTGACCGCGTTGGGCGTGACCGCCCTGCTAACGGTAACCCCCGCCTCCGCCGCCGACATCCACGTCATGATCTCGGCCGGCTTCCACGGCGTCTATTCCGAACTCGCGCCTGCGTTCGAGCGCGCCAGCGGCCACCATCTGGTGACGACGCGCGGCCCGTCGATGGGCGACTCTCCGGAATCGATTCCGAGCCGGCTTTCGCGCGGCGAGGCTGCCGACGTCGTGATTCTCGATGGCGGCGCCGCGGACGAACTCGGCAGCCGCGGATTGGTGCGCGCTTACTCGAAGACCGAGCTGGCGCGCTCGCTGATCGGGATGGTGGTGCAGGCCGGCACCGCCAAGCCCGACATCGGCAACGTCGAGGCGCTCAAGCGCACGCTGCTGGCGGCCAAGTCGATAGCCTATTCGGACAGCGGCAGCGGCACCTATCTGTCGACCAGGCTGTTCGCCCAGCTCGGCATTGCCCAGGAGATCGCCGGCAAGAGCCGAAAGATATGCGGCCCGCCATCGGGCGAGCCGGTGGCCGCGGTGGTGGCGCGCGGCGAGGCCGAGATCGGCTTCCAGCAGGTGGCCGAATTGATTCACGTCCCCGGAATTAGCTTCGTCGGCACGCTGCCGGCCGAGGTGCAGCCGGTGTTTTCCTTCGCGGGCGTTCTCACCCAGACCGTGCAGCAACCCGAGGCCGCGAGCGCCCTGCTCCGCTTCCTCGCGTCGCCGGAGGCCGTGCCTGTGATCGCGAAGGGCGGGCTGATGCCGATCGCGGGACGATAGTTAATCGAATAGCGGCGCGAGCTCGTCACCATCAGGTGATCGCGTTTTGATCGCGAGTGATCGGTTTGAAACTGGTGTGCAGCGCAGCGCGTACCTATCTCGCAAAAGCGAAGAACCGCAGGAAGCCAACGTGACATCCAACGACCATCAGCCATCCATCTCCCTATTGCCCGCCGCGATCGCCGCGGTGCTGGCGGCGATCGGCGTGGCCGGGATGATCTTCGTGTTCGTTTCGGCGGAACAGGTCTCCGATGGCCAGGTCGGGATGAAGTCTGCGGATGCGGTCTACCGTGCCGGCGCGACCATTACCCCGACGTCGCCGAATGCAGCACGCCCGTCGAGGTCGATCAGGGTCGCCGACGAGGTCCGCAAGGATCTCTGAGCGCATCGTTGGCGTTGACCTCGCGCTGCGCGTCGCCGGGGCCGCCTTTCGAATAGGCACGAAGCCTCGCAGTCCGGCCGTGACGAATGGCCGTTTGGACCTATAATGCGCGTCAGGGGTTGTTCCGAAGCTGAGCCGACACGATGCGGGGTCCCCATGCCGAAAAAGGGAATTACCGGCCACGACGAATGGGTTGTCACGGAAGCGCTGGCGACGGCGCTGGTCGCCCTCGAACAGCTCGAGCCGACCCAGCAATCCCAGCAGCAGATGGACGACATCCGGAAAATACTGGCCGCGAAATGCCAGCCTGGAACCTTCAACCTGCATCTGGCCCAGGCCAAGTGCCGGCTGTTTCCGAACGGGGACCGTGGCGACATCTACCGCGAATACGGATTTGAAGACCGCGAGGTCTAACTTCCCACTTTAAGAGAACAGCCGAGCGCTGGTCGCCCTGGGGTAGGTGAAGACGCCGCACCCGGCTGTTCGACCGCGCGGCGGAGCGGTCGCTTTGATAGAAACACCAGAGGCTTAAAGAAGCGTCTTCATGACATGCGCGAGGTAGCTGCAGTCATGTCGGAGCCCGCGCCGGCGCTCAGCAGCCCCGGCAAATCCCCGTAAAGCTACTGGTCTGCGCCCGCCCGCGGTGACGGACGGGCTTTCGGGGCTCGATGTTTCGGGCGCTGAACCGCGGCGACTCGCTCGCATAGGACGGCGTCACGACGCGCGACCGCGAAACCGATGGCGGCGACGAAGTGACCGCGCCGTAGGACGTCGGCGGCGCCGGCGCATTGGTGCCGAGTGGCGCCATTCTGCCGGCATTGCCGATCCCGCTGGGATCGGAAAGCACGCTTGGATTGGCGGGCCCGAACGGTACGCCCGAGATCGCCGAACTGCCGGCGCCGGCCGAACCGGCCGGTGGAACCAACTGCGCGAAGGTGGGCGCGAGCGGACCGGCGAACGCCAGCGCGATGGCGATGACGCCGGCAAGCGTCGAGGTGCGGGACATCCGGGGTTCTCCGTGGGCTCAGTATGGAATGATGATGTAGGGCTTGCGTTCCCGTAACTGAAGCCGGTCTCCGTCATTTAACGGTGTAGGCGTCGCTGCGGGAATCAGACCTACTCGACGCAGCACCACGCTTTGGGATTTTGGCGGCATGAACCAGCCCGAGATCTTCGACCGCGATATCCGTGATCGCGATATCAGAGCCCTGCAGGAATGGCTGCGTACCGCCTGGCGACAGCTCGGCGATCCCTCCCTCACCGCCTTTAGCCGCCGCGAACTGCGCAACCAGATGAAGCAGTGCAGCGCCGACCTGAAAGCGCATCTCGAGCGACTCGAGGCGCAGCAGACGCCGCCGGCGCGGGACTCCAACCGGGTCTTTACCAGACCCGAGCTGCGCATTCTGGCCTGACGCCATTCCGATCTGATCCCTCTTACGCTGGCGGCGCCTTGCGCTGGCGGCGCCTTGCACGCTGGTGGGCGCGGCAGCGCCGACCTATGGTCGAACCAGGCGGGCGGCGCGGGATTTTGGGAAACTGGCGATGACGAGAATGAGCGTTTATCTGGTGATGTTGGCTGCGATGCTCGGTTCAGCCGCATCGGCCGAAGGGCCGCCGCCCACCGCGTTCAAGGTAATCTCGCCGATCTTCGGCCAGCTCGTCACCTTCTCGATGCCACAGGCCTTTGTCGTGGTCGGCGAGAACATCAACGGGCCGAGCTATATCCGCGAGGCGGTGCTGAAAGGCGAGACGGCGAACCGCTGGACCCAGATGATCACGGTGACCGGCGCCAAGGGTCTGGTCGCCAATGCCAACGTAACGCCGGAGACCTTTGCCGCTTCGATCGCCGGCGGCTTCAAGTCCGCCTGCCCTGACACATTTGTCGCCAAGGGAGTGGGTCCGGTCAAATTCGGCGATCAGGACGGCTATGTCGCGCTGGCAAGCTGCGGCAGCGTCGTCTCGGCGCCCGACAAGCACAGCGAAACCGCGCTGGTCGTCGCCGTCAAAGGCAGCGCCGATTACTACACGCTGCAATGGGCCGAACGCACGCCCACCTCGGGCAGGCCCGTCATCGACGAGGCCAAGTGGCTGGAGCGGCTACGCCAGCTGCAGCCGATCCGGCTCTGTCCGATTGTGCCCGGCGAGGCCCCGCCCTACCCGAGCTGCGTCAACAAGAGCTAGCCCCACCTGCCCGTTGACCCGTCCTGTTGATAACCCGGCGGCCCCCGGCCCCGCGGCGGGACAGGCGGCCGTGGTGTGCTATCGGCATATCGGCCTGACTAACGACGGAAAGAACACATGCGGATCACGCTCGTCGGTTCCCGCCACTTCGGCGTGACGACCTTCAACATGTTGCGCCAGCACGGGGTCGATATCGTGCGCGTCGTCGTTCACGACGGTGAAGACCGGCTGGCGGCTGCGGCCAAGACCGCCGGCATCGAGGCCGTGGTGCAGGCGAACCCGAAATTCGTGGCCGCCACCGAAATCGCGCCCGATACCGATTTGATCGTCACCGCCCACAGCCATGCCCGCGTTACACGGGAAGCGCTGGCGGCCGCGAGACTCGGCGGCATCGGCTACCACCCCTCGCTGCTGCCGCGCCACCGCGGCCTTGCCGCGGTCGAGTGGACCATCAAGGAAGGCGATTCGATCGCCGGCGGCACCGTCTATCACCTCGCCGACCGCATGGACGCCGGCGCGATCGCCGCCCAGGAGTGGGTCTTCGTCAAGAAGGGCGAGACCGCGCGGGAACTGTGGGAACGGGCGCTGGCGCCGCTTGGCTACAAGCTGCTTGGCGACGTCATCGACTATGCCAAGACCCATAAAAACCTGCCAGCCAAGCCCCAGGACGAGCAATTTGCTACCAAAGCGCCGGCCCTGGCCCTCGCCAAGCACTAAATGGCACCGAATCGCCGAATTCCGGCCCCGAATCGGGCCGAACGGGGTTAATTTCCCTGTTCCAGGGCCGGAACCAAATTCACCTTGATGTGTTTGAATCCACAGGAACTTTCCGCGTTGCTGCGACGCACCAAAGTTTGGACACATTGTGCCCGGATAAGGCGTCCCATCACACACATTTCAAGGAATTGATCCATGCGCCCCAATCGCATTCGCGACCTGTTTTTTGCTTCAATCGCTGCCACCACCGTTATCGTTGCGGCCGCCCCCGTTTCCGCCCAGCAGCCCTATGACGGCCTTTGGCAGGTGACTGTCGTGACCAAAAGCGGAAGTTGCGATGCGCACACCACTTCAACCGTGAACGTCAGCGACGGCAAGATCTCGGGCGGCCCGGTTTCCGGCACTGTCGGCAGTGGGGGACTTGTGCGAGTCTCGATCAATGGTGCATATGCGAACGGTCAACTCAGTGGCAATTCCGGATCGGGGAAGTGGAATGGTGCATCATCTGGCGTACCGTGCAGCGGTCGATGGGAAGCATCCCGTCAGTAAGAAAAACCGGTCAACGGGACTGATCGCCCAAACGCGGCGGCTGACATTCGCAGCCGTCGCTTTTTTTATGGTGTCGGCGTCGGCGAGCTACGCCCAGTCGGGTCCATTCGCGGGTCTCGCCGGCAATTGGTCCGGCGGCGGCACCGTCACCCTCGATGACGGTTCGCGCGAACGCATTCGTTGCCGGGCGTCCTATCAGGTCGCGGGCACCAGGATGACCATGGCCCTCACCTGCGCCAGCGACGCCTACAAGTTCAACCTGGCCGCCAATGTCGTCGACGAGGGCGGCGCGGTCTCGGGCAACTGGAGCGAATCCGGCCGCAACGTGAGCGGCGTTCTGCAGGGCCGCGGCGGCGGCGGCAATTTCCAGATTGTCGCGGCGACGGCGGGTTTCAATTCCAATATTTCGCTGCGGACCGCAGGCAACAAGCAGATCGTCACGATGCGGGCCGACAGCCAGTTCAGGGGCGCGGATATTACGCTGTCGAAATAGCCTGCCATCGTTTCAAGCAGTAACCTCTCTGGAATACCGGATCGCCCGCTCAATTCCCAAAGCGGGCGATGACCGTTTTGGATATGGCGTGAGCCTGCCGTCAAACTGGAGCCCCGTTCCGATGGAATTGGAACGGGGCTCCAGATTTTTGATTTGACGCGTTTTCTTGACGCGAACCGGTTTCCACTTCGCTGGAAAACGCTCCAGGTCGTGTGGACTCTAAGAATTCCCTTTTAAGAGCAAATCAGATTCAAGACTGCGTTTGGGAGGCAGTCTTGGGTGTGATGGACCGATTGGTTTTGAGCGACGCCCACCAGCACGCTGCCGCGGCGCTTGGCCGCTCGCGCGGCGGCCTGAGTCCTGGTGTCGAAGCGCATCATCTCTCTCCGTTGTCGTGCCCGCGCACGCGGGCATCCAGTTCGCCCAGAGGACGTGGAAGGGGGCCCTGCACGAACCATGAAGGCCTGCGTATGCTGGATGCCCGCGTGCGCGGGCATGACAGTGGGGAAATGCATCAGACTTTTTCAGCTCGATTTTTTATCCTCTCCCCTTCTTCCAAAACCACGCTATGTAAGATCCATGGCCCGTCCCCGCACCTTCGATCCCGACACCGTGCTTGATGCCGCGCTTCAAGTGTTCTGGAGCAAGGGCTTTCACGGCACGTCGTTCGATGACATCACAGCAGTGAGCGGCCTGACCAAACCCAGCCTCTATGCGGCGTTCGGTGACAAGAACGCATTGTTTCGCAAGGCGCTGGATCGCTATCACGGCTTTCTGCTCAAGCGCACCAAAACGCAGCTGGCGAAGGGCGTAACCGCGCGCGAGGCGATCGCGGCGTGGCTCGCCGACTATATTCCCCTGTGCACGGGCAGCCGCGGCGCCCGGGGCTGTTTCTCCATCAACACGCTGACCGATAGCGCGCTCGACGACGCCGAGATTACCGGAAGCGCCATCCGCTTCTATCGCGATCTCGAAGCGATGGTCGCCGCGCGATTGACACAAGGTGCGAGCGAATTCCCCGACGATTTCAATGCGGCTGCAACGGCCCGCACTATGATCGCGGCGTATGCCGGACTGATGGTGCTCGCGAAGGACGCGCCCTCCGCCGCCGAGACCAAGGCGGTGGCCGCACAATTGCTGCGGTTGCTCGATACCCCCTCTTGACAGCGGCATTCTGTTATATACCGTATAGTATATAATCTGGCAACAGCCGGGCAACGCGTCGTCATCTGACCTTTGAAACGGGTCGGCTTCGCTCGGAGATGTCCGAATGGAAAACGATGACGGCTGCGCCAACCACAGTAATCCGGAGAATTCCCATGAAAGCCGTTCAGATTGTCGCGTTCGGAAAACCAACCGAAGTGTTGCAAGTCGCCGATGTGCCGGATGTCGGCGCGCCCGGCCCGAACGAAGTCGTGATCGCGCTGGAAGCATCACCGATCAATCCCAGCGATCTATTCATGTTTACAGGAAACTACGGCTACCGTCCGCCGCTGCCGTCGATCGTCGGAGCGGAGGGCGCCGGCCGCGTGGTGGCGGTCGGCTCGAACGTCAAGCACCTCAAGGAGGGCGACCACTCCATCGTTCCGTTCGGATCGCCGACCTGGGCCGAACGCATCAAGGTCGACGCCACCTGGTTGCGCCCGTTGCCCGCCGGCGACATCAAGCAATTCGCGATGCTTGGCGTCAATCCGGCGACCGCCTACCTGCTGTTGACCGATTTCGTGGCGCCGCAGCCGGGCCAGTGGGTAATTCAGAACGGTGCCAACTCCGGCGTCGGCCGCGCGGTGATCCCGATCGCAAAATCGCTGGGATTGAAAACCGTCAATGTGGTCCGCCGCGCCGAACTGGTCGACGAGATCAAGGCGCTCGGCGGCAATATCGTGCTGCTCGACGGAGCGGATCTGCCGAAGCGCGTGGCGGAGGCCACCGGTAACGCACCGATCACGCTGGCCCTCGATGTGGTCGGCGACACCGGAACCACGGGCCTGCTGGGCAGCCTCGCGCAGCGCGGCACGCTGGTCTCCTACGGCGCTATGAGCCGCAAGGCCATGGTGGCGCCGCCGCAACCGCTGATTTTCAAGGACATCACGATTCGCGGATTCTGGCTGGTGACCTGGTTGCAGAAAGCCACGCCGAAGATGGTCGCCGAGATGTACGACCGCCTGGTGCCGATGGTGGCCTCCGGCTCCATCGCCACCCCGATCGCCGCAACGTTCCCGTTCGAACAGGTGACAAAGGCGATCGAAACGGCGATCGCAGGACAGGGCAAGGTGCTGCTGACGCCGTGACGCGCAAGGCGCAAGGCGCGAAATCGAAACACAAAACGTAGGGCGGAGGCGTAACCCACCGCTCGCCAGCACAGTGATCGTGAATGGCGGATTGCGCTGCGCTAGCGCTCGCGACTCCAGGGGAACAGTGAGGCCGGGAAATCTGCGGCATAGCGATGACCTATCGGCGGTCGCGGCTGTTCTTCCGGCGGATTCGGGTCAGGCTCGATCACCTTCCGATAAAGATGCCAGGTGGCATGACCGAGCACCGGCAGAACGACGGCGAGACCGACGAAGAACGGCAGCGAACCAATCGCCAGCAGTGCCGCAACAATCAGCCCCCATACCGCCATCGCAAATGGATTTTCCTTCACGGCCCGCAGCGAAGTCCGGATTGCGTCGATCGCAGTCGCATGCCGGTCGAGCATCAGCGGAAACGACACCACACTGACGCACAGGGCCACGACGGCGAACAGCAAGCCGACGCCGCAGCCGACGATGATGAGTGACCATCCTTCCGGCGTCGTCAAAACACGCGTTGCGAAATCAGGGATGCTGGCGGCCGGAGCGTGGCCGAACGTTGCTATGTAGATAGCGTCCGCAGCGCCGATCCAGACCCCGAACAGAACGAGCAGTAGTACGCCTAGCTCGAGAATGGCGCCGAAGGACGGTGAGCGCAGCACCTGCATTGCATCCCATGCTGCCGCTTCCTCTCCGCGCTCGCGGCGGCGGCTGAGTTCGTAGAGGCCGAGCCCGGCAAAAGGACCGATCAGGGTAAAGCCGGCGGCGAGCGGAAAGAGCAGCGGCAGCACCGAATAGCCGATGGCAAGTCTGAACAGGACAAGTCCGAGGACAGGATAAATCACGCACAGGACGACGGCGTGAGTTGGGATGGCCTTGAAGTCTTCCCAGCCCAGGCGCAGTGCCTCGCCGAGGTCGGAAAGGCTGATCTTGCGAACAACAAAGGGGGTAGAGACGCCAAACACTTGCAGTTTGGGTCTTGCGAATACTGTGGTCATGGCTCCGGTCTCCTTGCTTCTGATCGCAGGGGAACGGAGCGCACTCAGAACGCGCGCCGCCTCGTGCGCGAAAATCGCGATCGAGCCCGGCAAATCAGGTTCAACGTGAAGGAGCTTTGCCGGACGACTCCTGTCGCGACCGGTACAGTGAAGTTAGCGCGATATACGATAGAAGCAAGATGGCGCTCACGGTTGGGTGAATTTTGCATCCGCACACATCGTTTGCTGCGCCGCATCACCGGACGGCTGGTGTGGACGGATGCTCGTCGGATGGCACACACCCACCGGACAGGGTCGTGACGTAAGCCCGTTATGAGCTATTGACGCAAGGCGCGACGGGGATCATCTTAAAATCATAAATTGCTGAAGGCGCCCCTAGCTCCTGGAATGAGCGGTCGCGACCAGTCCTCTATGTCAAGTTTGACGTCGCGACCGGTTGAATGGGCGAGGCAAGAGGCCCGACGATGGCGAAAGTGAAGTTCGCCGTCGCAACAGACGCGAGCCCCGCCCCTTGATTCGTATCCGCAGCCTTTAATGGCAAGGATGAATGAGGGATGGCTGTAGCACTCATACTGCTTTTGGTAGCGGTCGCCTCGGTGCTGTTTCACATTTTCAGCCCGTGGTGGTGGACGCCGCTCGCCTCCAACTGGCGCTACATCGACGACACGATCACCCTGACGTTCTGGATCACCGGAGCCGTTTTCTTCGCGGTCGTCGCGTTCATGGCCTATTGCGTCTTCCGCTTTCGTCACGTGGAGGGAAGACAGGCAGCCTACAATCCCGAAAACAAGAAGCTCGAATGGTGGCTCAGCATCGGGACCGCCATCGGCGTCGCAGCCATGCTGGCACCCGGGCTGGTCGTCTGGCACCAGTTCGTCACAGTTCCGGCCGATGCGACCGATGTCGAGGTCATGGGACAACAGTGGATGTGGAGCTATCGGCTTCCCGGAAAGGACGGCCGGCTCGGGACTTCCGACGCCCGCCATGTCAGTTCCGAAAATCCCATGGGGTTGAATCCCGACGATCCCGCCGGACAAGACGACATCGTCATTCAAAACGACGATTTGCACCTGCCGGTTGGAAAACCGGTGAAGGTGCTGCTCCGCTCGATTGATGTCCTGCATGATTTCTATGTGCCCGAGTTCCGGGCGAAGATGGATATGATACCGGGCTCGGTCACGTATTACTGGTTGACGCCCACCCGCACCGGAACATTCGACGTTCTCTGCGCCGAACTCTGCGGCGCCGCGCATGCGCAGATGCGAAGCAAGGTCGTCGTCGAGGAAGAGAAAGAATATCACGCGTGGCTGCAGAAGCAGCACACGTTCGCCGAGCTTTCGGGGCAACGCGACGTCGCGAAGGCGGCCTACAGGTCAGGAAGCGAATGAAAATGCCGACGAGGAGATGCGACCTGCCGTAAGGCGGTCTCCTCGCTGAAGAGAGGCCAAGGAGGGAATTCCGATGGTCGATGTCCCGTTTGACACAGTAGCAGGCATTCCGCCCGCAGAAGTGGGTGAGGTCGACCTCTATCATCCGAGAAGCTGGTGGACGAGGTACGTCTTTTCGCAGGACGCCAAGGTTATCGCCATCCAGTACTCGATCACCGCGATGGCCATCGGAATGGTTGCGCTGGTGCTGTCATGGCTGATGCGACTGCAGCTCGGATTTCCCGGCACCTTTTCCTTCATCGATTCCAACCAATACCTGCAGTTCATCACCATGCACGGCATGATCATGGTGATCTACCTGCTCACGGCGTTGTTCCTCGGCGGCTTTGGTAACTACCTCATCCCGCTGATGGTCGGCGCCCGGGACATGGTGTTCCCCTATGTGAACATGTTGAGCTATTGGGTCTACCTGCTCGCGGTCGTGGTGCTGGCCTCGACCTTTTTCGTACCCGGCGGGCCCACCGGCGCCGGCTGGACGCTGTACCCGCCCCAGGCGATTCTCTCCGGCACCCCCGGGCAGGATTGGGGCATCGTTCTCATGCTGGCCTCCCTGATCCTGTTCATTATCGGCTTCACGATGGGCGGGCTCAATTATGTGGTGACGGTGTTGCAGGCGCGCACACGCGGCATGACGTTGATGCGTTTGCCCTTGACCGTGTGGGGCATTTTCACGGCTACGGTCATGGCGCTGCTGGCCTTCCCGGCACTGTTCGTGGCCTCGGTGATGCTGTTGCTCGACCGCCTGTTGGGGACCAGCTTCTTCATGCCCACGCTGGTCGAGATGGGCACGCTGACGAAATATGGCGGTGGCAGCCCGATCCTGTTCCAGCACCTGTTCTGGTTCTTCGGCCATCCCGAAGTCTACATCGTCGCCTTGCCGGCCTTCGGCATCATTTCCGATCTGATCAGCGTCCACGCGCGCAAGAACATCTTCGGCTATCGCATGATGGTCTGGGCCATCGTGGGAATCGGCGCCCTCAGCTTCGTCGTGTGGGCGCACCACATGTATGTGAGCGGCATGAACCCCTACTTCGGGTTCTTCTTCGCCACCACGACGCTCATCATCGCCATCCCTACCGCCATCAAGGTTTACAACTGGGTGCTGACCCTGTGGCGCGGCGACATTCATCTCACCATCCCGATGCTGTTTGCGCTTGCGTTCATCATCACATTCGTCAACGGCGGCTTGACCGGCCTGTTTCTTGGCAACGTGGTGGTGGACGTTCCGCTGTCCGACACGATGTTCGTTGTAGCCCACTTCCATATGGTGATGGGCATTGCACCGATCATGGCCGTGTTCGGCGGGATCTATCACTGGTATCCGAAAGTCACCGGACGAATGCTCAATGAGGCACTTGGACGATTCCACTTCTGGGTCTCGTTCCTGGGGGCCTATGCGATCTTCTTCCCCATGCACTATCTCGGCCTCCTGGGCATGCCCCGCCGCTATCACGACATCGGCGAAACGTCCTTCATCCCGGCATCCGCGCACGACCTCAATGCGTTCATGAGCATAGCGGCCTTGATTGTCGGCTTTGCCCAGCTGGTGTTCCTGTTCAATCTGATCTGGAGTCTGTTCAAGGGGCGAGAGGCTGGCGGCAATCCCTGGGGAGCGGCGTCGCTGGAATGGCAAACGCCTGAGACCCCGCCGGGGCATGGCAACTGGGGCAAGGAACTCCCGATCGTCTATCGCTGGGCTTACGACTACAGCGTACCCGGCGCCGCCAGGGACTTTGTGCCGCAAGATGAGCCGCCGGCCGGATTGTCCGCGCAGGGGTCTCACCCATGAGCGCCATCATCCTGTTCATGGCTGGAATAGCGGCAATTGCGGGATGGTGGCTCTCACAGCAACGGCTCACAGCCAAACCCTGGCTGGAGGAAGGGCTGAACGTCGATTTTCGCGAACAGAGCACCTCGTCCCTGCCGCCGGCGAAAATCGGACTGGGCGTGTTTCTCGCGGTCGTCGGCTCGTTGTTCGCGCTGTTCATCAGCGCTTACTCGATGCGCATGAACCTGGTGGACTGGCGGACGCTGCCGGTGCCAGCGCTGCTGTGGTTCAACACAGCCGTCCTGGTCCTGAGCAGTGTGGCGCTGCAATGGGCGTATATGGCCGCGCGCCGCGACGACATCGACGGCGTCATCGTAGGCCTGTGCGCCGGTGGCGCATCCGCCGTTACATTCCTGGTCGGGCAACTGCTGGCGTGGCGCCAGCTGAGTGGCGCCGGGTATTTCCTGGCGTCCAATCCAGCCAATTCGTTCTTCTACCTGATCACCGCGATGCACGGCCTACATCTGATGGGCGGCCTGGTGGCCCTCGGCAGAACGACGGCCAAGGTGTGGCGTGGCGCCGAGGCGACCCAAATTCGCCTGAGCGTGGAACTCTGCGCCATCTACTGGCATTTCCTGCTGGTGGTCTGGCTGGTCCTGCTCGGCCTGCTGACCGGCTGGACGGACAATTTCATCGACATCTGTCGCCAGTTGCTGAGCTAGAGAGGCAAGGACCAGATGGCAGAGACTGTGCTGATAAATACGGTAGAACCGCAAGCGCGGCCGGCGGGCTTGCGAGGCATCGCCGCCGACTGGTCCTCGGATCAGCGCGCCTTCAAGAATGTCTCCTGGGGGAAGGCCATGATGTGGATCTTCCTCCTCAGCGACACCTTTATCTTCAGCTGTTTCCTGCTGTCGTACATGACGGCCCGAATGTCCACGACCGTGCCGTGGCCCAACCCCAGCGAAGTCTTCGCGCTCACGATCGGAGACAAGAAAATCCCGCTCATCCTCATCGCCATCATGACCTTCATCCTGATCAGCAGCAGCGGAACGATGGCGATGGCCGTCAACTTCGGTTACCGCCGCGATCGCGCCAAGACTGCAGCCTTGATGCTGGCGACAGCGGCATTCGGCGCAACCTTTGTCGGAATGCAGGCCTTCGAGTGGACCAAGCTGATCATGGAGGGCGTCCGGCCCTGGGGCAACCCTTGGGGCGCGGCGCAGTTCGGTTCAAGCTTTTTCATGATCACCGGTTTCCACGGCACCCACGTGACGATCGGCGTGATCTTCCTGATCGCCATCGCGCGAAAGGTTTGGCGGGGAGACTTCGATGTCGAACGGCGCGGTTTTTTCACGAGCCGGAAAGGGCATTACGAGATCGTCGAAATCACCGGCCTGTACTGGCACTTCGTCGATCTTGTGTGGGTGTTCATCTTTGCACTTTTTTATCTCTGGTGAGGTCGCCGCATGACAAACGCAGCGGTACATCTGGAAGGGCAGCAACATCCGCTGCAGACACACATGCATGACGCACTCGCATCAGGCGTTGCGCACACAAAGGGCCAGCAGCATCCGATCAAGCTTTATCTCGTGGTCTGGGGATGGTTGTTCGTTCTCAGCACCTGCTCGTATCTCGTCGACTACTTTGGCCTCCATGGCTATCTCAGATGGTCGCTGATCCTGCTGTTCATGGTGTTGAAGGCTGGTCTGATCGTTGCCGTCTTCATGCACATGGCCTGGGAGCGGCTGGCCCTGGCCTACGCAATCCTGCTGCCGCCGATACTGGTGTTGGTGTTTGTCGCGATCATGGTGCTCGAATCCGACTACACGCATCTGCTCCGGGTCATATTTTTCGCGCCAACGGTGTAGCCGCCGCTGCGCCGTACCAGCCACATACGTGATGCTTGCAAATTGGACCGACCAAGCGTCGCCTAACCGGCTAGGTGTTTAGATGTCGTAATAGAGATGAAACTCGTGGGGATGGGGGCGCAGCCGTATGGCATCAATCTCCTTCTTTCGCTTGTAGTCGAGCCAGGTTTCGATCACGTCGCTGGTGAACACATCGCCGCGCAGCAGGAACGCGTGATCGTGTTCGAGCGCGTCAAGCGCCTGGTCCAACGATCCGGGCGTCGATTTCACCTCTTTGGCCTCGGCGGGCGGGAGGTCATAAAGATTCTTGTCGATCGGGCTGCCGGGGTCGATGCGATTGTTGATGCCGTCAAGGCCGGCCATCAGCATCGCGGCGAAGGCCAAATAGGGATTGCAGGAGGGATCCGGTGAACGGAACTCGACGCGTTTCGCGCGCGGGTTCGGCGAATACATTGGAATCCGGCAGCAAGCGGAACGATTGCGCTGGGAATAGACCAGGTTGATCGGAGCTTCGTAACCCGGCACCAGGCGCCGATAGGAGTTGGTGGTCGGGGCGCAAAGCCCGCATAACGCCCAGGCATGCGTCAGCAGCCCACCGATGTAGTAGCGGCCAAGCTCGCTCAGCTCGGCATAGTCCGCCTTGTCGTAGAATAGGTTGGTCTCGCCCTTCCACAAGCTCTGATGAACGTGCATTCCCGAGGCGTTGTCCTCGAACAGCGGTTTGGGCATGAACGTCGCGGTCATGCCGTTTTGGCGGGCAGTATTCTTGACCACGTATTTGTAGATCATCAGGTTGTCGGCCATGCGGGTCAGCGTGGTGAAGCGCATGTCGATTTCGTTTTGGCCGCCGGTCGCGACTTCATGGTGATGGGCTTCGATCGCAATTCCCAGCGACTCCATGGTCAGTACCATTTCGGTACGGAGATCCTGCATGCTGTCGGTCGGAGGAACCGGAAAGTATCCCTCCTTCGGGCGCGGCTTGTGGCCCAAATTCGGCGCCTCCTTCCTGCCGGTGTTCCAACTGCCTTCGGTGGAATCGATTTCGTGGAAGGCGTAGTTGATGCCCTGTCCGTAGCGTACCTCGTTGAATACGAAGAACTCGGCCTCCGGACCGAAATAGCTGGTATCGGCGCGGCCAGTGCCCTTCAGGTAGGTCTCGGCCTTCTGGGCGATGTAGCGGGCGTCGCGGCTATAGGATTGACCGGTCACCGGGTCCCTGATGTTGCAGATCAGGACCAGTGTTGTTGCCGGGGTAAACGGATCGACGAAGGCCGTCGTCGGGTCGGGAACGACCAACATGTCGCTTTCCTGGATCTCCTGGAAACCGCGGATCGATGAGCCGTCGAATCCGATGCCTTCATTGAGCGCGTCGATACTTACTGCGCTCGGCGGAACGGAAAAATGCTGCCAGACCCCCGGCAAGTCGGTGAACCGCAGATCGATCATCTCGACCTTCTCGTCCTTGATCGCCTTCAGGACATCTTCGGCTGTCACACAATGCGGAACCATGGCTTAGCTCCTGTAACCAAGAGAGGCGCCTTGAAGATCGTGTTGCCGTTCCGCCGCGGCCAAGCGGTCTGGGATGGATTTTGGTCCGCGTTCCAACTTCCGCGCCGCCGCCACACCGGCCTCAACCTGGCATGGCAGCGCTCGCATTCAGGCACACCTTGTCACGCGCGAGCCCGGCAGCTTCAGCTTTGGTGCGGCCCGCGCATGAGCTTCATCGCGTCTTCGATATGCCGCCAGGTTCTGGCCAGTTCCGCCTCGCCCTTTGCTTCAAGCTCGATGGCGTTCTGGGCGGCTTCAGCAATGGCCTTCGGGCCGTGTGCTTCCAGCAACTGCCGCGCATAGTCATGGATTTCGATTTCTCGCATGGCGTCATGCTCCTTCGTTCTGCGCGACCGTGAATTCCAGTCGGGCAGCAGAACCGTAGACGTCCACCAGGCCCTCACAGTTTGCATCCTGGCGCGGGGCGTTTGCAAGAGGTCTCTTCCTGGTCATGGGCCGTCAAGGACCGATGGGCGTACCGTAATTCCTCTACGGCCAGATCAGCGGCAGCAGAACCCCCGTTCTGTCTTCGCCTCATCGTCAAGCGCAGGCGTTGGTGGGATGCATTGTCAGCGGTGCATCACCATATACGGAGACGGAAGGGAGGTGAGTATGATGCGCATTCAACATTGGCAGGACGCCGGCAGCCTGTTGTTGGGCGTGTGGCTGGTCTTGTCGCCGTTCGCCCTGGGATTCGCCGGGGCAGAAGTCTGGCTGACTATCGCGCTTGGGTTGTGCGTCATTCTGTTTGCCGTAGAGGGATTTGTCATTCCATCCTATCTGGAGGAATGGGGAGAAATCCTCATCGGTCTGGCTCTGGTGGTTGTACCTTGGGCGATCGGCTACGAGTCATTGGCCACGGTAAGCAGTGTGGTCTCAGGCATAGTGGTGATCTTGCTTGCAGCCTCGGAACTGATGACCGATCGCGATTTCAACACCTGGTGGCACGATCGCTGGCATCACCCGGCCAGCTGAGAAGGGTAGTTGCCCGAGCCGAGCCTTTAGCCCAGCCGTTATCTACTTGCGACGTGGGCCACCGGTCGCGCCCCAAGTGCAGGGCCTTGGCGACCCCGCACTTGGGCGACTTTGTCACGATGCGAGTCTAGGCTCGATCGGTTCCCAGATGCTGATTTTACGAGTCTCCGGCATCAGGAAGAGGGCGAGCACGAAGCACACCGCTGGCACCAGAATCGGGTAGATCAGCGCGTAGCCGATGCTGCCGGTGGCCGCGAAAGCTGACGAAGTGATGAACGGCACCAATCCGCCTCCCCAGCCGTTGCCGATGTGATACGGCACCGACACCGACGTGTACCGAATCCTGCCGGGGAAGTATTCCGCCAGAAACGCCCCGACCGGCCCATACACCATCCCGACGTAGCAAACGAGGATGAAGATGATGAAGATCGCGACCGGATAGTTGATGTTGCCAGGCTGCGTGACCGTTCCCAGCCACACATACAGCGGATAGTACGTGATCGCGGCAAACAACATGCCTCCCAGGATCACCGGCTTGCGGCCGATCTGGTCTGACAGCCAGCCAAAAAAGATCAAGCTCGGCGTTGCAATGAGCAACGCAGCTCCCACGATGTAGGCTGAGGTCAACGGGTCCACCTTGGAAACCTGCTGCAGAAAGTACAGCGCCCAGAACTGACCGCTGTACCACACCACTCCCTGCCCGATCAGTACGACGGTGGCGATCAATATGTATTTGATGTTCGAGCTGAGGAAGGCCTCTTTCCAGGGGTTCCTGGTCATCTGCCCCCTCGCCTTGATCTCCTGGAAGATCGGCGTCTCCTGGAGCTGGAGCCGGATGTAGATTGCGATGGCCACCAGCAAGAACGAAACCAGGAACGGAACGCGCCACGCCCATTCGTCGAATGCTTGATTACCGAAATACGTCCGCGTCACAATGATTACGGCCAGCGACACCACGATCCCGAGAGTCGGAGAGGTCTGCAGCCAGCCGGTGTAGTAGCCGCGACTTTCGTCCGGCACATGCTCCGCAACATAGGTGATGGCGCCGCCATACTCGCCGCCCAGGCACAGGCCCTGGATCATGCGCAAGCCGAAGAGAACGAACGCGGCGGTCAGACCGATCGACTCGTAGGTCGGGATCAACCCGATCGCCCCCGTGCCGAGTCCCATTCCGCTGAGCGTAATGAGGAACGTATACTTGCGGCCGACCCGGTCGCCCATCCATCCGAAAAGGAACGCCCCCAGTGGACGGATCAGGAATCCTGCGGTGAACAGCGCAATCGTGCTCAGCAGGGCCGCGATCGGGTGGGATTGTTCAAAGAACTTGACCGACAGAACCGCGGCCAAGCTGCCGAAGATATAGAAGTCATACCATTCGATGACGTTTCCCACCGACGCAGCGATAATCACGCGGCGGAAATCCCTCGGGATAATTGCCATGTGTGGCTCCTATTATTTCAAGGCATTGCCTCCAATTTTTAGCGCTTTATTTGCTCGCGGAGCACGGTTCATATGCGACGTTTACAGGCGCGAATTGCGAGTGCGTCCGCAACGCCTGACCTCAGGGGAACTTGAACCACCTGAGGAGAGCTCCAACGGGCTTCGGTGCCGCGAGCCACCGCTGCTTCCTCCCATCTGTCCGGGAGCGGAAGCACGGAAAGCAGTGTAATCCTAACCGGACTGCCACCTATGAGACTTTTGGCTCATGGAACCGAACCGTCGCTGAAGTCCGCAGATCGGTTGGTCGGGATTGGCGGATGGCGGCCTGTCTGATCGCAACCCTGCCCATCGCCAGCGCGCCCTTGGCGCGGGACAGTTGCAGGAGCCCCCTTCCAGATCATAGGCGCTCTAGGAAGGCCGCTCAATATCCGACTTGAGCGCTACCAGGAAACGAGCGGCTTCGCCGCCCGTCACCACGCGATGGTCAAACGTGAGCGACAACGGCAGCACGCATCTCACCGTTGGCTGGCCCCGATGCGCGACCACCCGTTGGGCAATCCGGCCGGCGCCGACGATCGCCACTTGCGGTGGTACGACAATCAGGTTGGCAAACCGACCTCCAATCATCCCGAAGTTCGACAGCGTAATCGTCGCACCGCGCAGCTCCCCCGGAGGTATTGAGCGCGCGATTGCGTCAGCCCGCAGCCGGTCGAGCCCGGTTCGCAAGTCCGGTGCGTCACGCTCTGCGACATTGCGCATGACGGGGACGATAAGGCCTCCCCCAGTATCGACTGCGATGCCGATGTCGACGCGTTCGATCAGGCGCCGTTCTCCCGCGCCCGAATTGTACCAGACATTGAGCGCGGGCTCGGCTTTGCAGGCTGCAGCGATCGCACGCACCAGCCGGATGGTCACGTCCTCACCCTTGCGCCAATCGTCGATATCGGCGTCGTCGGTTACGGTGGCAGGGACGATTTCGGCATGGGCCGCTGTCATGCGTTGGGCCATCGCGCGCCGCAAGCCGCGCAAGGGCTCGGCGGGTCCCGCCTGGGACAAACTCTTCGCAGCCCGCTCGACATCGGCACGTGTCATGAAGCCGCCGGGCCCTGTAGCCTCGATAGAATCGAGATCGACGTCGAGCTTGCGCGCGAGCGCGCGCACCGCCGGAAACACGTGAAGTCCATGCCCAACCGCTCGCCCGGAAAGCGTTTCTGCCGCCGCTGGTGGTTCGCTGGCGCCAAGTTCGCCGACAATTGTGCCGGGGTCCTGCTCGGCGCCTTCGGCAAACTCGACGAGCGCCGCGCCGACCTTCACCATATCTCCTTTGGCGCCAAATAGACGCACGATGCGCCCGCTTAACGGCGCCGGCACTTCGACGACCGCCTTGTCGGTCTCGACGGAAACCAGGGGCTGATCGGTGACAACGTGGTCGCCCTCGTTGACATACCAGGTGACGATCTCCGCCTCCTCAAGGCCTTCTCCAAGATCCGGCAACTTGAACTGGCGCATGGGACAAGTCCGTTGAAGTTTAACTGAACTGGCAGGCTTTGCGCGCGGCGGTCACGATCCGGTCGACCGAAGGCATATAGCGCTGTTCAAGCCGCGCCATTGGAATGATGGTGTCGTAGCCGGTGACGCGGGTCACGGGTGCAAGCAGAGAGCCCAGGCCGCGCTCAGCGACAAGTGCAGCGATCTCGGCTCCAAATCCTCCAGTGCGTGATGCCTCGTGCACGATCACACAACGCCCAGTCTTGGCGACCGAAGCCAGCAAAGTGTCTTCATCGTAGGGCTTGAGCGTGGCGAGATCGATGACCTCCGCTGTGATGCCCTCGACAGCTAGTGCGTCGGCCGCCGCCATGGTCTCTTTCAGCATGGCGCCCCAACTGATCAACGTGATGTCGCGGCCTTCGCGCAGGACAAAGGCTAAATCCAGCGGCAAGGCTTCGCCATTGTCTTCCACTTCACCTTTTGCCGAGCGGTATAAGCGTGTTGGCTCCAGAAACACCACTGGATCTGGATCGCGGATTGCGGCCAGGAGAAGCCCGTATGCGCGTTCGGGCGATGAAGGGATGACAACGCGCAAGCCGGGAATATGGGCGAGCATTGCCTCGGTGCTTTCGGAGTGATGCTCGGGCGCGCGAATGCCGGCTCCATGCGGAGTTCGTAGAACCATTGGACAGGTAAGCCGTCCCTGGCTGCGGTTGCGCATTCGGGATGCGTGATTCACCAGTTGATCGATGCAGGGATACAGAAATCCCATAAACTGGATCTCGCCGACGGGCTTCAGGCCCTGCACCGCCATGCCGACGCAGAGCCCGCTAATAAGGAGTTCGGCAAGCGGTGTATCAAGGACGCGCTCCGATCCGAAACGCTCTTGCAGCCCGATGGTCGCGCGGAAAACGCCGCCGTTGACGCCGACATCTTCGCCCAGCACGACCACACTCGGATCATCCTGCATGCTCGGGCGAGCGCCAGATTGATGGCATCGACCAACGTCACCTCAGACATCGTCCTCTCCCGCGAGTTCACGCCGCTGCGCGACATAGGCCTTGGGCAGCTTGCCATAGAGATGATCGAACATGGTTTCCGGCCGGCGTGGCTCCGTGGTCAGATAGCGTTCGACCGCAGCCTCGATGCGCTCATGGCACTCGGTGGCAAGCTGTTCCTCCTCCGCTTTGCTCCACATTTTCTGGCCAACAAGGAAAGTCCGCAGGCGCGCAATCGGCTCTTCCTTCCAATGGGCCTGGACATCTTCAGCCGGACGGTAACGTGCCGCGTCATCAGCGGTGGTATGATCGCCGAGCCGGTAGGTGACCGCCTCGATGAAGCGGGGGCCTTGGCCGTCACGGGCTGCGGCAATTGCCTCTTCCGCCGCGGCGCGCATCGCCACCACATCGTTGCCATCCACCTGCTCGCCGATAAACCCGGCTGCGATGGCCTTCTGCGCAAGTGTTTCGGCGGCAGTTTGCAGTCGTAACGGCACAGAAATAGCCCATTGGTTGTTGGTGGCGACGAACACGACCGGCAATTTGTGCACACCGGCAAAATTCATCGCTTCGTAGACATCACCCTTGGAGGTGGCGCCATCGCCGAACATGCATACGGCGACACGCGGCTTCCGGCGCAACTTGAAGGCATAGGCCGCGCCGGCGGCATGCGGCGCCTGTGATCCGACGGGAACGCAAAACGGGAAATCCTGGAGCGGTCCGGAGAAATGATTGCCCCGTTCGTCGCCGCCCCAAAACAGCAGAATTTCCTCCAGCCCGACACCACGCCAGATCAGCGCGCCATTGTCGCGATAGGAGGGCAACAGGACGTCCTCCGCTCGCATCGCACTGGCTGTGCCAACGGACACCGCCTCCTGGCCGAGCGAAACGGCATAGGTCCCAAGCCGGCCGGTGCGCTGCAATGCAACAGCCTTTCGGTCAAAGATGCGCATCAGCACCATCGCTCGGTAGAGCGCGACGAGCAGGGTGGCATCGGAGGCGAATGCGGGGAGCGGCCGGCTTATCGAGCCGTCTGGCGCAAGGTAATTGCGGTGGCGCACCTCAAAGCGCGCGATCACCGGGAGCCCTCCGTCTGCCATTTTCTTGCTGGCCACGTTCTCGCTCCTGCAGCGATTTACCCCCCACACCTCGTAATTGGTGCTGGCCCGGGACTGTACAAGACCGTGATCCCCGATGGCGCGTGGCCGCGGCTGCGCTGCGGTGGATTCGCCTTCACCTTCGTGGAAGCGGCACCGCGTCAGTGGTATATTAGGGCATGGCAAATGGTCAGGTTGTCCTCGTAACAACTCAACCGTTAGCGGGCGGTTCGCCTGTTCGCTCGGTCTACTATGTGGCTGAACAGGATCCAGCAAAGGCAAAGGCAATTGTCGGTGCAGTGATGGCCCCGAATGAAAGGGTCGAAGCATGGGGACCGCTTCCGGAAGTAGCCGTCAAAGCTCTGGGATTGAAACCCGGCGACTTCACGCACGGGTAACCGGCATCAAGCGGGTTTCCGTGGCGCGAGCGCACGGAATAAGACGAGAGTGAGCCATGCGGTCGAAATTCACGACGAGGCGTGGCTAGTTGCTGGAAACACACGGTGCCCGAGCCATCGCGGAAGCCGCTCAGAACACCATTGATCTCGAATTGAACGGCGATGTCGAAATGGCCAAAACCTGGCGTCGCCGCCAGGTGGGCGACGATTCCCATACGAGCGTTCGTTTACCTCACCGGTTTCGCATCAGAAACCACCTCGTCAAAGCGTTATGAGCGGGAGGATAATGGTTGGTTTGGTCGATTTGGCTGCATTTTCGTTCCGGTTCGATTGCGCTCGTTGCGCGGTCTGGTTGCAGGTTCGAGTCCTGCCGGGCCCACCGGGCGAAGGCGGGCTATTGTCCGCGAGCTACGGCTCGGCAAGCCACGCGGAGCACCGCACCAGAAACGCTTTTTTGTCGCTTGTTGCTCTGCTTCGGCGGCCGTCAAACTATAGCCGGTCGTTAGCTGGTTTTGGGCTTCGCCAGCTTCGCCGCGGTGTCCTTGATGGTCTTCGCGATCAACAGGGCCTGCTCCCTGTTGAAGGCAAAATCCTGCACGCCTTTTTGCGTGGTCAGCGAAAGCACCATGAGGTCCGGCTGCGCTTCCGGCCAGCCGGTCGCAAAGGCCGTCACGAAGTCTGCGGTGGTCGATCGATTGGTCATTGGCCGTCATTTCCTTTTGTCGTGTTCCAACGCGTCCGTCCGACGCGCGCGCCGTCCGTCCTTTACCCCATCTTTTATCCCTTGGGGACGTAGGCGGTAACCTCGATTTCCACCTTGGCCCGCTCGTCGACCAGCCCGCCGATATAGAGCAGCGTCGACGGCGGGAAATTCCGCCCCAGGGTTTCCTTCCAGGCCGCCCCAATGCCGGCGCCCGCGGCTTCGTATTCGCTGCGGCTGGTCAGATACCAGGTCAGGCGGACGATGTGCTCGGGGCCCGCGCCGGCCTCGGCAAGCAGTTTCATGATTCGCTTCAACGCCGTGCCGACCTGAGCGGCCATGTCGGGCGCATAGTCGCCCTTGTCGTCGCCGCCGGTCTGGCCGGCCAGCACGATCCACTTGCCCGGCCCGTCGATCTCGACCCCGTGTGAAAAGCCGCGCGGTTTCGACCATTCGGCCGGTTGCAGGATACGCATTGGGTCCTCCCTGTTCTTTCTTTTTCGTCATTCCGGGGCGAAGCGAAGCATCGAACCCGAAATGACCAACAAAGTCGGGTGATCCCTTAGCACCGAACAGGCGACCTCTCCCACCGCGAAATTGAGCCCGCCGTCGGCCAATTTGCGCGTTGCAAATCGGCGCGCGCTCGCCGATACCGGCCTTCCCTCCTCGATCCCCGGTCCAGTTTCCCGTCGATGACCCGAACACCCTCCAAACTGAAGGCAGCGATGTGGATGGCCTGCTGGCTGTCCCTGATGCTGATCCTGACCGTCGCCGGCCGCGAGGCCATGCGTGAACTGAACGTGTTTCAGCTCATGGAGGTGCGCTCGGCGCTGGGACTGGCGATGCTGTGTCCGCTGATCCTCGCCCAAGGCGGGTTTCACGTCGTGAAAACCGCGCGGTTTCCCCAGCACGCCGCGCGCAACCTCATTCACTACAGCGCGCAGCTCGGCTGGTTCTTCGCGCTGACGCTGATTCCGATCGGCCAGGTGGTGGCGATCGAGTTCACGATGCCGATCTGGACCGCGATCCTGGCCGCGAGTTTTCTCGGCGAGCGGATGACGCCCTGGAAGATTGCCGCGATCGTGCTCGGGGTGGTCGGCGTCGTCGTCATCGTCCGCCCCGCCATGGGCGCGATCAATCCTGGTCAGTTGATCGCGCTCGGCGCCGCGGTCGGGTTCGGGATTTCCATGGCCATGCTGAAATCCCTCACCCGCACCGAAAGCGCCCTGGCGGTGATCTTCTGGATGCTGGTGGTACAATCCGCCGCAGGCTTGCTGCCGGCGCTCTATGTCTGGACCTGGCCGTCGGCCCACACCTGGGGCTACATCGTCGTGATCGCGGTTTGCGGCACGTTTTCCCACTACTTCCTCGCCAGGGCGATGCAGTATGCCGACGCCACCGTGGTCGTGCCGATGGATTTCCTGCGGGTTCCGCTGACGGCCGCGGCGGGCTGGCTGATCTATTCCGAACGGCTCGACATGTTCACCGTGCTCGGCGCCGCCCTCATCCTGACCGGCAACCTGCTGAATCTGAAACCGGCGCGTCCGATTGCTGCGCCTGCCGGAACCTGATTGCGGCGTTCGGGCGGCTGGCTGTGATCTGGATCACGCGCGAAGCCAAACGCGTGCGATAGCCTCTCCGCCATCCGGAACCTGGCGGTAACGGACTGTTCCCGGGATTTGCGCAGGCCGACCACTTTTTGCCGCGCGAAGTGCGGTTTTTTCGTGTAATCTCGGGTTCAACGTTACAGCCAAATTCTTTTCGATTCTGCCAGGGGATTTCAGATGCGCTACCCAACCCTCATTTTTTCCCTGCTCTGCATGATGCTTTCCGCCGGCGCCGCGAACGCCGAACGGCGCGTCGCCTTCGTGGTCGGCAACGGCGCCTACAAGAACGTCGCCCAGCTTCCGAACCCGCCGGTCGACGCCAAGGCGATGGCCGGCGTGTTGCGCAATGTCGGTTTCGAGGTGGTCGAAGGCACCAACCTCACCCGCGACAAGATGACGGAAAAGCTGCTGGACTTCGGCAAGAAGGCGCAAGGTGCCGATGTCGCCGTCTTCTTCTATGCCGGTCACGGCATCGCCATCAGCGGCACCAACTATCTGCTGCCGATCGACGCCGACATCAAATCGGAAATGGACGTCAAGCTCGGCGCCGCCATCAACATCGACCTCACGCTCGACCAGACCATGAGCGACGCCAAGGTCAAGCTGGTGTTCCTCGATGCCTGCCGCGATAATCCGTTCGCCGCCAAGATCAAGTCGAATTCGGCGACCCGCAGCGTATCGGTCGGATCGGGCCTTGCCGAAATGAAGTCCGGTGAAGGCACGCTGATCGCGTTCGCGACCGGCCCGGGCCAGACCGCGCTCGACGGCCAGGAAGGCACCAACAGCCCGTTCACCCGCGCCCTGATCGCCAACATCGCGACCCCCGGGGTCGAGATCCAGCAGGCGATGACCAAGGTCCGCGCCCAGGTCAACGAGGAGACCAACAAGGGCCAACTGCCCTGGGGCCACACCAACCTGATCGGCTCGGTCTATCTGAACGGTGCGCCCGCCCCCGCCACGGCGAACGGGGCCGCGCCGGCTCAGGCGCCGGTCGCCGTGGCCTCCGCGCCGGGATCCGACGTCGAGCTCGAGTTCTGGCGCTCGATCAAGGACTCCAACAAGGTGGAAGAGCTCAACGCCTACGTCACCAACTATCCGAACGGCCAGTTCAAGCCGCTGGCGCTGTCGCGCATTGCGGCGCTGGAGAACGGCGCCAGCACCGCGACCCGCAACCTGACCACCGGCGTTGATCCCGCGACCTTCAACGAAGCGGCCAACCAGGTCACCGAGGACCAGATCGGCCTCGACAAGGGACAGCGCCGCGACGTGCAGCGCCGCCTGACCGGGCTCGGCTTCGACACCAAGGTAACCGGCAAGTTCGACGAGCAGACCCGCGCCGTGATCACGCGCTGGCAGGCTGCCCGCGGCTATCCCTCGTCCGGCTTCCTCAACAAGCTGCAGCACAAGGCCATGCTGTCGGAAATCGTCGCGGCCACGCCATCGGCAAGTTCGAGCGACGACGGAGATCGCCCGGCCCGTCGCCGTGCGAGTGGTGGTGGCGGCGGCGGTGGCGGTGGTCACTATCGCGGCGGCGGCGGCGGTGATCCCGCCGGAGCCGGACGCTTCATCGGCGGCGTGATGGGCGGAATACTCCGCTAAGCCTGCCAACAGGACAAAAAAGCCCGGGATCATGTCCCGGGCTTTTTCATTTTGGATTGAAAAGCTTCAGTTATTTTCCGGCAGCCTTGCGCAGCGCTTCGTTGATACGGTCCTGCCAGCCCGAACCGCCTTCCTGGAAAAATTCCAGCACATCCTGATCGATGCGCAGCGAGACCAGTTCCTTCACGCCGGGAAGCGCTGTCGGTTTCGCCGGCGCCTCAACCACCTTGGTCGTGGTGCGCTTGAACGCCGCCTCGGCTTCGCTGCGCGCGTCGTTCAGGGTTCTCGGTCGCCTCGGCTGGTCGGCCATCGCTAAATTCCTTCAAACAGTGCGGTGGAAAGGTAACGCTCCGAGAATGACGGCACGATGGCGACGATGGTCTTGCCGGCGTTCTCCGGACGCTTGCCGATCTCAAATGCTGCCGCGATCGCAGCACCCGAGGAAATGCCGCCCGGGATGCCCTCGTTGCGCGCCAGCGCGCGCGCGGTTTCGATTGCGGTAACGCTGTTGATCCTGACAATCTCGTCGATCACCGAGCGATCCAGAATGTCGGGAACGAAGCCGGCGCCGATGCCCTGGATCTTGTGCGGCGTGTGCTGGCCGCCCGACAGCACCGGGCTTTCCTCCGGCTCGACTGCGACCACGCGCAGGCTCGGCTTGCGCGGCTTGAGCACCTGGCCAACGCCGGTGATGGTGCCGCCGGTGCCGACGCCGGCGACGAAGAAGTCGATGTTACCGCCGGTGTCGTTCCAGATTTCCTCCGCGGTGGTGCGGCGATGCACTTCGGGATTGGCGAGGTTCTTGAACTGCTGCGGCATCACGGCGTTCGGCGTCGTCCGCACCAGTTCCTCGGCGGTCGCGATCGAGCCCTTCATGCCCTGCGCGGCCGGCGTCAGCACGATCTCGGCGCCGAGAAAGGCCAGCATCTTGCGCCGCTCGATCGACATCGATTCCGGCATCACCAGTTTCAGCCGGTAGCCGCGCGAGGCCGCAACAAAGGCCAGCGCAATGCCGGTATTGCCGGAGGTCGGTTCGATCAGCACGGTGTCGGCGTTGATCACGCCGGCCTTTTCCATCGCGATCACCATCGCCGCGCCGATGCGGTCTTTGACGCTCGCGGCCGGATTGAAATATTCAAGTTTGGCGAGAACGGTAGCGTTCACGCCATGGGCCTGCGGCAGCTTCCGCAAGCGCACAATCGGCGTGTCGCCGACGGCATCGACGATGGAGTCGAAAACCCGGCCCCGTCCGGGACGGTGCACTGCACCAGCGGCTGCGTTATTGGCTGACGATGCATCCATCACAGGACTCCCTTTGCGGTTTTGTCTACAATTGACGGCAGTTCCTTACTTAGGAGGTGCCTTGGCCTTGGCGCAAGCGCGAAACGGCGCCATCAAGAATTCGCTGCGTTGCAAAACAAACCGTGAGCTAAATATCGTAAAACCAACGCATTTGTGTTGCGGCATCGTCAAAGAAGTCGGAGTATACTTTGGTGGTAAGCTGAGGTTCAGATCGCTAGGAGGTCACGATGGCAGCAGTTGCTGAAGTCCTGTCGACCGTCGCGTCTAGGCCCGATCCGCGTGGGTGTGATTTACCGACCTGCCCCGTGTGTGCCGACTCCATGGTGGCCGCCGAAGCTTCCGCCTACCTCCAGGACAGCATCATCAGCTATCTCTGGACCTGCGACACCTGCGGTTACGGTTTTGTGACCAAGCATTCGGTCAAGCGGTTCGCCTGTAACTAGGCCCAACACTCACCTCGGTGGGATGTCCCCACGCGCCCAACCGGCGCGTGTTTGTTTTTTGAATTCCTCAAATGTGCCGGCGGCGATCGCATCGCGCATGCCCTGCATCAGATGCTGGTAGTACGCGATGTTGATGTCCGACAGCAGCATCGCGCCCAGCGTCTCGCCCGACCTGACCAGATGGTGCAGGTAGGCGCGCGAAATGTCGCGCGCGGACGGCCATGCGCTCTCCTCGTCGAGCGGCCGCGGATCGTCGGCATGGCGCGCGTTGCGAAGATTGATCTGGCCGAACCGCGTGAACGCCATGCCATGACGGCCGTTCCGTGTCGGCATCACGCAGTCGAACATGTCGATGCCGCGCGCCACGGCTTCCAGCAGATCTTCCGGCGTACCCACACCCATCAGATAGCGCGGGCGATCCGCCGGCAACACCGGCGCGGTCTCTTCGATCATGGCCAGCATTACCGCCTGGGGTTCGCCGACCGCGAGCCCGCCGATCGCGTAGCCGTGGAATCCGATCTCGACCAGGCCGCGGGCGCTGGCGTGGCGCAATTCGGGAACGTCGCCGCCCTGCACGATGCCGAACAGCATGTAGCCATCAGGCGCGCTTTCGAAGGCGCGCTTGCTGCGCGCCGCCCAGCGCAGCGACAACTGCATCGCGCGCTCGATGTCGGCGCGCTCGGCCGGCAGCCGCACGCATTCGTCCATCTGCATCGCGATGTCAGAACCCAGGAGCCGCTGCACCTCGATCGAGCGTTCCGGCGACAGTTCGACCTTGGCGCCGTCGATATGCGAACGAAACGTCACCGCCTGCTCGGTCACCTTGCGCAATTCCGACAGCGACATCACCTGGAAGCCGCCGGAATCGGTCAGCATGGGTCCGTTCCAGCCGGTGAATTTCTGCAAGCCCCCGAGGGCTGCGATCCGCTCGGCGCCGGGCCGCAGCATCAGGTGATAGGTATTGCCGAGCACGATATCGGCGCCGGCATCGCGCACCTCGCGCCAATGCAGGCCCTTCATCGCGCCCGCGGTGCCGACCGGCATGAAGGCCGGCGTCCGCACCACGCCGTGCGGCGTGGTCAGTTTTCCGGTACGGGCCGCACCGTCGGTGGCGAGTAATTCGAAATGGTTGGGAACGGTCATGTGGGAGCTTATGACGTGACATAGGCGCCTTGTTCAACCTCGTTGGGGCAGAAAATCAGTCCAAAACCCGTTGACGGCGGCGCAGACCTGCCGCATAAGTCCGCGCCATGACGTTTCAGACCAAAAGCACCCTGAAAACCAAAGCGCCCTCTGGGGCCTTCGGAGGCGTGCGCGCGTAGTCGAACGATCGCATCAACTGAACCGAAGCGCCCCGCCTGAAAAGGACCGGGGCTTTTTTATTGCTTTCAACACCCTCGCATGGAGACCCAAGTGACCCACGATCCCGTAATTGCCATTGCCGGCGTGACCGGCGCCGTCGGTGCCGAATTCATCGCCACCATGGACCGGCGCGGTTTTCGCGTCGGCAAGCTCAAGGCGCTGGCGAGCGCGCGCTCGGCCGGCAAGACCGTCGACTTCCGTGGGCAAAAGATCGTGATCGAGGAGCTCACCGAGCGCTCGTTCGACGGCGTCGACATCGCGCTGTTCTCGGCCGGCGGCGGCATTTCGCGCAAGTTCGCGCCGGTTGCCGTCAAGGCCGGCGCCGTCGTGGTCGACAACTCCTCGGCGTTCCGGATGGATCCCAACGTGCCGCTGGTCATCCCCGAGGTGAACGGAAACCCTATTCGCGATCACAAGGGCATCATTGCCAATCCCAACTGCGCGGCGATCACCGCGCTGGTGCCGCTGTGGCCGATCCATCAGAACAACCGGATCAAGCGCCTGATCATCTCGACCTACCAGGCGGCCAGCGGCGCCGGAGCGGCTGCCATGGAAGAGCTGGTGGAATCGACGCGGGCGAATCTCAACGGTCAGGTCTTCACGCCCAGGGTGATGCCACACCCCTACGCCTTCAACCTGTTCAGCCACAACACCGCCATCGATCCCGAGACCGGCTACAACGACGAAGAGAGCAAGGTCATCAAGGAAACCCGCAAGATTTTCGAGGACGACAAGATCGCGGTCGGCGTCACCTGCGTCCGCGTGCCGGTGCTGCGCGCGCATTGCGAGGCCATCACCTTCGAATGCGAGCGGCCGATCACCGAGGACGAGGTCCGCGCAATCCTGGCTCGCGCCCCCGGCGTCAAGATCGTCGACGATCGCGCCGGCAATTACTTCCCGATGCCGGTCGATGCTTCGGGCCAGGACGACGTCCTCGTCGGCCGCATCCGCAAGGATCTCAGCGATCCCTCAGGCCATTCGATCTCGATGTTCGTGTCGGCGGACCAGCTGCTGAAGGGCGCCGCCCTCAATGCCATCCAGATCGCGGAACTGCTGCCGCAACGCGCGATGGCGTGAGTGCAGGAATCGTAGGGTGGGCAAAGGCGCTCTTGCGCCGTGCCCACCATCGATCCGCATCAATACTGCAAAGGGTGGGCACGCTTCGCTTTGCCCACCCTACGGACTACGCCCGAAACAACAAACACGCATCGCCGTACGAATAGAATCGGTAGCCATCCGCGATCGCATGGGCATAGGCCGCCTTCATGGTCTCAAGCCCTGAGAAGGCCGACACCAGCATGAACAGCGTCGAACGCGGCAGATGGAAATTGGTGAGCAAGATATCCACCGCGCGAAAACGATAGCCCGGCGTGATGAAGATCGAGGTTTCGGCGCTGAACGGCTGGATGGTGCCGTCCTCGGCGGCGGCGCTCTCCAACAGCCGCAGCGACGTGGTGCCGACCGCGATGATGCGGCCGCCCTTGGCGCGCGCCGCGTTCAGCGCCGCGGCGGTGGCGGACGAAATCGAGCCCCATTCGGCGTGCATCTTGTGCTCGGTGGTCTCGTCGACCTTGACCGGGAGAAACGTCCCTGCCCCGACATGCAGGGTCAGCCGGTGCAGTTCGACGCCGCGGTCGCGCAACGCCGCCTCCAGCGCCGGCGTGAAATGCAGCCCCGCCGTAGGGGCAGCGACCGCGCCTTCGTTGGCCGCGAACATGGTCTGGTAGTCGGCGACGTCCTGGTCGTCAGGCGTGCGCTTGGAAGCGATGTAGGGCGGTAGCGGCGGGCTGCCGAGGTCGGCAATGGCCTGATCCAGTGTCGGTCCGTGGAACGAGAACGACAGCGTGATCTCGCCCTCCTCGCCCTTGGCCTCGACAGTGGCGTCGAGGTGACCGAGCAGGCAGACCTTGCCTTCATTGCCGAAGCGGACCACGTCGCCGGGCGCGAGTTTTTTCGCCGGCTTGACCAGCGCCTGCCAACGCGAGCCGTCCAGCCGCTTGATCAGCGTCGCCTCGATCTTCGGCTCGGTGTCGCGGCCGATACGCCGGCCTTTGAGCTGCGCCGAAATCACCTTGGTGTCGTTGACCACCAATTGGTCGCCCGGCTCCAGCCATTGCGGAAGCTCGGCGACCGTGCGGTCGCGCAACATGGCGTCTGGCTGCACCACCAGCATGCGCGCGGAATCGCGCGGGCTCGCGGGCCGCAGCGCGATGCTCGAGGCAGGAAGTTCGAAGTCGAAGAGATCGGTGCGCATGGGCCACGCCTGTCATTGCCCGCCTTGTGCGCAATTGCGCACTGGGGCGGGCGACTCCAGTACTCACAGACCTTTCTTATAGTGAAAGCCGGTGAGTACTGGATGCCCCGCTTTCGCGGGGCATGACACTGGAGGTCGGTTGTCAGCTCAGGCCGCGTCCACAGCCATGTGCGCCTTGATGATCTTGTCGGGATCCTTGACCGGCTCGCCGCGCTTGATCTTGTCGACGTTTTCCATCCCCGACGTGACCTTGCCCCACACCGTGTACTGGTTGTTGAGGAACGAGGCGTCGTCGAAGCAGATGAAGAACTGGCTGTCGCCGGAGTCCGGGCTTGCCGCGCGCGCCATCGAGGTGGTGCCGCGGACATGCGGTTCCTTGTTGAACTCGGCCTTCAGCTTCTTGCCGGAGCCGCCGGTACCGGTGCCCTGCGGACAGCCGGTCTGGGCCATGAAGCCTTCGATCACGCGGTGGAACACGATGCCGTCGTAGAATCCTTCACGCACCAGTTCCTTGATCCGGGCGACGTGGCCCGGGGCCAGATCGGGACGCATTTCAATGGTGACGGGCCCCTGGGTGGTTTCAAGGATCAAAGTGTTTTCTGTATCAGCCATGCTCGTTTCTCTTCAGGTTTGGGTGGACGTTTGCGGGTTCTGAAAGGGATCGCCAAAGGCCGGCCGGCAACGGCACCGCCCAGTCCCTCGGTAAATGGCAACGGCGTACAGCGTTGCAATGTTTCCATCACGGCGATCCGGTACTGTAGCCGGTCGTTGTCGCTGGCCTGCTCGGATTCATAGGTGATCCGGGGATGGCCGAGAATGACGCCCTCGCGGTTGAAACTGACGACGACCGTGATGTCGGTCGGGTTGGCGAGCGAGGCCGGCGGCGGCTTCCAGCAGGAATGCAATCTGGCGAAAATGTCCTTGAGCGTGTCGAGCGCCGGCGGCTCGGCCCGCACCTCGCCGGACCATAGGAGCCACAGCAGCACCGCGGCAAACCAGGCGAGTGGCTTGCTGCGGCGCACGGCCATGGCGTCACTTGATGTCGGATGCGACTTGCACCTTCACCATCTTGTCGGGGTCGGTGACCGACCCGCTCGGCGACCCCTCCGGCGCCTTCTTCAGCTTGTCGACCACGTCCATGCCGGAAACGACTTCGCCGACCACCGTGTACTGGTTGTTCAGGCTGGAGCCGGTATCGAACATGATGAAGAACTGCGAGTTGGCGGAGTCGGGGCTGCCTGCGCGCGCCATGCCGACGATGCCGCGTGTGAACGGCACTTTGGAAAATTCGGCTTTCAAGTTGGGATACTTGGAACCGCCGGTACCGTTGAAATTCTTACCGTCGCCGGTCTGTGCCATAAAGCCGCCGATCACCCGGTGGAACGGCACGTTGTTGTAATAGCCCTCCCGCGCGAGCAACTTGATGCGCTCGGCGTGTTCAGGGGCGACGTCGGTCCGCAGCTTGATCACGATGCGGCCCTTGGTGGTGTCGATCACGATCGCATTCGCCTTGTCGAGATTGGCGGGCAGCGGCTGAGCGATCGCGGGAGCCGCGCAGATAAGCGCGGCAACGAAAGCGAGAATACGGATCATGACAACTCCGGGATCAAGAGGTCGGGGTGCGCCGCGCGTCAGCGGGAAAACTTGGTCTTCAGACTGGCGACGACCGACGGCGGCACGAACGCGGAAACGTCCCCGCCCATGGCGGCGATTTGCCGTATCAGTGTGGCGGTGATCGGGCGGACCGCCGCCGAGGCGGGAACGAATACCGTCTGCACTTCGGGTGCCATGGTCTCGTTCATGCCGTTCAACTGCATCTCATAATCGAGGTCGGTGCCGTCGCGCAGGCCCCTAACCATGATGGTCGCGCCGGCCTTCTGGGCCGCCGTGACGGTGAGATTGTCGTAGGTGGTGGCCTCAAAGCCGCAGCCGGCCTTGGCGGCGACCGGCCCGAATACCGCCCGGACCATGTCCAGGCGTTCTTCGGTCGAATACAGCGGCTTTTTGCCGGGATGGACCCCAATAGCGACGATCAACCGGTCGCAGAGGCCGACGGCGTGTCTGACCACGTCGAGGTGGCCATTGGTGACGGGGTCGAAAGACCCGGGATAGAGCGCGATACGGGGCATAGGCCCCGTCTACCCCGCCCCGGGCGGCCGGGCAAGCCGGCCCGGTTCCCTGTCTGCCCGGGTTTTTATTTGGCCTCGGCCAATGAACCAGCCCCGGGGTCACGGCGTCTGCTTGGCAACCGGCCTTTGTTTCGTCGGTCAATGGACGACGAAACAAAACTCAGCCGGGACGAAACCATTTCTCGGAGTGGCGAAGACTCCCGGAAACTTGCGCTGGCTAGAAGTTCAACCAACGAAACGACGGGCCGCGAAGGCCCATGACAGGGGACCGTCATGATCAAGGCTCTTTCCGCCATCGCTATTGCTGCGTTCATTGCCACCGCGCTCACCGTGTTGCCCGGCTTCGCCCCCACGGTCGAAGCCAGCGTACCCCAGGCCCTCACCAAGGCCGACCGGCTGGACGTCCGCGCGGTCGGCAGGGACTGCTCGCAGCAGGCCTGGCCGAATTTCGAGGCTTCCTGCCTGCGCGTTGCCGGCACCAAGGCGGCGCCGATCGACGAAGCGCGTCTGGTTACCGCCGACCGCAACCCGTAGGGCTCCGCAAACCCAACAACGACACTCTATTTCTTCCAGATTGCTCTGGATTGAGGTCCTCAAGATGCCCCTTGAGGACCTCTTCGATTCGGCCGTGCGCAGAGCTGGGCGGTCTGTTTCGAACGCGTAATCCCCATGGTAATTTGCGACGTCTCGTCGCAGACTGGCGATTGACCGCGCCTTCCGGATGATCCGGCCAGCGCGGTGCCAATGAGGGCGCGCCAGTGACCAGTACGCCAGTTGCAACCTCCGGCCATTCCAGTGTCCTTCCCGCAGCAGCCACGATCGGCGCCCTCGGTGTCGTCTATGGCGACATCGGCACCAGCCCGCTTTATGCGCTGAAGGAAGCCGCCAAGGCTGCGAGCCATGGCGGGCCGCTGACGCATGCGGCCATCCTCGGCGTGGTGTCGCTGATCCTGTGGGCGCTGATCCTGATCATTTCGATCAAATACGCGCTGCTGATCTTGCGCGCCGACAATCGCGGCGAAGGCGGCATCGTCGCCTTGCTGGCGTTGCTGTCCGCGCGCAACGCGCAGCCGGGGACGTGGCGCGCGCACCTTTTGGTGGTCGGCCTGATCGGCGCCGCGCTTCTGTACGGCGACGGCGCTATTACGCCGGCGATTTCGGTACTGAGCGCCATCGAGGGCCTGAAAGTGGATGCGCCATCGCTGGCGCCCGCCGTGGTGCCGATCACGGTCGTGATTCTGATCGGCCTGTTCGTCATGCAGAAGCAAGGCACCAGGGTGATCGGCCAGATCTTCGGCCCGGTCATGGTCGGGTGGTTCGCCGTGCTGGCCGCGCTCGGCGTCCACGGCATCGTCAAGGCGCCGGTGGTGCTTGAAGCCCTCAGTCCGCTCTATGCCTTCAATTTCCTGATCCACCAGGATTTCCATATCTCCTTCGCGATTCTCGGCGCCGCGTTTCTGGCCGTGACCGGCGGCGAGGCGATGTACGCCGACATGGGCCATTTCGGGCGCTTCCCGATCCGGCTGGCCTGGTTCGCCATCGCGCTGCCCGCCCTGGTGCTGAACTATTTCGGCCAGGCGGGCCTGCTGATTTCAGACCCTACCGCGATCGACAATCCGTTCTTTCAGCTCGCACCCGACTGGGTGCATTACCCCCTGGTCGCCTTCGCCGCACTCGCCACCGTGATCGCGTCGCAGGCGATCATTTCGGGGGTGTTTTCGCTGACCCAGCAATCGATCCAGCTCGGCTTCCTGCCGCGGATGCAGATCCGGCACACCACCAGCGACGCGATCGGGCAAATCTATGTGCCGCTGGTGAACTGGCTATTGGCCGCCGCCACGCTCGGCGCCGTGCTCAGCTTCGGCACCTCGGATGCGCTGGCCGGCGCCTATGGCATCGCGGTGTCGCTGCTGATGGCGATCACGACGCTGTTGGCCGCCCTGGTTGCGATCCAGTGGGGCTATTCGCCGTTCATCGTGATCGCGGTCAACGGGTTCTTCTTCATCATCGACTGCATCTTCTTCGCCGCGAACTCCGTGAAGCTGTTCGAAGGCGGCTGGTTTCCGCTGCTGCTCGCGGCCGCCGTCGCCTTCGTGATGCTGACCTGGCGCAGCGGCGTCAAACTGGTCGAGGCGGCACGCGGCAAGCTGCGCCAGCCGGAAGAAGACCTGATCGAGACCGCCGTCAACAAGTGCCATGCGCGGTTGTCGGGCACCGCCGTGTTCCTGGCGTCCTCGCCCAAGGGCGTGCCGCTGGCGCTGACGGAATTCGTCAAGCACAACCACGTGCTGCACCAGCGCGTGGTGCTGGTCACCGTGCTGATCGAGGAATCCCCGCGCATCCCGGACGAGGATCGCGCCGAGGTGATCGAGGTGATCCCCGGCATCATGCGCGTCATCCTGCATTACGGTTTCATGCAGTATCCGACGATCTATGACGGACTGATCCTCGCCTGCCAGCAGGGCAAGCTGCCCGGCATCGACCTCACCGACATCACCTATTACATCGGCCGCGAGACCATCATCCCGCGCGAGGATATTCCGGGCATGTGGGTGTGGCGGGAATCGCTGTTCGCATTCCTGCAGCGCAACGCCGAACGCACGGCGGCGTTCTTCGGCGTGCCGACCAAGCAGGTGGTCGAGTTCGGGACGGAGATCGAGATCTAGCGGCGAATAGGGAGTGGCGAATAGCGAATAGGGAAGCTTTCGCCCCTACTCGCCATTCGCGTTTGAATTCCCGTTGTCGCCATTTTCGCCGTCGTCGCCGATATGCTCGACCGACACCACGTGCTCGTCCTCGGCGGTGTCGAACACGATGACGCCCTGGGTCGAGCGGCCGGCGACCCGGATGCCCTCGACCGGACAACGGATCAACTGGCCCTTATCCGTCACCAGCATGATCTGGTCGGAGTCCTCGACCGGGAACGAGGCCACCAGCTTGCCGTTACGGTTGTTGACCGACATCGCGACGATGCCTTTGCCGCCGCGGCCGGTGGTGCGGTACTCGTAGGACGAGGTGCGCTTGCCGAAGCCGTTGACGGACACCGTCAGCACCACCTGCTCCTCCGCCGACATCGCAGCATAGCGCTCGGTCGAAAGCTGCTGGATCGCACCAGAGGTTTCCTCGCCCTCGGTATCGACAGGCTCGTCGGCGGTGCCCTCGCCGGCCACCGCGCGGCGCATCTTCAAGTAGGCGGTCCGCTCGTCCGAGGTCGCCTCGACATGGCGCAGGATCGACAGCGAGATCAGCGTGTCGTTGGTGCCGAGCGCGATGCCGCGCACGCCCATCGAGGTGCGGCCGGTAAAGACGCGCACGTCGGTGACGGGGAAGCGGATGCACTGGCCGCCGGCGGCCGTCAGCAGCACGTCGTCGCGCTCGGTGCAGATCTGCACGTCGACGATCGCCTCACCCTCATCGAGCTTCATGGCGATGATGCCGGAGCGGCGGACATCGACGAAGTCGGACAGCTTGTTGCGGCGGACGTTGCCGCCGGTGGTGGCGAACATGACGTCGAGATTGGCCCAGGAGGATTCATCCTCCGGCAGCGGCATGATGGTGGTGATGCGCTCGCCCTGCTCCAGCGGCAGGATGTTGATCAGCGCCTTGCCGCGCGCGTTCGGCGGTGCCACCGGCAGCCGCCAGACTTTTTCCTTGTAAACCTGGCCACGCGAAGAGAAGAACAGCACCGGCGTGTGGGTCGAGGCCACGAACAGCCTCGAGACAAAGTCCTCGTCGCGGGTCTGCATGCCCGCCCGGCCCTTGCCGCCGCGGCGTTGCGCCCGGTAGGCCGACAGCGGCACGCGCTTGACGTAGCCGGCATGCGAGACCGTCACCACCATGTCCTCGCGCTGGATCAGGTCTTCGTCTTCGACCTCACCTTCCTGCTCCATGATCACGGTCTTGCGCGGCGTCGCGAAGGAATCCTTGACCTCGGCGAGCTCGGTCTTGACGATGGCCTGAATGCGCGCGCGCGAACGCAGGATGTCGAGATAATCGGCGATTTTCACGGCGAGCCTATCGAGTTCTTCGGAGATTTCCTCGCGGCCGAGCGCCGTCAGCCGCTGCAAGCGCAGATCGAGGATGGCCTTGGCCTGCTCGAACGACAGCCGCGTAGTGCCGTCCTCGTTGATGCGATGCCGGGGATCGTCGATCAGCGTGATCATCGCCTCGACATCCCGCGCCGGCCAGTCGCGCGACATCAGGGTGTCGCGCGCGGTGGTCGGATCCGGCGAGGTCCGGATCACCCGGATCATTTCGTCGATATTGGCGACCGCAATGGCGAGGCCGACCAGGATGTGGGCGCGGTCGCGTGCCTCGTTGAGCAGGTATTTGGTGCGGCGGGTAATCACCTGCTCGCGGAACGCGACGAACAGCGTCAGGAAGTCCTTCAGGTTCATCGTCTGCGGGCGACCGGAGTCCAGCGCCAGCATATTGGCCGGGAAATTCGATTGCAGCGGCGTAAAGCGATAAAGCTGGTTCAGCACGACTTCGGGCACCGCATCGCGCTTCAGTTCGACGACGACGCGGAAACCGTCGCGGTCGGATTCGTCGCGCAGGTCGGAAATGCCCTCGATCTTCTTTTCCTTCACCAGTTCGGCGATGCGCTCGACCATGGTGGCCTTGTTCACCTGGTACGGAATTTCGCTGACGATGATCGCTTCGCGATCCTTGCGGATGGTGTCGATCGTCACCTTGCCGCGCATCACGATCGAGCCGCGGCCGAGGTGATAGGCCGAACGGATGCCCTGGCGCCCGAGGATGATGCCGCCGGTCGGGAAATCCGGTCCTGGAATGATGTTGATGAGTTCGTCGATGGTCAGCGCCGGATTGTCGATCAGCGCGACGCAGGCGTCGATGACTTCGCCGAGGTTGTGCGGCGGGATGTTGGTCGCCATGCCGACCGCGATGCCGCCGGCGCCGTTGACCAAGAGGTTCGGGAACTTGGCCGGCAGAACCGCGGGCTCCTTCTCGGAGCTGTCGTAGTTCGGAACGAAATCGACGGTGTCCTTGCCGATATCGCCGAGCACTTCCATCGCCACTTTGGTCAGGCGCGCTTCGGTGTATCGATAGGCGGCCGGCGGATCGCCGTCGACCGAGCCGAAATTGCCCTGGCCGTCGATCAGCGGCACGCGCATGGAGAAGTCCTGCGCCATCCGGACCATCGCGTCGTAAATCGACTGGTCGCCGTGGGGATGATATTTACCGATCACGTCACCGACGACGCGGGCCGATTTGACGTATTTCTTGTCCGGCGTATGGCCCTGCTCGTACATCGAATAGAGGATGCGCCGATGCACGGGCTTCAACCCGTCGCGCGCGTCCGGCAGCGCCCGCGACACGATCACGCTCATGGCGTAATCGAGGTAGGACTTTTTCATCTCGTCGAGGATGGAAACGGGACGAATATCAGAAGGCGCCGGCGGCTCGCCGGGCTTGTTATCTTCAGGGTCAGACAAAGGGGGAATCCGGTCAGTTCTCAGCTTAGAATCATATAGCGCATCGGGGTCCGGATAACCACCCCACACCGCCCTGGCCGCGCTGTTTTTCTCTTCGTTTTTTCATAGACTTACCCGGTTCCGCGGCCGGCCGTGCGGAGCGCTCCCGGCGGACCAATTTGGGAGCCGGAAAGGCCTCGTCCGGCGGCACTTCCACGAGCCCTCAAATGGCCGAAAATCACCGCCGGCATGATCCGCCCGGGCGGCCGCAGCCAGCGCACGCGACGGTGCTCGCGAGAGAATTCCCGCGAGCCAGCCGTTATTCGAGCGCGCTCGTTCTAGAACGGGATATCGTCGTCCATGTCGCTGTTGCTGCGCCCGCCGGCGCCGGCCGCGACCGCACGCCGGGGCGCCGAGCTGACCGCGCGCTCGGTACCAAAGTCACCGCCGGAATCGTCGGAGCCGAAGCTGCCGCCACCGCCGCCGCTGCGGCCGTCGAGCATCGTCAGCGTCGAGTTGAACCCCTGCAGCACGACTTCCGTCGAGTACTTCTCGACGCCTGCCTGATCGGTCCACTTGCGGGTCTGCAGCGCGCCCTCGATGTACACCTTGGCGCCCTTCTTCAGATACTGCTCGACGATCTTGCAGAGCGGCTCAGAGAAGATCACCACCCGATGCCACTCGGTCTTTTCCTTGCGCTCGCCGGTGCCCTTGTCGCGCCAGGTCTCCGAGGTCGCGATGCTCAGATTGGCGATCGGCCGCCCGTCCTGTGTCCGCCGGATTTCCGGATCCTTGCCGAGATTTCCGACCAGAATCACCTTGTTCACGCTTCCTGCCATCGCCGCTCTCCACTCAAAATCACTGGCAAAATCGCCGGGCCTGCCGTCACGCGGCCCCCTGCAGCTTCAACCTGTCGCCTTGTCCGCCCAAAGGCCGAACCACGGGACCATCCGAGGCGACCCTATACGCTCGCCGGCGCTGCCGACTTAGCGATCCCTCAGCAATCCCCCGGTTATCCACATATAGCATGCCCGAAGCCAATGTTCCAGTTTTGTTCCACGCAACCTGTCATCGTCAGAGTTCGCCTTTTGCGGCAGCCCGGACGGCAGGTGACAGCGCGATGCGGGACAGACGCAAATCACCTTTTGCGAACCCGATTCTCCACGGAGCCGGCGGAATGTCGTAAACAAATCATTAACTTGCAGCGCCACACTTCTTCCACGAGTGTGGCATTTCGGCGACGGCTTTTTCGATCGATCCGGCGTATAGGTTGTTCCAACGATGCGGCGCCCGCGTCATCACAAAACGCTTCGGGACCAACGAGAAGCGGTCAAGAGCTGGAGATACGACCATGAAGAAGTTTCTGCTGGGCACGGTTGCCCTCGTTGCCTTCGCGGCGCCTGCCGCTGCTGCCGATCTCGCTGCGCGTCCCTACACCAAGGCACCCGCGATGATCGCCGCCGTCTACGACTGGAGCGGCTTCTACATCGGCGCCAACGGTGGTTGGGGTTCGAGCCGCAACTGCTACAACAACACCGCTGTTGCCGGCGTCGCCGTTCCTGCGGCTGCGGAAGGTTGCCACGACGCGACCGGCGGCACCGCGGGCGGTCAGCTCGGCTACCGCTGGCAGGCCGGCAACTGGGTGTTCGGTCTGGAAGCGCAGGGCAACTGGGCTGACTTCCGCGGCAGCAATGCCAGCCTCGCCACGCTCGGCCTGTCGACGGACCGCACCAAGATCGATGCCTTCGGCCTGTTCACCGGCCAGATCGGCTACGCCTGGAATAACGCCCTGCTCTATGTGAAGGGCGGCGCCGCGGTCACCGACAACCGTTACGAAGGCCTGTTGACTGGAACCAACGTCGTCATCGATCGCACCACCGAAACCCGTTGGGGCGGCGCGGTCGGCGCGGGTGTCGAATTCGGCTTTGCGCCGAACTGGTCGGCAGCCGTCGAATACGACCATCTGTTCATGGGCACGAAGGGCAACACCTTCACCAGCGTCTTCCCGGTCGCCGGCCTGAACACCCGCACCGACAGCATCAAGCAGGACGCCGACCTCGTCACCGTCCGCGTCAACTACCGCTGGGGTGGCCCGGTCATCGCCAAGTACTGATAGAAACGGCGTCAAACAGGACACCGAAAGGCCGGCCTCGCGCCGGCCTTTTTGTTTGCTTGATTTTGCTGGCTTGCTTTCGCATGGCGAAACCGAAGGGTGCGACATTGTGTCAAACTGTGGCATGGATGTAACAGCCACCGGTTGCTCGCTTGGGTAGTTTGGGAACAATCGCAGGTCTCCAGAACAGATTCCCAAGGGGTACGAGATGAAGAAATTTCTGCTTACCGTCGCAGGTCTCGGCGCGTTGAGCTTGACGTCTCCGGCGTCGGCGGCCGATCTCGCGGCCCGCCCGTACACCAAGGCACCGGCGCCGATGATCGCAGCGGTCTATGACTGGAGCGGCTTCTATATCGGTCTCAATGGCGGCGGCGGATCGAGCCACAACTGCTGGAACAAGACTGCCGACAATGGCGTCGCGCTTGCGAATACCCCCCGCGAGGGCTGCCACGACGCCACCGGTGGACTTGTCGGCGGTCAGTTCGGCTACCGTTGGCAGTCGGCCAACTGGGTGTTCGGCGTCGAAGCGCAGGGCGATTGGGCCGACCTGAAGGGATCGAGCGCGAGTGCGACCGCGATCATTCCGTTCAACAACCAGACCAAGATCGATGCCATCGGCCTCTTCACCGGCCAGGTCGGTTACGCCTGGAGCAACATCCTGCTCTACGTGAAGGGCGGCGCCGCCGTCACCGACACCAAGTACAGCAATGCCTTTACCGCGACCGGCGTCGTGTTCAATACGGCGACCGATACCCGATGGGGCGGCACCGTGGGCGCCGGCATCGAAGTCGGCTTTGCACCGAACTGGTCCGTCGCCGTCGAATACGACCACCTGTTCATGGGCACCCCCAATATTACGTTCCCGGCAACCGCCATTGCGGTCTCGCGCGCCGACAACATTCGCCAGGACGTCGACATGGCGACGGTCCGCGTGAACTACCGCTGGGGCGGCCCGGTGATCGCGAAATACTGAGCTTCGCTTCCTCCCTCGAGCAACTAAAGGCCGGCCTCGCGCCGGCCTTTTTGTTTGTTGGCGGAACTTTGGTTGAGCGGGAACTGCTGACCGCTGCTGCCAAACGGAAGAAGACGCAAACAATCCGTTGATGGTTCGCCGCCGGCACTGGAAATCGTCCGCCGTTCTTCCTACGTTCCAGCTTTAACTCATCGGCGCCCCGGACCACCCGGCGGTGTGCCCAACGTCGTGCGTCTCACGCGCGTGGAAATGCCGCTATGGATGAAATCTTGAGGGCGAAGCGCCAACAGAACGCCGGCTCGGCCTCGCGCGCGATCACGATCCGCGGCGCGCGCGAGCACAATCTCAAGAACATCGACGTCGAGATTCCCCGCGACAAGCTCGCGGTATTCACCGGCCTGTCCGGCTCGGGAAAATCCTCACTCGCGTTCGACACCATCTATGCCGAAGGCCAGCGCCGCTATGTCGAGTCGCTGTCGGCCTATGCCCGCCAGTTCCTCGAGATGATGCAGAAGCCCGACGTCGACCAGATCGACGGGCTGTCGCCGGCGATCTCGATCGAGCAAAAGACCACCTCGAAGAATCCGCGCTCCACCGTCGGCACCGTCACCGAGATCTACGACTACATGCGGCTGTTGTGGGCCCGCGTCGGCGTGCCCTACTCGCCCGCCACGGGCCTGCCGATCGAAAGTCAGCTCGTCTCGCAGATGGTCGACCGTGTGCTGGCGCTGCCGGAGGGCACGCGGCTCTATCTGCTGGCGCCGGTCGCGCGCGGCCGCAAGGGCGAATACAAGAAGGAACTCGCCGAGTACCTCAAGAAGGGCTTTCAGCGCGTCAAGATCGACGGCACCTTCTACGAGCTCGCCGAAGCGCCGGCACTCGACAAGAAATTCCCGCACGACATCGATGTCGTGGTCGACCGCATCGTGGTGCGGCCGGATATCGGCCAGCGCCTTGCCGAAAGCTTTGAGACCGCGCTGAAGCTGGCCGAAGGCCTCGCCGTGATCGAATACGCCGACGCGCCCGCGGGCGCGGCCGAGGAAAAGAAGTCCGACAAGAAAACCGCCAAGATTCACGACAAGAGCGGGCCGGAACGGATTCTGTTTTCGGAAAAGTTCGCCTGCCCGGTGTCCGGTTTCACCATTCCGGAAATCGAACCCAGACTGTTCTCGTTCAACAACCCCTATGGCGCCTGCCCGGCCTGCGGCGGCCTCGGCGTCGAGCAGCATATCGACGAAGACCTCGTCATTCCCGACAAGGAAATGACCCTGCGCAAGGGCGCGATCGCGCCGTGGGCCAAGTCGTCCTCGCCCTATTACATCCAGACCCTGACGGCGCTGGGAAAATTCTACAAGTTCACGCTCGACACCAAGTGGAAGGACCTGCCGAAGAAGACGCAGGCTGCGCTCCTGCATGGTTCCGGCGATGACGAGATCAAGTTCTCCTATGAAGACGGCGTGCGTTCCTACGACACCAAAAAACCGTTCGAGGGCGTCGTCACCAACCTCGAGCGCCGCTTCCGCGAGACCGAAAGCGAGTGGGCGCGCGAGGAACTGGCGAAATATTTCTCCGACGTTCCCTGCGCCGGCTGTAACGGCTACCGGCTGAAGCCGGAGGCGCTGTGCGTCAAGATCGGCGGCAAGCACATCGGCGAAATCTCCGAACTGTCGGTCAAGCGCGCCGGCGAATGGTTCGCGGACGTGCCGGCGGCGCTCACCGCGCAGCAGAACGAAATCGCAGTCCGCGTGCTGAAGGAGATCCGCGAGCGGCTGTCGTTCCTGCTCGACGTCGGCCTCAACTACCTGACCCTGGCGCGCGCCTCCGGCACCCTGTCCGGCGGCGAAAGCCAGCGCATCCGCCTTGCCTCCCAGATCGGCTCGGGTCTCACAGGCGTGCTCTACGTGCTGGACGAGCCTTCCATCGGCCTGCACCAGCGCGACAATGCGCGCCTGCTGGAGACGTTGAAGCGGCTGCGCGACCTCGGCAATACCGTGATCGTGGTCGAGCATGACGAGGACGCCATTCGCCTGGCCGATTTCGTGCTCGACATCGGCCCCGGCGCCGGCATGCATGGCGGCCATATCGTGGCGCAAGGCACGCCCGCCGAGGTCATGGCCAATCCGAAATCGCTGACCGGCAAATACCTCACCGGCGAATTGTCGGTGCCGATCCCCGAGCGCAAGCCGCCGAACCATCGCCGCACCATCAAGGTGATCAACGCCCGCGGCAACAATTTGAAAAACGTCTCGGCGGAAATTCCGCTCGGGCTGTTCACCGCCGTCACCGGCGTCTCCGGCGGCGGCAAGTCGACGCTGTTGATCGACACGCTGTACAAGGCCATCGCGCGGAAACTCAACAACGCCAGCGAGGGCGCCGCCCCCCACGACCGCATCGAGGGGCTGGAGCATATCGACAAGATCATCGACATCGACCAGTCGCCGATCGGCCGCACCCCGCGCTCCAATCCCGCGACCTATACCGGCGCGTTCACGCCGATCCGCGAATGGTTTGCAGGGCTGCCCGAAGCCAAGGCGCGCGGCTACGAGCCCGGGCGGTTCTCGTTCAACGTCAAGGGCGGCCGTTGCGAGGCCTGCCAGGGCGACGGCGTCATCAAGATCGAGATGCACTTTTTGCCCGACGTCTACGTTACCTGCGACGCCTGCAAGGGCAAGCGCTACAACCGCGAGACGCTCGAAGTGCTGTTCAAGGGCAAGAGCATCGCCGACGTGCTCGACATGACCGTCGAGGAAGCCGCCGAGTTCTTCAAGGCGGTGCCGCGGGTCCGCGAAACGTTCAAGACGCTGCACCGCGTCGGCCTCGACTACATCCATGTCGGCCAGCAGGCCACGACGCTGTCCGGCGGCGAAGCCCAGCGCGTCAAGCTGGCCAAGGAATTGTCAAAACGCGCCACCGGCCGCACGCTCTACATCCTGGACGAGCCGACCACGGGCCTGCATTTCCACGACGTCGCGAAACTATTGGAAGTGCTGCACGAGCTGGTGTCGCAGGGCAACACGGTGGTGGTGATCGAGCACAACCTCGAAGTCATCAAGACCGCCGACTGGGTGATCGACCTCGGCCCCGAAGGCGGCGACGGCGGCGGCGAAATCGTCGCCTGGGGCCCGCCGGAGGATATCGTGAAAGCGCCGCGGAGCTACACGGGCAAGTTTCTGGCACCGGTGCTGGCGAGGGAGACTGCGCCGCGCAAGAAGCGGAGCAGCGGGGCTGAGGCGGCGGAGTAGGATCGTAGCTGCACTGATTTACGGCGCGTACTCATGAGTCGATCGCGATTGCTGCGGGCAATGTCCGTTATGCCCCGGCAGCGAACAGATTTTGCACCGCCGCAAAATGACGCGATGTGCCATGTGTGGACGGCTCCGTGTTGGCAAGAGATTTTTCACGTTTTGCAGCATTGGTCGGTGCAGCCATGTGTTCGGCCTTTAGACGCGGTTCACATGACCGCTGGCCATAATGCCCTCCGCGGATCAGGTCCCGACCAACAACTCGCATTCAAGAATGCCTTGGCACATGTGGGTTGTCCTGATCGCCGGATCGACCGGCTCTGCATTACGTGCTGTTCGCCCTCCCAACCTTCACATCACGCCAGTTGCCCGGCGCGATCTCGTTCATCGCGCAAGCGCGACGGGTTCGTTGTATCGCTCGCCCCTGGCCATCATGACCCAGACCATCCGCGCGATCTTGTTGGCGAGCGCGATAGCCGCAACCTTGGTCGGCCGCCTGGCCAGCAAGGCCGTGAGCCAGGGCCGGTGTTTGGCGCCGTAGATCTTGGCGTAACGGATGACAGAAAGCGCGCCGGCCACAAACAGGCCGCGCAAATAGCGGTCATCTTGCTTGCTTATATTGCCGAGCCTGTTCTTGCCTCCACTGGAGTGCTGTTTCGGTACCATACCTATCCAGGCCGAGAAGTTGCGCCCTGATCGGAAGGACTTTGGATCAGCAACGGCAGCGACCAAAGCAGTGGCCAGCACTGGACCGACGCCGGGGGCTTCTTCAAGCCGCATGCTCATTTCGTTGGACCGATGCCATGCCCTGATCAACCGGTCGAACTCCAGGATCTGCTCCTTCATCCTGCGCAGTTGAGCCCCGAGTGCCGCAAGACACGCACGAGCGATCTCCGGAACCCTTCTGTCGTTCGGATCGGCGACGACAGTGAGCAGTTCTACGACACCTTGACGCCCGACCGGCGCAACTATCCCGTACTCGGCAAGATGAGCCCGGATCGCATTGATTACGGAGGTCTGCTGACGGATGAACAGATGACGCGTGCGGTGCAATACCAAGCCGCTTTGCTGCTCGGGAGTCTTGGTCGGCACGAACCGCATGTTGGCCCTGGTGACTGCCTCACAAATAGCCTCTGCGTCAGTCGCGTCATTCTTCTGCCGCTTGACGTAGGGTTTCACGTAGGCCGGCGGCATTAGCCGGACGGTGTGACCAAGTGCCTGGAGTTCGCGTGACCAATGGTGCGCCGAGCCGCAGGCTTCAATACCGACCAGACACGGCGACAGCTTCCGGAAGAACGTCAAGACATAGCGACGCTTCAATTGCTGGCGAACAATTACTTGGCCGCCAGCGTCAACGCCGTGAACCTGGAAAACCGACTTGGCGATGTCTAAACCGATTGTCGTAACCGTCTGCATGGCTCGCTCCTCTGAATCGTGGGAGCCTTAACAGCCCCCACATCCGTGGCACTCTCGTGCCGGTGGAGGAGCCGTCCACAGCATCAGCAACGGACGTCGCCTCTTTGCTATTCTATCACCTCGTCGGCGCGGGCGACTAGCGAGGGAGGAACTTCGAGGCCCAACTCCTTGGCGGTTTTGAGGTTGATGACCAACTCGAATTTGGTGGGTAACTGAACCGGAAGGTCGGCTGCCAGCGCGCCGCGAAGCACACGGTCGGTGTATACGGCTCCCCGCCTAAAAAGGTCTGTGAGGTCGATCCCGTACGACGCCAGTCCGCCGCCGGTGGCGAAGAACCGGAATGCGTAGACCGCGGGTACCCGTAGATGATTGGCGGTCGAAATAATCAGAGTTCGATGAACCCCATTAAAGATGTCTGGCATTACAACGAGGCCCGCAGCGGGATCCCCCGCGAGGGAGGTGAGGACTCGTTCTATCTCCTCAGCATTGTGAGCGGGCGTTGCAACGGCTTGGACTCCCAACGACGAGGCAGCCGACTCCACTGAACTCATGTAATACGATCCCCCGCCTACTGCCGTCGCTGGATTGAATATGCAACCGAGGCGCGTGAGGTTGGGTACCATCTGTTTCAGCAATTCCACCCACTTACTTCCGAGTGAAGGCTCCAAGTCGACGAAACCCGTGAGGTTCCCACCGGGCCGTGAGAGGCTGGTTACGAAGCCGCTGCCAATCGGATCGGTGACCCCTATGAACACAATCGGAATGGTGCGCGTTTCGCGCAGCAGAGCCGCAACCGCCGCGGTTGTGTGACCAACAATCACGTCGGGCCGCGCGTCCACCACCTCTTTCGCGAATGTTGATATGCGTTCAGGGTCTCCGGCCGCCCAGCGGTAGTCAAAGCGGACATTGTGATCCTTAGACCAACCCAGCTTCTGCATCTCTTGCTCGTAGACTTGAGCATGGACTTGACCATCATTCTGTGCGCGGGCGAAAAGCACACCAACGCGCTTTACCCGATCGGACTGCTGTGCTTCGGTCCCGAACGGCCACGAAGCCGCGGCGCCGCCAACCAGTGTGATGAACTCGCGTCGTCGCATTTGACCCCGCCGAGAACATACCTTGTGCAATGCCCAAGACTAGCACTTTGCGACCGAACGGCGAGTGAGAAATGGCGCGCTGCTGGCCCCAGAACCAATCAGGCGCGATGTCCGTTCGGGGTCATTCGCGACCGGGTCAAGCAGGTAACGAGTCTGGCCATGTCCACTATGCCACTGAAAGCTGAAGCCCGCGTAGGATAGGTTGAGCGCAGCGAAACCCATCGCCCTGTGTTGGTGGGTTTCGCTTTGCTCAACCCACCCTACAGCCCTACCCCTCGATCGCCGCCTGCACGAACCCGTCCGGATCCTCGCAAAACTCGCGCATGACCTTGTAGTGATCAGTCTCCCTCACCGTCACGGCTTCCAGCCCGCGTAGGGTGGGTTGAGCGCAGCGAAACCCATCGACATATCGCAAGTTATTCGATCACTTCGTCGGCGGTTGACAGCAGCGAGGGTGGTATATCGAAGCCTTGTGCCTTGGCGGTTTTCAAGTTCGCGACCAACTCAAATTTCGCAGGCAGTTGCACTGGCAATTCGGCAGGCTTTTCACCTTTGACGATGCGATCGGCATAAATTGCGGCTTGGCGAAACAGTTCGATGATATCGACGCCATAGGACATCAGGCCACCATCGACGACGGCGCTCCGCAGCGAGTAAATGGTCGGCAGCCGATAGCGCGCTGCCAGCTCAACGACAAGTCCACGGCGGGAATTGGTCGCGGGGTCCGACGGCACGATAACACCATAGCCCAATCCCTGCCCCCATTGGCTCATCGCGGTTTCAATCTCGGCAGTTTCACGGCCAGGCGCCGAGACGATTTCGACGCCAAAGTTCGGGGCGGCGGCCTCCAGCAGGGCAGTAATTCGCTTGTGGGTGGCATTGTCCGGATTCACTAGGGTGGCAACGCGGGTGACGTGCGGCGCGACCTGCTTCAGTATTCCAAGCAGCTTTGCGCCCAGACTTGGCTCCATCACAGCAAAACCAGTCAGGTTGCCGCCCGGGTGGGCGAGGCTTTGAATCAAACCATCGCCCACCGGATCACCGCTGCCGATGAATATGACCGGAACTGTACGGGTCGCCCTTTGTGCCGCCTTGATCGCCGGATCGCCATTTGCCAGCAATACATCCGGCTTCCCGTTTAGGACATCTTCGGTTGCAGACTGCACCCAATTGGCATCGCCCGTGCCCCACTTGAAATTGATCTGGAGATTTCCGCCGACCGTCCAGCCTAATTTCTCAAGCTGTTGCTGGAAGGCAGTCGAACGAAGTTGCCCTTGCGGATCTTTCTCCGGGTACAGCATGACGACCCCGATCCGGCGTGGCCGCCCGAGCTGCTGCGCGCGCACAACGGTCGAACTGGCAAGGATCGTGCCCGTGAGCAAGAGGATGACTTCGCGTCGCCTCATGATCCACCCCCAAAGGGTACCAACAAGGCTGCAAACACCAAGCGTTGGGGACATATTCCAGCAACAGCCATGTCTGTATAGGCTCAGTCGCGACTTGGTCAAGCAGGTAGCAAGCCCGCGCAGGATGGGTTGAGCGCAGCGAATCCCATCGCTCTTCTGTTGGTGGGTTTCGCGGAGTTTTTCATCGGGCCGGCCGTTGGCCGAACCCATTGACTCAACCTACCCTACGGCCTCACTCCTCGATCGCCGCCTGCACGAACCCGTCCGGATCCGCGCAAAACTCGCGCATGACCTTGTAGTGGTCGGTCTCGCGCACCGTCACGGCTTCCAGCCCGTACTTCGACAGCCGCAGCAGCCGCGCCTGGGGGTACGCCATCAGCATCGGCGAGTGCGTGGCCATGATGACCTGGCAGATGCCTGATACGTCCATGCGCCGCAGCAGTTTCAGAAACTCGATCTGCCGCGACGGCGACAGCGCCGATTCCGGTTCGTCGAAGATGAAGATGCCCTGCTTCTGGCAACGTTCGTTGAAGAAACGGAGAAAGCCCTCGCCGTGGGAATGTGAGAGGAAGTCCGGCGGCCTACCGCGCCCAAGAGTAGGAATATCCTCGGATTGTACCTTGTCCAGATATCGCGCGACGGAAAAGAAGCTCTCGGCACGGAAGAACCAGCCATTGCTGACCTTGGGCAGCCAGCCTGCGCGCAGCGCCGACGACAGTTTGCCGCCCATAACTTCGAGCGCGTCGGAGTGATCGACCGGCTTGTAGCCACCGGCCCCGCCCGCCTCGTCGAAGCCCGCGAGCGTCGCGATCCCTTCCAGCAGCGTCGACTTGCCCATGCCGTTTTCGCCGACGATGATGGTGACGGCGCAGTCGAAGTCCAGTTCGAAGCCATCGAGCAGGAACGGCAGGCAGAACGGATAGGCCGCGGGATCGGTGACCCGCGAGGGGTCGAGCCAGATGCGCCTGAGATATGGCGCCGGCATATCGATGGTCCGGTTGCGTCGTGAGGCCATGGCAAATTCCCGCTACAACCGTGGAATGTATCCGTTGCTAGGCAGATGGAGCAAGCCATACCGGCTGTTTTGCCCGTCGGGCAAATCACCCCAGATTTAGGTCAATCCGTCGGCGCGAAAAGATTCCGGTTGCCCCGTCGGGCAAATCAGACGTCTAACTCCGCCCGTCTCCCGCGATGAGAGCAACTGTGCTGAAGTAGACCGGTGATCGGCTGGCCTCAAGGCTGGCGCGAGGCGCGCCCCCGCCTTCGGCGGCTTACGGCCTTGACGCCGTCCGCTCCCCGGTCTGTTGGCTAGGCATGCGCTCGGTCGAGGACCGAGCGCGGTGAAGTGCGCTCGCTCAATTCAGTGCGTAACGGCTGGGATCCCATTTCTGCCGGCGTGCGATCATTGTGTTGAGGATGATGATCAGCTTTCGCATGCAGGCGACGAGCGCAACCTTCGGCTCCTTCCCCTTGGCAAGTAGCCGTTGATAGTAGGCCTTGAAGACAGGATTGTTCTGTGTGGCCGCGCCGAGGCACGGCATGTAGAGGGCGTTTCGGACCCAACGGCGGCCGCCCTTGATGTGGCGTTCGCCGCGGCGCTTTCCGCTATCATCGTCATAAGGGGCAACGCCTAACAACGCCGCGGCGATCTCGTCGCTCACTTGGCCAAGCTCCGGCATTCCAGCAATGAGGTTCGCTGAGCTCGTTTCGGCAAAGCCTGGCACGCTCTCGACGATCTCGGCGCGTTCGGCAAGATGAGGTGTGGCCCTGACCTGGGCCGAGATCGCGACTTCGAGCTTGGCAATTTCCTCGAGCAAGCTCTTCAAGATACGGGTCCGCGCTTTCCGAGCCTGTCCTGGTGCAGCATGCTCGTTTTGAGCTTCCAGTCGTATCTTGAGATCGACCAGATTGAGACGAGCTTTCACCAGCGCCTGCAGCTCTTCGCGCGCGGCATCGTGCACTTGGCCCGGCGCCTCGCTGAACGTCTCTGCGAACCAAGCGATCATCTCTGCATCAATCGTATCGTTCTTGGCCAGGCGTCCGGCCGACTGCGCAAAGCTGCGGACTCGCTTGGGGTCGACGATCCGTACGGCGATGCCGGCCAGACGGAGCACCTTCCCCCAATCGCGCTCATAGCCGCCGCTGGCCTCCATCACCGCCCTGTTCACCTTGTGCTTGCGAAGCCAGGCAACCAGCTTGCGATGACCCTGGGCAGTGCTCGGATACGTCTGCCGCAGCGCCAACTCGCGAATGCACGCATCGACCTTGTCCTTTGCTACATCGATGCCGACGACAACGAGACCATTTTGTGCCATCATCCACTCCCTTCCTTGCTCGGTACGGGCTCAACGGCCCTTGCAACTGTTCGGGTTGAGGAAGACACCGGAGCTGTCCCTCGCTCTCATACAGGCTCTGCCGCTTTGGGGCGTTACGGGCTCAGTTCCAGCAACGGGCGGTTCTGCTTCAACCGCCCGTTCGCACATTCTGCCAGTTTTTGCCGACACAAGGGGCGCTCGCGATCGTCACGACGTGCGGTGAGATGCGGTGGACGCAGGGTCACGACTGACGAGCGTGGCTTTTGTGTACGGTGAAATCGTTTGGGTCCGACGCCCCGGTGCTGGCGTCAAGTTCGACGGCGGCTAACGCTGCCTAAGAGCGATGGTGGCAAGAAAGCCGGTCACCAGGACGATTACGTATAAGCCGTAAAGCCATTGCGCAGGGAAGGCCGGGTGTTCCCGCTGAACCTGTATGCTCGTGTGCAGCACATTCTTTTGCAACATGCATGCGAGACCGCGGGTGCAGCGCGCATCCGGTCTTACCTGCGCCCTCTATTTTCGAGGGCAAGGTTTTCTTGCAAAACTCCGGGTGCTTCGCGCCGCGAGAAAGTGAACTCGTATTTATCCACCGTCATTGCGAGGAGCGCAGCGACGAAGCAATCCATTCTTCGTTATGCCGCGCGATGGATTGCTTCGCTTCGCTCGCAATGACGGGACAGGCCATTCGAAATGGGAATCACGCCGCTACGCCCGCACCCCGCCCTCGATCACCTCGAGCACCAGCTCCATCGTCATCAGCACCGGATTGTCGCCGCGCATCAGACGGCCCTCGGCGATACCGCCGAGATAATCGACCAGCGCGACATCGAGCGTGGCCTGCAGCGTGCCGTCGGCGCCCGGTGCGATGTCGCCGGAAGTGATCGCCAGCTCGGTCGCAAACGGCACGACGTTACGGCCATCGGTGAAATGCGCGCCGATGGTGCTGCCGACGCCGCCGTGAAGGCGGGCACGGAAGATCCCGCGCTGCCGGCAGAAGTTTTCCAGCGCCGCGGCAAAATCCTGGTTCGGCCGCAACCGCAGCGCAAAGGCGCGGCTATCGCTTTTGGCATCCGTCGTCGCCCACGGGCCTCTTATATCGGACGCGTTTCCTTCACGCGAACCGGGAGCCACTTCGCTTGGAAACGCTACTGGCCCGAACAACTTGAAATTGGTCTCGCTGTCAGGCTCGGCCGTGAACATGGCGCCGTCGATTCCGAACGCATCGACCGCGAACGGCTCGGCAACAAAACTCTCCTCGGGCAGGATGTGGCCGCCGTGCAGGTGGCCGTCGGTCTCGGTCCACAGGCCGTGGCAGTGAAAGAACGGCGCGCCGTCGCGCTGGCCTAGCGTCATCGCCGCACACTTCAGCCGGCTGATCCCCTGGGGGCGAAAGGTGTCGCTGTAGAATGCGGCATTGGCGCCGGTCTTCGACAGCGCCGGCATCACATAGGCCAACGGGCCGAGCGCCCCTGCCCGCAGGCTCAGCACGCCGCCGGCAAATCCGGCCCCGGCAAAGCCGCGGCGCGCGGCTTCCAAAAGCGGCAGACCGGCTTCAGGCGTGAACGAAAACGCGCGTCCCCGCGCCTCGACCCACTGGATGCGCTCAGTTACCGGCGCGCCCGGCTGGGCGATGCTTCGCATCGCCTCAGGTGCCCGTCTTCGACACGAGGTCGAGCTGTCCCCGCGCCTCCAGCTCGTCGCGAACCAGCCGCTTCGGAATCTTGCCATAGCCGGACTTCGGCAACGCCTCCCAGAAGAAGAACCGTTTTGGCATCTTGTAGCGCGACACTTTTGGCAACAGGAACGCGGCCAGCTCCGCCTCGCTCACCGCAGCGGCTCCCTCGCGCGCGACGCAGACGGCGACGCCGACCTCGCCCCAGAACGGGTCGGGCACGCCGAGCACCGCGACCTCGCCGATCGCCGGATGGGTCAAAATCTTCTCCTCGACCTCGCGCGGATAGATGTTCGATCCGCCGGAAATGTACATGTCGGAGGCGCGGCCGGTGATGTAGACGAAGCCCTCCTCGTCCATGTGGCCGAGATCGCCGGTGCGGAACCAGCCGTCGCGAAACGCTTTCGCATTGGCCTCGGGGTTGTCGTAATAGCCGGCGAACACGCCGGGACCGATCACGCAGATCTCGCCGGTCTCGAACGGCTTCAACTCGCTGCCGTCGTCGCCCTGGATCGAGACCTGCATGCCGGTACGTTCGAAGCCGCAGGTGCCGATCCGGGCCGTCGGGCTATCCTCGGGGTCGTGCAGGTTGGGCGGCAGCACGGTGATGTTGCCGGTGACCTCGCCAAGGCCGAAATACTGCACCAGCACGGAGCCGAGCTTGTTCAGCGCCGCCTTCTGGTCCTCGCGGTACATCGGCGCGCCGGCATAGATGATGAAGCGCAGCGAGGAGTGATCGTATTTGTCGACCGCCGGATGTTCGACCATCATCTTCAGAATCGTCGGCACCGTAAAGATGTTGCTGACGCGATGGACCTCGATCAGGCGGAACGCCTCGGCGATGTCGAATTTCTCCGACGGCAGCAAAATCGTCGGCACACCGCGCGCGGTCTGCACCAGTTGATGGACGCCGGCGCCATGCGACAGCGGGGCGACCACCAGCGAGGCATCCTGTTCGGTGGTGCCCGGCATCAGGTCGGCAAGGTGGTTGGTGATGACGAACGCCATCTGGCCGTGGGTCAGCACCGCCGCCTTGGAGCGTCCGGTCGTGCCCGAGGTGAAGAAGAACCAGCAGGGGTCGTCGTAGTCGACGGTCGTGTTCTCGACCTTGGCGCCGGCGTGTGCGGCGATCGCTTCGGTCACGGAGGTCTCGCCGAAATTGCCCTCGCCGATCCGCCAGATGAATTCGAGCGCGGGATTGGCCGCGGCCTTGGCGTGATCGGGAAAATCGCCGTGGCACAGGAACGCCTTGGCACCGGAGGCGGAGGCGAGATAGGCGACCTCGTCCGGCATCAGGCGGAAATTGGTGGGAACCCAGACCGCGCCGAGGCGAAAGGCCGCGAACATCGACCAGAACATCTCGTCGCCGTTTTTGGAATGGACCAGGATGCGGTCGCCCTTGACGATGCCGCGCGCGGCCAGCGCCGCCGCCAGCGCCGAGACGGCTGCATCGATCTCGCGCCAGGTCCAGGACTTGTCGCCCCAGATGAAGCCCGCGCGGTCGCCATGGCGCCGGGCGTTCTGGGTAACGAGATGCGCGAGATTCATCACCCGGCGCGACATCCGCGCCAGTCCCCCGCGCGGGGCGGCCACAGCGGATGCGCCGCTCACCGCCGTCCCATCCATGCGCCGGCCGCCAGCAGCACCAGACCGGCGACACCGGCGACGATGCCGTGCTTGGCGTGGATACGGGCGACGCCCGCTTCATGGCCGGGGAAGAAGCCCGGCAGCTGATCGGCCGGCATCACGAAATAAACGGCGGCGACAATGAGCAGGACGATGCCAAGCGCGGTCAGAACGAGCTTCATGAGGTTTCCTCTTCAACGCGGACGGGGGCTGTTGGTCGCCCCGGGGCAGGCTGTTGGCCATGGTTTATCGCCATCGCACAGGCTTCGGCAAGAGCCGTCGGACCGCCGCCAGTTGGGGTGTAGGTGGGCATTTCTGAACTTGAATGGGGCGCCCGTGATGCGGCTTTTAGCGTACGCCGGTGCCCTTGCAGCGCTGGCATTTGACGACGTTCTCGCCCTTTTTCACCAGGCCCTTGCCCTCGCAGTTTTTGCATTTCTGCTTTTTCTTGATGTTGGGACCTTTTTCATTGGACATGACGTTCTCCCGGCATTTGCCGGAATCACCATGATCCAGCCAAGCATCTCAGTCTATAAGCAGACTGATCTGATTTGAGGAATGCCATGGTGACCCGTCGAGCGTTGATCCTGTCAGGTGCGGCCGGCCTGCTGGCATCAGCTTTATCGCATCGGGCCCTGGCTGCGCCGCCCTCGCCGGCCGATCCGGCCGGCATCGTCACCGCCATCTACACCCGCGCCGCCAAGGGCAAGGGCGACGGCGGCGGGGCTTTCGTCATCGAGAACAAGGCCGCCAAGGCGAAATACCTGTCAAGATCGCTGGTGGAATTGTGGGCGAAGGCCGACGCCCATACGCCGAAAGGCGATGTCGGACCGGTCGACTTCGATCCCGTCACCAATTCGCAGGAGCCGGACGTCAAATCCTTTGAGGTGACCGTGGAAAAGCAGGCCGACAAGGCCGCGATATCAGTCATCATTACCGGCCGCAACGCGCCGGCCCGCAGGCCGGCCGACCGGACCATCCGCTATCAGTTCGTGCGCGACGCCATCGGCTGGAAAATCGACGACATCAAAGGCGCCAGCGACGGCGAGCCGTGGTCGATCCGCGACATGCTTGCGGACTCGCTGAAGAATTAGGGCGCGCAACCGGGCGACATGGTCGCGGCAAGGGCGCGTTCAAACCCCTCTGATGCCGTGGCGCTGCAAATGTTCGCTGGCGCGTGGGTCCGCCGCGCTGGAGACCGGCGGGCCCATGCACTGGTTGCGACTACGGATGGTTGGCCAGTTCCTGGTCGCTCAGCCGCCAGTCCTGCCAGAGTTGAAGCGCGCCCAGCACCACGACGACGGCGCCAAGCGAGGCATGCCAAATCTTCAGCATGTCGTCGCCAGAATAGCCGAAGATGAAGGGCGAAGCGATCAGCCAGAGGCCGAGCGCGATTTCCGCCACCTCCTCCCACCGTTGCAAGGCGACGTATTCGAGCTGGGCAAGGCCGAACACGAGCATGCCGACCACAAAGGTGTTGAGGATCATCCAGCTGCGCTCGGCGTCCATGGTCTCGTGGCTGGACTGGAACGGAAACCATGGCGACACCACAATCAGCCCGCCAAGCAGCATGCCGAACCAGTCTTCCCACGGGCGATGCGTACTGAAGAAACGAAAGTCCGACATAGGTAACCTCCCTTGAAAAGAGGCATACGTCAGCGGCGCACGATCAAACACATTCCGATATCGAACCAGATCGGGCCGCATCGGGGCGTATGTCTGCCCTAAAACGTAGGCACGCCGGGACCGCTTGCAAGACGGCGACCAGCAGGATTCTGTGCGGGAAGGCTGGCTCGCGGCAGGCCAGATCTATGGTGCAGCGCCGAGCCGTTGCAGGCCATCGCGGGCGGTGCGCAGGCTCGGGTCGATCTCGAGCGCCTTGCGGAAATCCGCGATCGCGCCCTTGGCGTCGCCGAGCCGCATTTTGGCCTGGCCGCGGTTATTCCACGAATAGGCATCGGCCGGGTCGTATTGCAGCGCCTTGTCGTAGTCGGCAAGGCCGCCTTTGTTGTCGCCCTGGTAGAGCCGGATCATGCCGCGATTGCGCCAGCCGCGCGCATCGGTCGGCCCGATCCTGGCCGCCTCGCCGTAATCGACGGCCGCGCGGTCGAGCTGCTCGGTGTCGCGGTAGACATTGCCGCGGTTGATATAAGCGAGCACGTCGGGCTTGAGCTTGATCTCGGCAGAGTAGTCGGCGAGCGCGCGGGCCATATCGCGCTTGCGATAATAGGCAAAGCCGCGATTGCCGTAGGCGGTCGCGAGCGACGGATCGTATTTGATGGCGGTGCTGAAATCGGCCAGCGCACGATCGAGGTCGCCCTTGTTGAACCAGGCGTCGCCACGGTTGTTGTAGGCCAGCGCAAAGCCCGGATCGATACGGATCGCCTCGTCGTAATCGGCCATCGCGGAATCGAAGTCGCGCTTGAAGGCATGGACCCGGCCGCGGTTGCTGTAAGCGCAGGCGTAGCTCGGATCGAGCCGGATCGCCTCGTTGAGGTCGGACATGGCGGAATCGAAATCGCGTTTCTCGGTGAGGCCGTGGCCGCGGTTGCAATAGGCGGCGGCAAGCTTCCTGCCGGTCTCGACCTTGGCATCGATCACCGCGCTGCAGGCGGTTGCCCGGTCATTGGGGGCTGTGGCCGCGCCGATGCAGGTCTGCCAATTTGGGTCGCCTGCAGCGGACGCAGCCGGGGGTTGTCCGAACATCACGGCGGCGCCGAGCAGCGATGCGGTCAGGTGGGGCAAATGACGCATGTATCAGGTCCTGGCGAGCAATTTCACCGTTCGTCGCCGGTTTGCATCGCCGGGTTCACGCGCTTAAATGAACGGAGTTAGACATTTGAACGCATGTTCTGGGGAATGCCCGTATGGCCGCCGTCCGTGACAACAAGGCTCAAAACCGCTTCGAACTCGACGTCGAAGGCGCGGTCGCGTTCGCGAATTACCGCCTGACACCATCAGCCGTTATCATCACCCATACCGAGACACCGCGCTCGCTTCGCGACCGCGGCATCGCGTCCGAACTGGTCAAGGGCGCGCTGGAGCTGATCCGGGCGGACGGGCGGAAGGTTGTGGCGGGGTGTTCGTTTGTCGTGGACTACCTCGCAAAACACCCTGAAGTCGCGGATTTGACGGCGTAGCCGAATCCAGTTGCTCCGGGTCGCAGTCCTCGTCCGGTTCGGTGTCCGAGAGATCCTTGACGTGTATCCCAAGTGCCACGGAAAGCTCGTTGGCGAGATCGGTCGCTTCCTTCAGTGTTCTGAAGAACGCGATCATGGTCGCGTGGTGATCTCGAGGGCGCACCAGGTTGACATTGAAGATGTCACGGTCGGGACCGGTCTTGTTCTGCTCCAGGAGATCTTCCCAGGTGATCGTGATCAGCGAGACATGCGAGAGGTCGAAGCTGCTGGGTATGCTGAACAGCCTGTAATCGTAGAACTTCGTTACCTTGCCCTGCGCCTTGTCGATCACCAGCGAGTTTCGGATCAGGAATCCCATCAGGCCGGGCACGCCGATGAGCAGGCCGCCGACGAGACAAATGATCTGGCCGGCCAGCAACTCGCTCTCTTTCACGCCGCCGAGCACATCGCCTACAGACAGAAAGAAAATACGAAAGAGGTAGCCAGAGCCAAGCAGCAGCGGCAGCATCAGCAGCCGCGACAGCCACGGAACGTCCTGCTGGATGGTGAGAAGGTCGCCGGAACGCTCGATGTGGGTTGGCAAGATTGGGATCCTCGGGATGTCCGAAAACAGCGGAGCGGGCCGCGGTCGATGCCTGACGTCAGGCATCGACCGCGCCGCCGCGCGCGTCATCCCGTTGGTCGCCGCTTGCAGCGCGCAGGTTCAGGCGCTGCCCGAAGCCCTCACACGATCCGGATCGACATATCCGGCAGGCCTTCCAGCTTGCAGAGCAGCACGTCACCCTTGACCACGGGGCCGACATTTTCCGGTGTGCCGGAATAGATGATGTCGCCCGCCTTCAGCTCGAAGGCTTCGGACAATTTGGCGATCTGTTCTGCCACGCTCCAGATCATATTCTTCAGGTCCGAGCTCTGCTTCACGGTGCCGTTGATCGCAAGCGAGATCGCGCCGTTAACGAAGTGGCCGGTCTTCGATGCCGGATGAATCGGGCCGATGACGGCGGCATGGTCAAAGCTCTTGCCGATCTCCCACGGCTTCTTCTCCGCCGCCATGCCGTTCTGCAGGTCGCGCCGGGTCATGTCGAGACCGAGCGCGTAGCCGTAGACGTGCTCGAGCGCCTTCTCGGCCGGGATGTTGGCGCCGCCCGATTTCAGGACCGCCACCAGTTCGACCTCATGGTGATAGTTCTTGGTCAGCGACGGATAAGGATGGTCGGCGACCGTGCCGACCGCGACGTTCTGGATCGCATCGGTCGGCTTCTGGAAGAAGAACGGCGGCTCCCTGGTCGGATCGGAGCCACGCTCGATCGCGTGCGCGGCGTAGTTGCGCCCGATGCAATAGATCCGGCGGACCTGAAATACCTCGGCCTCGCCGACGATCGGGATCGTGGTCGCCGCTACGGGAAACATCGCCTTCGGGCCGGCTTGGGCTTCGACCGGGCCGCCTTGTACAGCGGTGCCCGCCAGCACCAGCGCGCCGGACGCCAAAATGGTTCTGCGATCGATCGTGGTCATGAGCGTTCTCCTTGTTGTTTCTTGTTTGACGGCATCACGAAAAAGGCCCGCGATATCGCGGGCCTTTGCCGTACCTGAAGCCGCAGATCATTGCTTGATTTCCGGCGGCAGCTTGCCGCCATTCGCCGCCAGCTTGGTCATAACCTGCTTGTGCAGCCAGATGTTCATGCTGGCCGAGTCGTTGCTGTCGCCGGTGTAGCCGAGCTCCTTGGCGAGCTCCTTGCGCGCCGCAAAGCTGGAATCGATGTCGAGCGCTTTCATCAGGTCGACGATCGAGGTGCGCCACTCCAGCTTCTCGCCCTTGGCGGCTACCGCCTTGTCCAGGATCGGAGCGACGTCGACGGTCTGAGCCGGCGCCGCCCCAGGCGCCGCCGACGAGGATCCGCCCGCCGGCGCCGCACCGCCAGCCGCTCCGCCGCCCGCAGGCGCAGCATCAGCCTTGGTGCCGAAGATCGCGCTCATGATTTTTCCGAAGATACTCATCATTCGCTCCCAATGAACTTGAAGATGTGGTGGAGGTCTGCGGCACTTTTCGACCGGCAGCACCTGGCCGGTATCGAGGTCGAGTTTACCGGGACCGACGCTGCTTGCCAATCCAACATTCACCGAAGCGTGAGTGCGTCGGGCCTGTCTTTGGGAGTACGCTGTCGGTTCAGTTCGCGACATGGCCACCTGTCTGCGCGTCTGGTCAGATCGTGATCATTTTTGGAAACGGCACGTTTGCGCCCAAGCAAGGCGCAAAATGCGACCGCCAAAGGGAGACGATGACCATGGCCACTCCATACCAAGGCGCTCCAATTCAAGGCACTCCAAGTCAAGGCAATGTCACATCTCTGACGCAGAACGGACAAGATGCCGCAGCTGCGCCAGTGATCCGAACCATCGGCTTCGCCGATCTGCATCGGGCGTTGCAGCTCGGCTGGGAAGACTTCAAGGCTGTCCCAAGCCACGCCATTATCCTTTGCGTGATCTATCCCGTCCTCGGACTGGTGCTGGCGCGCACCGTGCTCGGCTATTCCGTCTTGCCGCTGCTGTTCCCGCTCGCTGCCGGCTTTGCCCTGCTCGGCCCGTTCGCAGCCCTCGGTCTCTATGAGCTGAGCCGCCGCCGCGAGAAAGGCGAACAGCAACCTTCGGCATGGGATGCGCTCGATGTGCTGCGCTCGCCATCGTTCGGCGCGATGCTCGGCCTCGGCGTCCTGCTGCTGGCACTGTTCGTGACCTGGGTGGCCACCGCACAGGCCATCTACATTGCGGCGTTCGGTTATGAAGGCGCGACCGGTATTTCCGACTTTGCCACGCGCGTGCTGACGACGCCGCAGGGCTGGTGGCTGATCATCGTCGGCTGCGGTGTCGGCTTCCTGTTCGCGCTGGTCGCGCTTTGCGTCAGCGTGGTGTCGTTCCCGTTGATGCTCGATCGTCATGCCAGCGCCGGCGACGCGATGGTGACCTCGTTGCGCGCGGTCGCACGCAATCCGGTGCCGATGGCGGCCTGGGGATTGATCGTCGCCGTGCTGCTGGTGGCGGGGTCGCTGCCGTTCTTCCTCGGCCTTACCGTCGTCATCCCGCTACTCGGCCACGCAACCTGGCATCTCTACCGGGAAACGATCGAGCCCGAACTCAATCCGCAACCACTTCCGCCGCGGCAGCAACGTGAGCGCCGTCCCGCCGCCGATTTTCCAGCCAATCTGTTTCCCTGGCGTCGCAAGAACAGCTAGGGCGGCAACTGTCGCGACCAGGACCGCCGGTCGATCGCTGGACCGGCGGTTTGTCGCGCCGCAGTACGACGGCCACGACACTCCGGCTGCCCATGAATTGGGCGGCGCGATCGGCGCCGCATGCGTAGCGGCCACGAAAGTGGAAAAGCCTTGTTTTAGCCGCTGTTACCCCGAACATTCGGTATGGTTTCGAGACTGATGTCGATGATGAGTCGACTTATGAGTCGATTCTTGGGAGCGCGCGACTGCATGAGCTCGAGTTTTCTGACCCCTCGCCGGTCGCTGCGCGTGGCTGCGTTGGCCGCATTCGTCTTGATATCGGCTGCACCCGCGATCGCTGCGCCCTGTGGCAGCGGCACGTTCGAGGCGTGGCTGGAAGACTTCAAGAAGGAAGCCACGTCGAAAGGGATTTCACCGGCCGCCATCCAGGCCGGCCTGAGCGGCGTCACCCTCGACAAGACCGTGCTGACCCGCGACCAGTCGCAGAAAGTGTTCAGCCAGACCTTTGAGGAGTTTTCCGGCCGAATGGTCCCGCCCCGCATGACCCGCGGCTCGAACATGCTCAAGCAATATGGTTCGGTGCTTTCGCGGATCGAACAGACCTATGGCGTGCCGGGCGAAGTGATCGTTGCAATCTGGGGGCTGGAAACCGATTTCGGCGTCAACATCGGAAAATTCCCGACCATGCGCTCGCTGGCAACGCTGGCCTACGATTGCCGGCGCTCCGACACCTTCAAGGCCGAACTGATGGACGCGTTACGCATCATCGAGCGTGGCGATATCGCGCCGCAGGAAATGCGCGGCGCATGGGCCGGCGAAATCGGCCAGACTCAGTTCATGCCGTCGTCCTACGTCAAATTCGCCGTGGATTTCGACGGCAACGGCCGCCGCGATCTGCTGCACAGCGTCCCGGACGTGCTGGCATCGACCGCGAACTTTCTTGCCGGCTATGGCTGGCAGAAAGGCAAGGACTGGCAGCCCGGCAGCCCGAATTTTGCGGTGATCCAGCAATGGAACAAGAGCGAGGTCTATGCCAAGACCGTCGCCTATTTCGCCACCCAGCTCGCGCGCGCACCTTAACCCGTGAAGCAAAATCAAAGGGCCGGTCGGACGCGACCGGCCCTTCGTGTAGGAACTTGCGAATTACTTCGCCATACCCGCGTGCATGGCCTTGCTGAGATGCATGCCGCAGGCACCCATCTTGCCGTTGAGCATCGAATCCTGCGCCATCGCAATTTCCTTCTGGGCCATGATCTTGCCTTCACCGTCAGCCATGTTCTCGATCATGGATTCGGTTTTGGTGAGGTTCGGACCACTGCAGCCGGCGGCCACATGGGCGGCGTTGGCGGGAACGACGGCATAAGCGATTGCAGCCATTGCGGCTGCTGCGAGTATCTTGTTGAGCATGGTAGTTTTCCATCTTCTGTTTTTTTGATCGAATACCGGCGTCATTGCCGGAATCCGTGAAACGATTGTTCGCCGATCGCACAAAGATTTCAGAATGAAATTCGCGCGATAGAGATGTGATCGGCGCCGCGCGCAACGCCTTATGCGAAACAACGCTTTTTCATTACGACCGCGTAATTCATTACGGCTGCGTAATGATGCGACGCACAGCGCGCGTTGATCGATGCGTGACGACGGACGTGCACAAGCGGTGCACGGAGTTGCACAAGCGATGCGACTATCACCGTCACCACCTCAGGCTGCACGGCTCCAACACGCGATCGGGGATGCAAATGGTCTCGCGCAATTTCGCTCGCGCCACTGTCCGCATCCACCTCGCCCGGGACGGGTCGTCGCGGGTGACCACGATGCGTCCGGCCAATGAAGGTCCCGCGCTCGACGACGTCTGGGCGCAGTGAGTTCGCCTCCAGGGCGCCCGGCTTCCGTCTCAGCAAGGCCGACGGAACATTTCTCGCTCACGAAAGGCTGATTATAAATTCATTTGTATGTAAAAATCGCATGCGAATCACGCATAAGAAAATTCCAAGAATCGGGCCTCGGGGAGACATTTTCGGTCGCATTTGAGCACGCGCTCTTGAATCTGCGTTCCCCAATTTCCATTTTCCTGGCAGTAAGGCCTGTGTCGGATCTGCGACAATTCCACTATTTTAAAGGCAAATCTGCCTTATTTCGAGGCTCTGGCCGCTGGCTTGAACGACCGACCGGCCAGCCATGCCGAAAGGTTAATCGCTTCTTACCTCCGCTATGCGTTTTTTGATTAGCTGCACCGCAACATAGGAACTTCCGCAATGCGGTATGCCGTTCTATATTCATTTCAACGATGAGGCTTTCCTCCAAGGGCTGAATCGTAACTACAAGGAGACTACCATGCTTCTCTCGCTCATCCGCATGATCCAGGCGTTCCGGGACTATCAGCGCAATGTCAGCGAACTGTCCCAGCTCAGCGATCGCGAACTGGCCGACATCGGCCTCGATCGCTCGGACATTCCGCGCGTTGCAGCCGGATCCTACAACGGCTGATTTGCCCCCCAGCCGCCTGATCTAACGAACGGATAACGCCCGCCTTGCTGCGGGCGTTGTCGTATCCGCACCCGACGCGTTTCGTCTCAAAACGCGCCAAAGATCGCAGACGCAGGTGCGTTCCGCGCGAAAACGCGCTAACCCTGCGCGCATGATTTCCAACACTCCCCAAACTGACACCGTCCATGTGGTTGGCGGCGGCCTTGCCGGCTCGGAAGCCGCCTGGCAGATCGCCAATGCCGGGATCCGGGTGATCCTGCACGAGATGCGCCCCTCCCGGATGACCGAGGCGCACCGCACCGAGGACCTGGCCGAACTGGTCTGCTCCAACTCGTTCCGTTCCGACGATGCCGCCAACAATGCCGTCGGCCTGCTGCACGCCGAGATGCGCCGGCTGGGCTCGCTGATCATGCGCTCTGCCGACGCCAATCAAGTGCCCGCCGGCGGCGCGCTGGCGGTCGACCGCGACGGCTTTTCGGCCGCCGTCACCAAGGCGCTGCACGATCATCCCCTGATCGAGATCGACCGGGCCGAGGTCGCCGGCCTGCCGCCGGCCGAATGGGGCAATGTCATCGTCGCCACCGGGCCCCTCACTTCGGCGCCGCTGGCGGAGGCCATTCGTGAGCTGACCGACGAGAACGCGCTGGCGTTCTTCGACGCGATCGCGCCGATCGTGCACAAGGATTCCATCGATATGTCGGTGGCGTGGTTTCAGTCGCGCTACGACAAGGTCGGGCCCGGCGGCACCGGCGCCGATTACATCAACTGCCCGATGACCAAGGAGCAATACGACGCCTTCGTCGCGGCGCTGCTGGCCGGCGAGAAGGTCGACTTCAAGGACTGGGAGACCAACACGCCCTATTTCGACGGCTGCCTGCCGGTCGAAGTGATGGCCGAGCGCGGCCATGAGACGCTGCGGCATGGACCGATGAAGCCGGTCGGACTGACCAACCCGCACGATCCGACCGTGAAGGCCTATGCCATCGTGCAACTGCGCCAGGACAACAAGCTCGGCACGCTCTACAACATCGTCGGTTTCCAGACCAAGCTGAAGCACGGCGCGCAGCAACAGGTGTTCCGCACCATTCCCGGGCTCGAACAGGCCGAATTCGCCCGGCTCGGCGGCCTCCACCGCAACACCTTCCTCAACTCGCCAAAGCTGCTGGACGGGCAGTTGCGGCTGCGCGCCCAGCCGCGGCTGCGTTTTGCCGGCCAGATGACCGGCTGCGAGGGCTATGTGGAATCCGCCAGCATCGGACTGATCGCCGGACTTTACGCCGCAGCCGATGCGCGCGCCCAATCGCTGGCGCCGCCGCCCGTGACCACGGCGCTGGGTTCGCTGCTCGGCCACATCACCGGCGGCCACATCGAGACCGTTGAGCCGGGTACGCGCTCGTTCCAGCCGATGAATATCAATTTCGGCCTGTTCCCGCCGCTTGTAGTGGCGCCGACCAAGAAGCCGGATGGCACGCGGCTGCGCGGCAACGAGAAGACGGTCGCCAAGAAGCAGGCGATGAGCGCCCGCGCGCTCGCCGATCTCGATCGCTGGATCGCCGACCATCTGCGCGTAGCGGCGGCGGCGTAACACCATGGCCTTGCGAGGGGATGACGCCGCAGTTCTGTCGGCGCGGTGGAGCGAAGGCGTGCTGTTGAAGCGCGACGTGTTCTCGACTGTCGAGCGCGGACGTTTTCGCGCCGAGGGCGGCGACGTCGAGGGCGTACTGCGCCGGCTCGACCAGGTGCCGCTATGGTCCTATCCGCTGGCCCGCCATCTGTTTGCCCGCGAACGCCGCGCCCTGACGCTGGCGCGCGATCTCAATGTCGGCCCGAAGCTGTTGTGGGCCGGACGCCAAGCGCTGGTGCGCGGCTTCATCGACGGCGTCGCGCTGCACCTCGCCAAGCCTCATGGCGACCTCGCTTATTTCCGCTCCGCCAAGCTTGCCTTGCGCAAGCTGCATCGCGCCGGCATCTGCCACAACGATCTCGCCAAGGAACAGAACTGGCTGCGCGGCAGCGACGGCAACGCCTATCTCACCGACTTTCAGCTGGCCGGCTGCTTCAAGAGCCGCAGCCGGCTGTTCCGGATCGCGGCCTATGAGGACCTGCGGCATCTGCTGAAGCACAAGCGCAGCTATGCGCCATCGGCGCTGACGCCGATGGAGCGCAAGATTCTGGCGCGCAAATCCTTTGTCGCCAGCCTCTGGCTCAAGACCGGCAAGAAGGTCTATCAGGCGATCACCCGCGGCCTGTTCAATTTCAGCGATCGCGAAGGCGGCGGCCGGCGCCTGGTCAACGACGCGCCGGTGCTGGCCGATCTGATCCGGAAAAACCCCGAGGTGCGCGACACCGCGATCGTCGCCTTCGCCGACCGGCGTGTCGGTGTCGGGCTGTACGCGTTTGTCGAGGCGGACAAGGTCGCGCTGGAGAAGCAACTGCGCAGCGAGCTCTCATCCGCCAAGGGCATCAAGCCGCCCGAACATATCCAGGTGGTGCACGCTTTGCCGCGCGACAGTTTTGGCAAACCGCGCACCGAGATCCTGCAACTGGTGGCGATGAACCAGATCGACCTGATCGAGCCGATGATGACCAGCGACGCCGACCGCGAATTCCTGAAGGACATTCTCGAGCAGCGCAAGAATCTGCGGGATCGGTTTAATTTCGAGTCGGCCGATATGGATCAGTCGGCACGCTAGTCTCGTGTCCCGGGCGCGATGCAGCGCTTGCGCTGCGTCGCAGAACCGGGATCCATACTGCAACCACGATGGACCCCGGACCAGCAGCGCACCGCTTCGCGCTGCGCAGCATCCGGGGAACGCAAGCCGCACTAACCGCCGAACCGTCCCGACCGCGACGCCCGCCACAGCGTCCATAACGTCCGCAACCGCGACGTCGGCTGCGGCACGAAGTGATCCGTGTCCGCGCGCGACAACCGCTGCAGATCGCGGCGGACCAGCGCCAGCGGCAGGAATACCGGTCTCGCTTCCGGCGGCACGCCGGCCAGCAGCTCGAAAGCCGTCGCAAGATGGGCGCGCGCCTCGCCGACCAACTGATCGATCGCGGCGCGCGTGCCCGGCGTCTGCTTGCCCGCATAGACTTCTTCCATTCCGCTGCCATGGCTTTCCAGCAACTGCACCGGCACGAACAGCTGCCGCCGCGCCGCATCGCGCGGCAGCGCCGCGATCACCTGCGCGATGCCCTGGGCCAAACCCGCATGGCGCGCGAGATGATCGATCTGCTCCGACGGCCGCGCCACGAGCCGCGCCCCCAGCGAAAGCAGCGCCGACGAGGTATCGGTGACGTAGCCTTCCAGCGCGGCCATCGACGGCATCGGGTCGTTGTAGAGATCGAACTGATGCTCCTCGATCAGGCGCAGCAGCGGCTCGACCGGCAGCCGAAAATCCCGAATTGCAAGCAACAGTTCGGCCGCCACCGGATTGCCCTCGATGCCGCCATGGCCGGTGCCGCCCAGCATGTCGGTCCACCATTGCAGTCGCATTTCGCCCGGCAGCGGCTGGCTGACCTGCTCGCGCACCCGCGAAATCTCGGTGTTGAAGGCGTAGACGGCCAGCAGCGCGCGACGCGGGATGGCCGGCATGAACAGCGTCGCGGCGTAGCGGGCAAAATCGCGACTGCGCACCAGATCGGCGCAGAAGCCGGCGGCATCGATCGGAGCGTTCGTGGCGCTCATGGCACCGCGATCAGCGCCGCCGCGACGCGCCGGCGCTCGCCCAGCATGATGTTATAGGTGCGGATCGCGGGACCGGTCAGCATCGGATCCATTACCACCCGGACCGCCCGCAGTGCCTCGCGCAGGCCGCGCGGCGGCAGCCAGACTTCGGTGCCGGTGCCGACGATCAGCGTGTCGATGGCGTTGGCGGCCTTGAACACGCGCTCCAGCGAATATTGGTCGATCTCGGCAGGCTGGGTCACCGGCCACGCCCAGATCCCGTCCGGCAGGCACAACAGCGAGCCGCGATGCGACATGGTGTCGAAGGCGAAGCCGCCCTTGCCGTAGGCCTCGATCGGCGCCGGCCTCGGAAGATGCGGAACGTCCGAGGGGTTAGTCATGTCTTACTTCTTCGCTGGCGTATCCGGCCCATCGCGGTTGATGCCGACGCCGAGATAAATCAGGATCGGCGCCGCGATGAAGATCGAGGTGTAGGTACCGACCAGCACCACGCCGAACATCATGACCGCCGTGAAGCTGTGGATGGCGTGGCCGCCGAACAGCAGCAGCGCCAGCAACGCCAGCGTCACCGTGACGTGGGTGATGATCGAGCGCGACAGCGTCGAATTGATGGACTCGTTGAGCAGCTGCGGCATCGGCATTTTCTTGTAACGCCGCAGCATTTCCCGGATCCGGTCATAGATCACGACCGTGTCGTTCAGGGAGTAGCCGAGAATCGTCAACAGCGCCGCGATACTGGTGAGGTCGAAGTCGACCTGGGTGATCGACATGAAGCCGATCGTCAGCACGATGTCGTGGACGTTGGCGATCATGGCGCCGAGCGCAAACTGCCATTCGAACCGGAACCAGAGATAGATCAGGATGGCCAGGATCGCGAGCATCAGGCCGAGCATGCCGTAGGCCAGCAATTCGCCCGAGACGCGCGGTCCCACCACTTCGACGCGACGATAGTCGACGGAATCGCCGAGCGCGCCACGGACCTTCTGAACAGCGACCTGTTGCGCGGCATCGCCGCCGGGCTGCTCGGCAACCCGGATCAACACATCGGCCGGGCCGCCGAACTGCTGCAACTGGACGTCGCCGAGCCCGAGATTGCCCAGCGTCGCGCGCATCGTGGCGAGATCGGCCGCGCCCGACTTGGACTGGACTTCCAGGAGCGTACCGCCCTTGAAGTCGATGCCGAAATTCAGCCCGTGGGTGAAGAACAGCGTGATTGCGACAATCGACAGCGCCGCCGAGATCGGAAAGCTGATGCGGCGAAAGCGGGTGAAATCGAAATGGGTGTCGTCGGGAACGATCCGCAGCGACGGCAGCCAGCCGAAGCAGCTGACGACCGTCAGCACGGCAATCAGAACGCCCAGCGCGATGAGAACGAAGTGGGTCACAGGCTGGATCCTTAGATCGGCACGGTTTGCGGCCGCTTCCACCGCACCCACCACGCCACGATCAGGCGGGTCAGCGTGAAGGCGGTGAACACCGTGGTGATGATGCCGATGCCGAGCGTCACGGCAAAACCGCGAACCGGTCCGGTGCCAATATAGAACAACACGACCGCGGCGATGAATGTCGTGATGTTGGAATCGAGAATGGTCGAGAGCGCGCGCTTGAAGCCGGCATCGATCGCCGAAATCGCGGTGCGACCACCGCGCAATTCCTCGCGGATGCGCTCGTAGATCAGCACGTTGGAGTCGACCGCAATGCCGACCGTGAGCACGATGCCGGCGATGCCGGGCAGCGTCAGCGTGGCGTTGAGAAGCGACAGGATGCCGAAGATCATGGCGACGTTGATGGCGACGGCAATGTTGGCGAACACGCCGAACAGCCGATAGGTCGCCAGCATGAACACGATGACCAGGATCGAACCGACGTAAGCTGCGAGTTCACCCTTCTCGATCGAGTCCTGGCCGAGGCCCGGACCGACGGTACGCTGTTCGATCACGGTGAGCTTCGCGGGCAGCGCACCGGCGCGCAGCAGGATCGCGAGATCATTGGCAGCCTGCACGGTGAAGCTGCCGGAAATCTGGCCCGAGCCGCCGGTGATGGGTTCGCGGATCACCGGCGCGGAAATCACCTTGTTATCGAGCACGATCGCGAAGGGTTGCCCGACGTTCTCCGTGGTTGCCTGCGAGAATTTGCGCGAGCCCGAGGTGTTGAAACGGAAGCTGACAATCGGCTCGTTCGAGCGCTGGTCGAAGCCCGGCTGGGCGTCGGTCAGGTCATCGCCGGAAACCAGAACCTGCTTCTTGATGACGTAAGGCGGCCTGCCCGGTTCCGTGCTCGGCAGGAGTTCCGAATCCGGCGGCAGACGTCCGGCGGCGGCCTGTTCCGGCGAGACCGTGGAATCGACCATCCGGAAGTCCATTTGCGCCGTTTGCCCGACGAGCTCGATGACTCGCGTGGGGTCCTGGAGCCCGGGCACCTGGACCAGAATGCGGTCGAGGCCCTGACGCTGAATCAACGGTTCGACGGTACCGAGCTGGTTGATGCGGCGCTCGACGATCTGAATGGATTGCTCGACGACCTGTCTGATCCGGTCGGTGATAGCCGCGGCAGGAACGCTCAGCCGGATCAATCCGCCGCCGGCGTCGCTGACTTCAAGGCTGCGTTGCCCATTCGAGCCGAGCAGCCCGCCGAGCGGCTGCGACAGCTCGCGCAATTTGGTCAGCGCGGTCGCAAGATCGGTGTCCTTGACGCGGACTTCGACGGAGTCCGCCTTGGCGGCAAGACCGGTATAGCCGATCTTGGCGTCGCGCAGCGCGCGGCGGACGTCGTCGCGAACCTGGTCGAGCTTGCTTTTCTTGACGGAGTTCGCATCCACTTCGAAAAGCAGATGCGAGCCGCCCTGCAGATCGAGGCCGAGCACGAGATGGCGCTGCGCCCAGACCGGCCAGGTCTTGACCTGCGCTTCCGGGAAGAAGTTCGGAACGGCGCACAGGCAGACCACAAGCGCGGTCAGAACGATCGCCAGCGCCTTCCACCGCGTGAAATACAACATCGAGTTGACCCGTCAGATCCAGGAAAATACGCCGCGACAGCGGCGCGAAAAACGTTAGCTCGCCGACGTCTCGTCCTTGGCGGCTTCCGTCTTTTCCTTGGCCGGCTCCCCCTTGGCACGGACGCCCGAAATCATCTGCCGCATCTGCCGCACGCGGACGCCGTCCGAAATCTCGAACTCGATCTGGTCGTCGTCGACCACCTTGGTCACCTTGCCGACCAGGCCGCCGGAGGTGACGACGGTGTCGCCGCGACGGATGTTCTTCACCAGTTCGGCATGGTCCTTCACCTTCTTCTGCTGCGGACGCAGAATCAGGAAGTACATGATCACGAAGATCAGCGCGAACGGCAGCAGTGACATCAACATGCTGTTGGCATCGCCACCGGCTGCAGCCTGGGCGTACGCAGGGGTAATCAGCATTCGAACAATCCTCGTGAGTCGGGAAAGAACCGGCCCTGCCTGGGTATCAAGGCCTGGGCAACGTACCGGTCCGGGTAAATTCGCGCGGACTATAGCGGCGGCGGGCCTAATTGCAACGCTGCCAGACCCCTCATTTAGGGCGCTTGCGGGACCTTCCAAGGCCCGTTATGGCTGCGCGGTCAGGAACCCGAAAAATGTCAAAAAGAGCCAAGAAAACAACGCCCCGCGCCGCCCCAAAGGCCGCCGCGCGGGCATCGGCAAAAACCGCGACAAAACGTCCGGCAAAGCCTTCGGACGACGCCACCGCCGTGCGGATCGCCACCGCGCTGGAAGCCATCGCCAGCCACCTTTCCGCGGCCTCGCCGGCGGCCGGGAATGTTGAGTCGTTCGGCGCCGCCGACGCCTTTGTCTGGCACCCGGACGGACGGCTGGCGCCGGTCCCGCGCGTCAGCCGCGTTGACCTCGGCCTGCTCAAGGGGATCGACCGGATGCGCGACATCCTGATCGAGAACACTGAGCGGTTCGCCGACGGCCTGCCCGCCAACAATGCGCTGCTCTGGGGCGCACGCGGGATGGGCAAATCGTCGCTGGTGAAGGCGGCCCATGCCAACATCAATCTCAACCGCAAGCCGGCCGACCGGCTCAAGCTGATCGAGATTCACCGCGAGGACATCGAGAGCCTGCCCAGCCTGATGGACCGCCTGCGCAACTCCTCGTTCAGCTTCATCGTGTTCTGCGACGACCTCTCCTTCGACGGCAACGACGCCTCCTACAAGTCGCTGAAGGCGGTGCTGGAAGGCGGCATCGAGGGACGTCCCGACAATGTCATCCTCTACGCCACCTCGAACCGCCGCCATCTGCTCGCGCGCGACATGATCGAGAACGAGCGTTCGACCGCGATCAATCCCGGCGAAGCGGTCGAGGAAAAGGTGTCGCTGTCGGACCGCTTCGGTCTGTGGCTCGGCTTCCACCGCTGCAGCCAGGACGAATATCTGGCGATGGTGCGGGGCTATTGCGGCCATTACGGCATCAAGATGGACGACGCCGAGCTGGAACGCGAAGCGCTGGAATGGTCGACCACGCGCGGTTCACGTTCAGGGCGCGTGGCGTGGCAGTTCACGCAGGAGCTGGCAGGCCGGCTGGGTGTGAGGCTGGCGGGGAAGTAGCGCGCGTTAAGCGCGAACTTCACGCACGAACACCGCTCGTCATCCTCCGCGAAAGCGGGGGATCCAGTACCCCACGGCTTCACGGCCCTATCGCAACTGCTCTGGAACACTGGGTCGCCCGGTCGAGCCGGGCGATGACAGTTGTGTGCGTGGATGCGCTGGTTCGCTGCTCGATGCAGCGATCCCTCACGCCCCATTGAGGAATTGAAGCGGGTCAACCGGTGAAGATCCCTTGCGGATCTCGAAGTGGAGTTGCGGCGACCCCACCTCACCCGATTGACCCGACTTGGCAATGATCTGACCGCGCTTGATCGTGTCCCCGCGCTTCACCATCAGTTCACTCGCATGGGCATATGCGGTGACGTAACCGTTGGAGTGCCGAACCAGAACCAGATTGCCGTAACCCTTCAGTTCGTTGCCGGAATAGGCAACGACGCCGTCTTCCGCCGCCTTCACCGGCGTGCCTTCCGGCACCGCCAGATTGATACCGTCATTGGACTTGCCGTTGGTCTTGGCGCCGTAGCTCGTGATCACCTTGCCGCGCACCGGCCAGCGGAAGGTCGGCAGCGCGCCGGTGGCTTCGCTCGGCTTGACAGCCGACACCTCGGCGGCGACGGGCTTTTCTTCCGTGACGTTGGTGGTGGCCTGCGCCAGGCGCGCGCTTTGCGGCGGCACCGCAGCTGCGGCCATCTTGGTGGCGGGAGCGGCAACGGCCGCGACCGGCTGAACGGGTGCTGCCGCGACCGGCTGCATCACCGGTGCTGCGGCCGCGGATTTTGCGCCGGGCACGTTGAGTTTCATGCCGAGGCTGAGCCTGGCCGACGTGTCGAGGTTATTGGCCCTCGCCAGCTCCGCCACCGGGACATGGTTGCGGCGCGCGATGCTCATCAGGGTATCGCCGCGATTGACGATGTGAACGCTCGACGCTGCGGCCACGGGCCTGCTCAGCGGCGGCGCGACGGCAGGCGCCGTTGCTGCCACGGGCGCAGCGACGGCTGCGGTCTGGCGTGGAATGATCAGTTGCTGGCCCGGCGAGAGCGCGCGCGGCCCCTTGTATCCGTTGGCCTGCAGGATCGCCGCGGTCGAGACGTTGTAGCGCTTCGACAGAAGGTCAAGCGTGTCGCTGGTGCCGACGATGATCGTGGTGCCGCCGGCCGCCGGCGGATGGGCCGCGGCGACCGAACGCGGCGCAACCGTGCCGGTGGTCTCGAGCTGCGGATGGGCTGGCGGCGTGTAGGACGACAGCCCGCGGCCTCCGCCGGACACGCCTTTGGATGCCACCGGATAGGAGTGAGGTGCAGCGACCGAAGGCGGCGGCAGCGCTTGCGACTGGTACTGCTGCTGAGACGGGGTCTGCGACTGCGGCCGCGAATATTGCGGCAGCTCGCGGCGCTCGACGGCAGGCGTCGGTACCGAACCGGTGGCCTGAGGCTCGGAGGCAAAGGGATTGGAATAATTCTGGGAAAGTCGCGTCGACATATCGGCGCTGCAGCCGGCAAAACCAACTGACATCAGCGCCAGCACCGCAAATTGCGGCACGCTACGCGAGCGAAGTAACTCGACGACACGGGACATGGTTACTCACTGGTACGCAACAAAATACTGTTTTGAGTAAACACCTCCGGAGTAAACAAGCGCTTAACCGTCCGATGAGGCCTCGAATAAGGTGTTGGCGGGAACCGCCAATCCGGAATTCTACAGTTCGCGCGCGATCCCCGGCAGCGCCGGCACGAACCGCACGTCGACCAATTCCTTGCGCTCGAAACCGCTGTCGGTCCTGGTTACACGGATCAGCGTCTGGGTCCCCTGATGCGGCCCGACCGGTGCGATCAGGACGCCGCCGGGCTCCAGCCGCTGCAGCAGGCCGTCCGGAATTTGCTCCATCGCCGCCGTCACAATGATGCGGTCGAAGTCGCCGGCCCCTGGCGGAATGTCAAAACCGTCGCCGAACATCACCTCGATGTTGTGATAGCCGAGCTTCTCCAGCCGGCTGCGCGCGCTGTCGGCCAGCGTCCGGTAGCGCTCGATGGTGAAGACATGGCCGCACAACCGCGAGAGCACCGCGGCCTGGTAGCCGGAGCCGGTGCCGATCTCGAGCACCTTGTGATGCTTCCGCAACTGCAGCTGCTCGGTCATATAGGCGACCACGAAGGGCTGGCTGATGGTCTGCCCGCAGGCGATGCCGAGGGCGCTGTCGCGATAGGCGTGTCCCCGATCGGCCGCCGTGACGAACACCTCGCGCGGCACCTCCTCCATGGTACGCAGAATGGCCTGATCGCTGATCCCCCGCCGCCGCAGGTTGAGCTGGAACATCATCTTTTCGGGCGGTTCTTGGGACATGATATCTCTTGGCGGGCCTTCGCCCCCCGATCCTGAGCTTCGGGCAGACCGGGATGCAATAGCGGCGACGCCATTAAGGAACAATTTCCTGAAAAACCGGTTCCGTGGCATGGAACCGTTACCCCATCCCGGCGTTAGAGCCCCGGAAAACCATTAGCCGCCATTCTTGTTGCGGATGCAGGCCGGCGTTGCGCCGGGGGGTGTTTTTTGCGAACGTTGGCGCTCGGAAGAGCAAGGATTCCATCATGATGGCGACGCGGCCCGAGGGCTGTTCTGTTTTTCTCGTCGAGGACGAGGTCATGATCCGGATGATGGTCGCCGACATGCTCGAAGAGCTCGGCTACGGCGTGGCCGCCGAAGCCGGTGAAATCAGCGAGGCGCTCAGGCTCGTGGAGTCGACCAATTTCGACCTCGCCATTCTCGACGTCAACGTCAACGGCAAGGTGATCACGCCGGTGGCCGAACTGATCAAGGCGAAAGGCCGCCCGTTCATTTTCGCGACCGGTTACGGCTCCTCGGGCCTGCCGCTGGAATATCGCGACCGTCCCGCATTGCAGAAGCCGTTCCAACTGGAAACGCTGGCGCAAATGATCGACAGCACGCTGAAGAGCGCGGCGGTTTAAGACGGCCACCTCCCCGTCATCAGCCTCAAAGCGGATGATCCTGTATTCCAGAGACAATCGATCAAGCCGCGACGCCGCAGCGTAATGGATACCCGCCAGACCCGTTGCCGGTATGACGCTTCGCGTTATTTCAACGTCGTCGTCAGCGCGTCCGAAAACGCCTCGTCGGTACGGTCGAGCCGCAGCGGCGTAACCGAAACATAGCGTGCGACCAGCGCTGCGAGGTCGGTGCCCTCCGCCGGCACTTCCATGGCCGCGGCGCGCTCAAAACCGAGCCAGAAATACGGATTGCCGCGGCCGTCATGGCGCTTGTCGACCTTCAGGAAGCCAACATTGCGCTTGCCCTGCCGCGTCACCCGGACGCCCTTGACGAGATCCGGCGTGCAGGCCGGAAAATTGACGTTGATCACGGTGTTCTTCGGCACGCCGGCGGCGATCACCTTGCGCAGAATGTCGGGCCCGAATTTCAGCGCGGTGTCCCACAGCGGCGCGTGCCGGGTTTCGATAGAAAATTCCTGGCTCAGCGCAAACGACGGGATTCCGAGAATGGTGCCTTCCAGCGCGCCGGCGATGGTGCCGGAATAGACCACGTCCTCCGCGACGTTGCGGCCCTTGTTGACACCTGACAGTACAAGATCGGGTCCCTTTTCGCCGAGGATGTGGCGCGATCCCATGATCACGCAATCGGTCGGCGTGCCCCGCACCGCGAAGTGGCGCGGACCGACCTCGCGCAGGCGCAGCGGATCGTTCAGCGACAGCGAATGCGAGACGCCGGATTGATCGAGTTCCGGTGCCACGATCCAGACGTCGTCGGACAGCGCACGCGCAATCTCTTCGACGACCTTCAGGCCGGGGGCATGGATGCCGTCGTCATTGGTGCAGAGAATTCGCATCCGCCAAAGTGCCTTCTGGTTCGGGGTGGTCTTAGCGCCGGGCGTCGTCTTATCCGGCTATCGCCGCGGAGGCAAACCGGCCCGGGTTTCCTCAAATTTTCCGCGCCACCACGCGCCAGGGCCGAACGAATCTGGCGCGGCACTCGTAGCGCATCTGAAACAGCGATGGCGGCGGCGAAGGCTCGACGGAGGATAGGTTCGTGCCGATCGCGGGTGCCCGCGGTTCCGCGACCGCTCGCAGCGGTTCGATCACACCCGGCTTGACGAACACGACCCGCTCTGGCGCATCGCGTTCGACGGTCGGCGGAAGCGGTGACGGCGGTGCAGCAGGTGTGACCGCCGCAGGTAGCGCCGCTTGCGGCGGCGGCGTTACGGCAGCCGGCGCCTCGGCGGGACGACGCTTGATAAGCGTCACCGTTACCGGCTCCGGGGCTCCGAGCTTGAGGATTCCCCGCTTCGCCTCTGCGGGCTTCACGATCGGCGGAAGCGGCGCAGCCGGTTCGGTCGCCGGCGGCGTCGCGGCTTGCCGCGGCGTCACCGCAACAGGCGGTTCGACAGGCGTGCGCGCCGCGATCGCGGGCGTTTTCAACTCCGCCCGCGGCGGTTCGATCGAAGCGGGCTTTGGGACGGTCGGCGCCGGGATGGTCGGCGCCGCCGGCTTCGGGATTTCGAGCTTCGGGGTTTCCGGCTTCGGCTCTGGGAGCTTCACGGCCGGCGGAGGCGGCGTAACGGGTTCAATCGCCGGCAATGGCGCAGCCTGCCGAGGCGGTGTCTCCGCACCAGACGGTTGCGCATGTCGCGCCCGCGCGAGCGCGAGACCTTTATCGAAGTCAGCTCTGTTGAGCCACTCCTTGGCGTGCACGCTTTCGATCAGAATGTCATCCCACAGGCGGGCGGCTTCGATATCGAAGAAGCCTTGCAGCTTCTGGTCGATCAACTGCATCCCGTGGCCGGTGACGGCCCACTGCCTTCCGATCCAGTGGATGTCGCGATGCAGCGGCATGTCTCACATTCGCTATTTGTCGCGCTCGATGACCTTGAGCCCGCCCATATAGGGCTGCAGCACGGCGGGCACCGCAATCGAACCGTCTTCCTGTTGATAGGTTTCCATGACCGCAATCAGCGCGCGGCCGACTGCGGTGCCGGAGCCGTTCAGCGTATGCACGAAGCGCGGCTTGCCGTCCGGCCCGCGCGAGCGCGCATCCATGCGCCGCGCCTGGAAATCGCCGCACACCGAACAGCTGGAGATTTCGCGGTAGGCGCCGCCCTCGCCCTGCCCCGGCATCCACACTTCGATATCGTAGGTCTTCTGCGCCGAGAAACCCATGTCGCCGGAACACAGCGTCATCACCCGGTAATGCAGGTCGAGCCGTTTGAGCACCTCTTCGGCACACGACAACATGCGCTCATGCTCGTCGATGCTGGCTTCCGGTGTTGTGATTGAAACCAGCTCGACCTTGGTGAACTGATGCTGCCGGATCATGCCGCGGGTATCGCGTCCGGCCGCGCCCGCTTCGGCGCGGAAGCACGGCGTCAGCGCGGTAAGGCGCATCGGCAGCTCCTTCTCATCGACGATGGATTCGCGAACGAGATTGGTCAGCGACACCTCGGCCGTCGGGATCAGGCCAAGACGATCGGTCAGCAATCGTCCATCGGGAGTGGCGAGCAATTCGCCCTTGATGGCCCAGAACTGATCGTCCTCGAACTTCGGCAACTGCCCGGTGCCGAACATCACTTCATTTCTCACCAGCAGCGGCGGATTGATCTCGGTGTAGCCGTGCTCGTTGGTATGGAGATCGAGCATGAACTGGCCGATCGCGCGCTCCAGCCGGGCCAGGCCTTTCTTCAGTACGACAAAGCGTGCGCCGCTCAGTTTGGCAGCGGCCTCGAAATCCATGTAGCCGAGCGCACCGCCGAGATCGTCATGCGGCTTCGGCGTAAAGGCGTAGTTCCGGACCTTGCCGTAGACATGGCGCTGCACATTGCTGTGCTCGTCGAGGCCATCGGGCACCTCATCGAGCGGCAGGTTCGGGATCGCTGACAATTCCGTCGCAAGGTCTTCGTCGGCCGTCTTCGCCGTCAGCTCGAGCTCCGGCATGGTGGTCTTGAGCTCGGCGACCTCAGCCATCAACTTGTTGGCGCGCGCGTCGTCCTTGGCTTTCTTGGATTCGCCGATTTCCTTCGAAGCCGCATTGCGCCGTGCCTGCGCCTGCTCCGATGCCAGGATCGCCGCACGGCGCCTTTCGTCGATCGCCAGCAGCGACGCGGACAACGGCGCCAGCCCGCGGCGCTTCAGCGCGGCATCGAAGGCTGCGGGGTTGTCGCGGATCGATTTGATATCGTGCATGGCCAGTCCTGAGGCGAAAATTCCAACGAGGCGTCATGCCCGCGAAGGCGGGCATCCAGTAACCCGAATAGACCGATTTTGGAACACTGAAGGTCACACAGGCGGAGGCCGACCGCGGATATTCCCAAGGCTGTGGCGTACTGGATACCCCGCTTTCGCGGGGTATGACGACCAGCCTATTCGGCCGGATTGCCCTCGGGCGGCGGCGGGCTCGCCGGTGGCGGCGCGCTCGCGGCGGCCTGCGTGGCGGCGGCCTTCTTTTCGACCATGCGCACGGCGATGATCGAGCCTTCGTAAAGCGCCAGCAGGGGTATGGCGAGCGAGGCTTGGCTGATGACGTCGGGCGGCGTCAGCACGGCGGCGATGATGAAGGCGACGACGATGAAATAGCGGCGCTTTTCGCGCAGTTGCTTCGAGGTGATGATGCCGATCCGGCCCAGCAGCGTCAGGATCACCGGCAACTGGAACGCGATGCCGAACGCGAAGATCAGCGACATCGTCAGCGACAGGAACTCGCCGACCTTCGGCAGCAACTGGATCTGCGCGGTCTCCGCGCCAGCGGTCTGCTGCATACCGAGCGAAAACCGCACCAGCATCGGCAGCACGACGAAGTAGACCAGCGTCGAGCCAAGCACGAAGAAGAACGGCGTCGCGATCAGATATGGCAGGAACGCGCCGCGCTCGTGCTTGTAGAGACCAGGCGCGACGAACATGTAGATTTGCGTCGCGACGATCGGAAACGAGAGGAATCCGGCGCCGAACAGCGCCAGCTTCAACTGGGTGAGGAAATATTCCAGCAGCGCGGTGTAAATGAACTTCGAGTTCTCGGGTCCCGCGACCCAGACGAACGGCCAGACCAGCACGTTGTAGATCTGCTTGGCGAAGAAGAAGCAGAAAATGAAAGCAATGCCGAAGCCGAGCAGCGCCTTGATCAGCCGCGAGCGCAGCTCGATCAGGTGATCCATCAGCGGCGCTTTGCTGGCCTCGATGTCTTCGGCGCTCATGACGCTTTGGCGTCCCTGGCAACGTCGGGCACCGCCGGCGCGATGTCCTGCGGCGCGGGCTGGACTTCACGGGTGATCGCGAGCGGCTCGGAGGCGGCCGCATGCGTCTCGGCCTCGACGAAGGTCTGCGCTGTGGGCTCGGCCGGAGTCGTCGGCGTGATGGGCTCGCCGATCGCGGACGCGATCTGCGCATCCACTGGATCCTGTACGGGTTCTTGCGCCAGCTCTTTTGGCTTGTCGATATCGCCGATCTGCATGGCGTCGCTGACGTCCTTTTGCAGCGAGGTCATGATGTTGCCGCTGGTGAAGCCGGTTGCGGCTTCCTTGACCTCATCGAAGCTCTTCTTGAGGTCAGCCATCTCGGCCTCGCGCATCGCTTCGTTGAACTGGCCCTGGAATTCGGACGCCATCTTGCGCGCCTTGCCCATCCATTGCCCGACCATGCGCAGCACGCCCGGCAGCTCTTTCGGGCCGATGGCGATCAGCGCGACGACCGCGATGACGACCAGTTCACTCCACCCGATATCGAACATGAATTTTTCCGCTCACGCGTGACGTCCGCGCCCCGTTCCCTGCACAAGATCTGCTTGTAGCAAGATTTGGGAACGCCCGCGCCCTTCCTCAACCGGCTTCTCTAAGCCGGCACCCTTCAACGGGGGGCTGGTTCAGACAGCCTTGCTGCCGACATCCGAGCGCGCCGCGGCCGGAGCCCCGGCATGATCGATGGTCTTGGCAGGTTCGGGCTTTTCCGCAGTCTTGTCATCGTCCTGCATGCCCTTCTTGAAGGCCTTGATGCCCTGCGCGACGTCGCCCATCAGGTCCGAAATCTTGCCGCGGCCGAACAACAGCAGGACGACTGCGATCACGACGATCCAGTGCCAAATGCTAAGCGAACCCATCCTGCAACCCTCCAAAAGAGACGGCCGGAAACCGACCAAGCTTTGGCGGAAGGTAGGCCCGGGAGGTGTCAAAAACAAGGACTTAGGCCGCGGCAAATCGGTGCCGCGGCTACGTAATTTTGCTATTGTTAATCCCCGATCCGGGAATAAACCGCGGCGCTTTCGGAACTAGCTTTCCCCGCCGCCTTCGGGGCCGCTTTCAGGCTCCGCGGCGGGCGCCAGCAACAGATCCAGCGTATCGCCGGCATCGAGCGGATCTTCGTCCTCACGCAGTGCCGCGTCGTCGGAGGGCGTCGGAACGCTGAAGCCGGAAGGCAGCCGCGAGTCCAGGAGGCCCGTGCCCTTCAGCTCTTCCAGGCCCGGCAGATCGCCCAGCGCCTCGAGGCTGAATTGCGACAGGAACGCCTCGGTGGTGCCGAAGGTCAGCGGACGGCCCGGCGTCTTGCGACGCCCGCGGGGACGAATCCAGCCGGTCTCCAGCAGCACGTCCAGGGTTCCCTTGGACGTGATCACGCCGCGGATTTCCTCGATCTCGGCGCGCGTCACCGGCTGGTGATAGGCGATGATCGCGAGCACCTCGATGGCCGCGCGCGACAGGCGGCGGGTTTCGGTGCTCTCGCGCGTCATCAGCCAAGACAGGTCGCCCGCAGTGCGGAACGTCCATTTGTTAGCGACGCGCACCAGATTGACGCCACGCGTGGCGTATTCCGCCTGCAGCCGCGCCAGCGCTTCCTTGATGTCGACACCGTCGGGCATCCGCTTCGCCAACGTGGCCTGATCGATCGGCTCGGCGGAAGCAAACAGCAGCGCTTCGAGCAACCGCAATTCCTCGGGCCGTGCCACGGCATCCGTTTCCGTATTGGGGTCGACGGGACGCTCCTCGGCATCATCCATGCGTTTTTCCGCCAGGCTTGCCATGGCTAGCTCTCCTTCCACTTACTCGACCGTCAGATCCGGGGCGGACATCGCTCCGGATGCTTGACGCTTACGAAAATAGATCGGCGCGAACGCCTCTTTCTGGTTTATTTCCATCTCGCCTTCGCGCACGAGCTCAAGGGCGGCGGCAAAGCTCGAGGCAAACACCGTCGCCTTTTGCGAGGGATCGACGACGTAGTTGAGAAGATATTCGTCGAGACAGCTCCACTCCTCGGCGATGCCGATCAGCCGCTCCAGCGAGGCGCGCGCTTCCGCCAGCGACCACACCGTGCGCTTCTGCAGATGCACGGTCGCGAGCACGCGCTGCTGGCGCTGCGTGGCATAGGCCGAAAGCAGGTCGTACAGCGTCGCGGTGAACTTGGGATGGCGGATCTCGGCGATCGATTCCGGATTGCCGCGCGGGAAAATATCGCGCTGGAACTGCGGCCGGTTCATCAGCCGGTTGGCCGCCTCGCGGATCGCCTCCAGCCGGCGCAGCCGGTTGGCGAGCGCGGTCGCCATTTCCTCGGCACTCGGTCCGTCCGGCGTCGCCGGTTCCGGCAGCAGCAAACGCGATTTCAGAAACGCGAGCCAAGCCGCCATGACCAGGTAATCGGCCGCGAGTTCAAGCCGGATCTTTCGCGCCGCCTCGATGAAGATCAAATACTGGTCTGCCAGCGCCAGGATCGAGATCTTGGAGAGATCGACCTTCTGCTGCCGCGCCAGCGTCAACAGCAAATCGAGCGGGCCTTCATAGCCCTCGACGTCGACGACCAGCGAGGGTTCGCTGTCGTTCGCATCGGCGGGCCGTCCGGTCTCAAACGATAGAATCTCCGCAGTCATGCCGTCCCTACCCGATTGATCAGCGCGTCCAGTTCAGCCCGTGCCGCCTGCCGGTCGAGCGGCTGCGGTTGATGTCGCGAGGCCAGCGCCCGTTTGGCGCGAGCGAGGGCCTCACCCGTCAGTTCCGGCGTCTCACGCGCCACGTCGCGCATCTCGTCGAGCTTGCCGTTGCAATGCAAAACCATGTCGCAGCCCGCGTTGACGATGGCGCGGGTCCGCTCGGCGATCGTTCCCGCCAACGCATTCATGGACACGTCATCACTCATCAACAAACCTTGGAACCCGATCACGCCGCGAATCACTTGGCTTATGATTGTCGCAGAAGTCGTCGCCGGTTGGGCGGGATCTAACGCGCTAAACACAACATGTGCGGTCATGGCCATCGGCAGGTCCGCCAGCGGTTGAAAGGCGGCGAAATCGGTCGTTTCCAGCTCTGCTCGCGACGTATCGACCGTCGGCAGGCGGAAATGGCTGTCCGCGGTGGCCCTTCCATGGCCAGGAATGTGCTTGAGAACCGGCAGCACACCGCCCTCGACCAGCCCCTCGGTGACAGCCCGGGCGATCGCCGCCACCTTGGCGGGTCCGGTTCCGTAGGCCCGGTTGCCAATCACGGCGTCGGCGCCGGCGACCGGAACGTCCGCGAGCGGCAAGCAATCGACCGATATGCCGAGGTCGATCAGGTCGGCCGCGATCAGCCGGGAACTCAGGCGTGCGGCCTGAAAGCCTAGTTTCGGCTCGATGTCGTAGAGCGCACCGAAGACGGCGCCGGGCGGATAGGCCGGCCAGTGCGGCGGTCCCAACCGCTGGACCCGGCCACCTTCCTGATCGATCAGGACCGGCGCATCCGGATTACCAACGGCCTCACGCAATTCCCGAACAAGTGAAGATACTTGCACCGGAGTATCGATATTGCGCTTGAATAGGATGAAACCCCATGGACGCTCGGCACGGATGAACGCACGCTCGTCAGCGCCCAGTTCCAGTCCCGATACGCCCGTGATGAATGCGCGGCTGCTCATGGGGGCCGATTAGGCCCCTCATGGCTCCCGGGTCAAGGAAACGGCCGTTAATTCCTTTGGACGACGCACTGTCCGCCGGCGGTTTTCAGATTGCCGCAGAATTGCGAGGCCTCGTCGGGCGAACCGAACGGCCCGACCATGGCCCGGTAATAGACGCCCTTTTCGCCGAGATCGGCGCGCTTGATCAGGGGCGAACGGGAACCCAGCACCGCCGGGAACTTGCCCTGCAGGGCGCGGAACGACGCCTGCGCGTCGGCCTCGGACTTCTGCGAGGAGATTTGGACCACGTACCCACCGCCTGCCGCGGGCGCCGGAGCCGGAGCCGCCTGCACCGGATTGGTGGCAGCCGTCCGGGTGGCCGCCGGATCGGGCTGCGCCCCACCTGGCGCCAGTGACAGCGGTGCGCTGGCGTTAGCCGAGGATGGGTTGTGCGCGGCCGGGGGTGTCACAGGCGCTGTCGCGGTTCGCGCGGCCGGCTTTGCCGCAGGTGCAGCCACGGTAGCCGGCGCTCCGCCGTTTTCAGCCGCATCGCCCTTGACGGCGAGCGTCTTGATCTTGCGCGGCTCGCTGTTCGGCATCGTGCCGTTCGCAGCCGTCGCCGGTGGCGGCGTACTCGGAGAAACGCTGGCAACCGCCGGCGGGCTGCCGTTCTGGTTCAGCGGCGGAAACACCACGCGGGGCCCACCTGCCCTGGAATTGACGTCGACCGGCGTCTCTTCGCGCGACACCAGTTTCTCACCGCCGTCACCGGGCAACATGCGGTCAGGGGTCTTTCCGGAGGCGCTGTCAGCCGGCGCCGGAACGATCTTGGTCGGGCTGTTGTCGGCCTTGATGATCGGCGGCTCGCCGCTGCGCGGCGAACCGACATAGGTTCGATAGGCGAAGGCAGCCCCGGTCCCCACCACGGCCAGCGCCAGCACGGCGGCAACCGTGACCAGGCCGCTGGAACGGCGCTTGGGCTCGGCAGGCTCTTCGTACTCGCTCTGGTAGGCGTAGGGATCGTCCGGATAGGCCGGATCGCGCTGATATTCCTGTTCGCCGGATTCGATCTGGCCGTACAGCGCGTCGTCATAGCGCGCCGGGTCGGCCGGCGGCTCCTCATCGGCGTAGTGCTGCTCTTCCTGATAATCCTGCTGATAGTCTTTTTGATAGTCTTGCGCGGGCGCCGCCGGTTGCTGGGCCGCGTAGCGATGCAAGGGATGCACCGGCGCCGGCTCGTATTCCGGCTCTTCGTCGGCGTAGTCCTCTGCTGGCGGCGGAGCTTCCTGCCTGGCGCGCTGCATCCACGGCGGCGGCATCGGGGCCGCGCGCTCGTCTTCGTCGGCCGGGATATAGGGTTGCGGGCGCGGATTGGCGCGCGACTGCAGCGGATGTGGCGGCGCCTTGCTTGCGCCTGCGGTGCCGAACGGATCGGTCTGACCGATCAGCCTTGCCAACTCGGCCAGCGGGTCGTTCTCCACGCGTCTGATATCGCCACCTCGATCGTGGTCGGGGGCGGGAAAAGGTCGGTCCGGATATCGATCAGCCATCGTGGTGGTGCATCCCGTTCGGGACAGCGCCAACCCGCTATGTCAGCGAAACCTGACAACGAATTGGCCCCTGCCAGACCCCCCACAAATCCCCATTCGTGAGGGCCTTCGCCCCTGCCTACCGCATCTCGGTCGGGGCGTGGACGCCGAGAACGGCTAAGCCCGATGCCAGAACCGAGACAACGCCCTGGACCATCGCCAGTCGCGCCTTCGTGATTTCTGCATCATTAGTGATAATGAAGCGTAAATAGGGCAAATCGCGCCCCTTGGTCCAAAGCGCATGAAATTCGCTGGCCAAATCATACAGATAAAAAGCGATTCGGTGAGGCTCGTGAGCGACCGCGGCGGCCTCGATCATCCGGGGATAGAGCGCCAGCAGCTTGAGCAGGCTGAGTTCCGCCGGGTCAGTCAGCCGCTCGACGGCGGCGTCCCCGAGATAGGCCGCCCGCGCGGCGTCGGTCTCGGGCAGGTCCGGAACCATCTCGCGGGCGTTCTTGAAGATCGAATGGCCGCGGGCATGGCCGTACTGGACGTAGAACACCGCGTTGTCCTTGGACTGCTCGATCACCTTGGCGAGGTCGAAATCCAGCACCGCGTCGTTCTTGCGGAACAGCATCATGAATCGGACGGCGTCCGAGCCGACCTCGTCGACGACTTCGCGCAAGGTGACGAAGTCGCCCGACCGCTTCGACATCTTCACCGGCTCGCCGCCGCGCAGCAGCCGGACCAGTTGCACGACCTTGATGTCGAGTGAGGCCTTGCCGGCGCTGACGCCCTTCACGGCGGCCTGCATACGCTTGATGTAGCCGCCATGGTCGGCGCCGAACACGTCGATCATGTCGAGAAAGCCGCGATCGATCTTGTTCTTGTGATAGGCGATGTCGGAAGCGAAATACGTATAGCTGCCGTTGGACTTGATCAGCGGACGATCGACGTCATCGCCGTAGGCGGTCGCCCGGAACAGCGTCTGCTCGCGGTCCTCGTAATCCTCGACCGGCTTGCCCTTCGGCGGCGGCAGGCGGCCTTCGTAGATATCGCCCTTGGAACGCAGGAAATCGATGGTCTCGGTGACCTTGTTGTTGCCGGTCTCGATCAACGAGCGCTCCGAGAAGAACACATCATGCTTGATCTGGAGCGCGGCCAGATCGCCCTTGATCATCTCCATCATGGCCGCGATCGCCTTGGCGCGAACGATCGGCAGCCAGGCGTTTTCCGACATCGCCTTGAGCTTGTCGCCAAATTCGGCAGCGAGCGCCTGCCCGACCGGCACCAGATAGTCGCCGGGATAAAGCCCCTCCGGAATGTCACCGATGTTGTCGCCGAGCGCTTCGAGGTAGCGCAGGTACGCCGACCGCGCCAGCACGTCGACCTGCGCGCCGGCATCGTTGATGTAATATTCGCGCGTGACGGCATAGCCCGCGAACTGCAACAGGCTGCACAACGCATCGCCGAACACGGCGCCACGGCAATGGCCGACATGCATCGGTCCGGTCGGATTGGCCGAGACGTATTCGACATTGACCTTGTCGGCCTTGCCGATCGCGCTTCTGCCGTAGGAAGCGCCCTCACGCAGCACCGTGCGCAGCGCATCCGCCCAGACCTGAGGCTTCAGGGTGAGATTGATGAAACCGGGCCCCGCGACTTCGACCGAGGCGATCAGGTCGTCGGCGCGGAGTTTTTCGGCGAACTTGTCGGCGAGCTCGCGCGGATTGGCCTTGGCTTCCTTGGCCAGCACCATCGCCGCATTGGTCGCCATGTCGCCATGGCTGGCGTCGCGCGGCGGCTCGACCACCACGCGCGAGAAATCGACGCCGTCGGGCCATTGGCCTTCGGTCGCAAGCGCAGCGCAGATCGCATGTACGCGCGCCAGCACATCGGCAAAAAGGTGTTGTGAAGCAGGTTTGTCGGCCATGGCCGCCGCCTAACGCAAATCCGGGGTCGAGTCAAAAAGCCTTTGGTGCTCGATCAGGGCGAAACGGTCGGTCATACCGGCGATGAAATTGCCGATCCGGCGCGCCCGCTCGCCCTCGCTCTCGCGCTCAGTACCCTCAACCCATTCGGCCGGCAGATCGGCCGGCGACGCCTGATAGCGCGCGAACAGGTCGAACAGGATCCCTTCCGCCTCGCCCATCACGCGCATCACCCGGGCGTGGCGGTACATCCGCTGCTTGAGGAACGCCTTGATGGCGGCCTCCTCCTGCGCGACGGAATCCGGAAACGCGACCATCGGCTGATGGTACAGGCGGACGTCTTGGGCCGACTGCGGTTTGGCGACCTCCAGACGCTTCTGCGTCTCCGTGACCACGGCGCCGATCAGGTAGGAGATCAGCTCGCGCACCAGTTCGGCGCCGCGCCTGACGTTGTCGAGATCGGGGTAATGGTGGCCAATCTCGGCGATGATCGCTTCCGTCAGCGGCATCACCTTGAGATCGTCGACGGCAAACAGCCCGGCGCGCAGGCCGTCATCGATATCGTGGGCGTCATAGGCGATGTCATCGGCAAAGGCTGCGACCTGGGCCTCCAGTGAAGCGAAGCTCCACAATTCCAGATCGAATTTCCGGTTGAAGTCGGCGATCCCGATGGGAATGCCGCTCCCGCCATGGTGCCCGGCCGGGGGCCCACTTCGCTCCATCAGCGGGCCGTTGTGCTTGACGATGCCTTCGAGCGATTCCCAGGTCAGGTTGAGCCCGTCGAATTCGGGGTAGCGATGCTCGAGCGCGGTCAACACGCGCAGCGTCTGCGCGTTATGGTCGAAGCCGCCATGGGCCTGCAGGCATTTGTCGAGCGCCCGCTCGCCGGCATGGCCGAACGGGGGATGGCCGAGGTCGTGGGCCAGCGCCAGCGTTTCCGTCAGGTCCTCGTCGAGGCCAAGCTGCCGGGCCAAAGCGCGGGCGATCTGCGCCACTTCCAGCGAATGGGTCAGCCTTGTGCGGTAATGATCGCCCTCATGGAACACGAAAACCTGGGTTTTGTGCTTGAGACGGCGAAAAGCGGTGGAATGGATCACCCGGTCGCAATCCCTGCGGAACGGGCTGCGGGTCTTGCTCGGCGGTTCCGAAAACAGCCGGCCGCGGCTGGAATCGGGGTCGCAGGCATAAAGTGCGCGGGGGGCAGCCATTCCGACCGACACGTTTTTTTAGTCCTTATCCATTTGATTCCGCGACGTTAGGCACTTAACTATGTCTGGCGCGGCATACCAAATGAATTGGGTATGACGCCGCCGACCGGAGAGCTGTCATGACCACTGCCATCACCGTCAGCGAGCGGGCTGCCCGCCGTATCGGGCAAATCCTCAAGACCGAAGGCGACGGCGCCATGCTGCGCATCTCCGTCGAGGGTGGCGGCTGCTCCGGCTTCCAGTACAAATTCGACGTCGATCATGCCAAGGCCGAGGACGATCTCGTGATCGCGCGCGAAGGCGCGGTGGTGCTGGTCGATCCGGCCTCGGTGCCGTTCCTGGCGGGATCGGAAGTCGATTTCGTCGATGACCTGATCGGCGCCTCGTTCCGCGTGGTCAACCCGAACGCCACCGCCTCCTGTGGCTGCGGCACCAGCTTCTCGATCTGATCCTGCTACACCCGAATGCCGCTTGCGAGGATTGCGTCCGCGAGTTCGGCGGCAGGTCTGCTCAAGGTTTTGCCCGCGCCGAGCAGAACGAACTCGACGGTGCCGAGATCTGGCAGACCGTGGCCACTCGGGATCTCGGCAAGTCCCGCCGGGATCAGGTCTCCTGCAAAAATCGTGAGGCCGAGTCCGGCGAGCGCCGCGGCTCGCAGCCCGCTCAAACTGCCGCTCACGCACGCGATACGCCAGGGACGACCGCACCGCTCAAGCGCGGCGAGAACGATTTCGCGGGTGATGCTGGGCGGTGAATAGAGGATCAGCGGTACTGGCATTGATGGATCGAGGCGCGGAAGATCGCCGGACACCCAGGCTAACCGATCACGCCAGACCACGCGTCCGCGATCCTCTCCCGGACGACGTTTGCCACAGACGAGGTCAAGCTCTCCGCGCCCAAGTTTCTCGTTGAGCTCACCGCTCAGGCCAACCGTGAGCTCGAATTCGACAAGCGGATGTGTGCGAACAAACTCGAGCAAAACTTCCGGCAGAAGCGACGTCACAAAATCCTCCGACGCACCGAACCGCAGCCGGCCGCGTAGCTCGGAGCCCGCGAAATAGCGCGCCGCCCGTTCGTTCGCCGCCAGGATGCCCCGGGCGAACTCGATCATGGCCTCCCCGTCAGCCGTCATTGTTACCGAGTGGGTATCGCGGACGAAGAGTCGGCGTCCCGTCTCGTCCTCAAGCTTGCGGATGTGCTGGCTGACCGTCGACTGGCGCAAGCCAAGGCGCTCGGCGGTCCGGGTGAAACTCCTGGTCTGGGCGATCGCCAGGAAAGTCTGAAGCAGGACGGGATCCAGCATGGCTCAATCATCATGATATCCGATTACAGTAATAGATGTATGCGGTATTCACAATGACCGGCGTGCACCGATATGAGAGGAGGCGATCACCTGAAGGAGGCTTGAATGACTTTGATCCGCTCCGTCTGGTCTCGCATCGACAGGTTCCTCGCGGCGATCTTGCTGACTGTTGCGTTCGCCACGGTCCTGCCGGCCCGCGGCGATGCGGCCGAGGCCATCGGCTGGCTAACGGATGCCGCCATCGCGCTGTTGTTTTTCATGCACGGCGCGAAGCTTTCGCCCGAAGTAGCGTTTCTCGGAGCGCGGCACTGGCGACTGCACACGATGGTGTTTCTGAGCACATTCGCGCTGTTTCCGTTGCTCGGAATTTCCGCGCGCTTCCTCGCCCCAGGTTTCCTCTCCCCGCCGCTCTGGGCCGGGCTGATCCTGCTCACCGCGCTGCCCTCGACGGTGCAGGCTTCGATCGCTTTCACGTCCGTGGCAGGCGGTAACGTGCCGGCGGCACTGTGCAGCGCCTCCGCTTCGAATCTGCTCGGCGTCTTCCTTACTCCCCTGATCGCCGGTTTCCTGCTCGCCCGCCACGGCATCGACATCTCAGCGCGCTCGGTGCTTGCCATCGTGGTGCAGCTTCTCGTGCCGTTCGTCGCCGGTCAGCTGTTGCGGCCGTGGATCGGCGCTTATCTCACGCGTCACCCGCGCGCGCTCAAGGGCGTGGATTACGGCTCAATCCTGCTCATCGTCTACTCGGCTTTCAGCCACGGCGTCGTGGACGGGATCTGGCACCAAATCGGTGCGGGAGAGCTGTTCAAGGTCGCGCTCATCGATGTCGCATTGCTTGCGACCGTGATAACCATCCTGACCTTTGCGAGCAGGCGGCTCGGCTTTTCACGCGCCGATGAAATCACCATCGTTTTCTGCGGATCGAAGAAAAGCCTCGCCAGCGGCCTGCCGATCGCAACCTTGCTGTTCGCCGGACACGTTGGGCTCGTTATCATCCCATTGATGGTGTTCCATCAGATCCAACTCATGGTCTGCGCGTCGCTCGCGCGGCACTACGCCGCGCGCCAGGTCACGGCGAGTGAACGGCATGCAGGGGTTTCTGTAACGCCCGTCTGAGCGTTTGGGAATCGGCCCGAATAGTGGGCGGACGTCCGCCTAGCTGTGGTCTTTCAGGAGGTTGTCCATCTGGTCTGAACCGAGGAAGCTGAGGTTGCGAAGCTTCAGTGTTCCAAGGAGAGACCAGATGAACGTCCACAAGAATGCGCCTTTGACGCCCAAAGGTCGAGAGGCGATGGTGCGAAGCGTCGTCGAGGGCAGGCTGTGCCAAGCCGCCGCGGCTGACCTGTTCAACACGACACCGAAGACCGTCGCCAAATGGGTCAAGCGGTTCCGTGCAGAAGGTGTTGAAGGGTTGCGCGATCGCTCCTCCAGACCCCATTCATCGCCGAGCCAAACCCCGCCCGCCACATGCAAGGCCGTCGAGACGTTGCGCCGGCAGCGCCACACCGGCAAGCAGATCGCGGCTGAGGTCAAGGTATCGCCGGCCACCGTCAGCCGCATCCTTCGCCGCTTGGGACTGAACCGGATACGGGATCTGGAGCCAGCCGAGCCGGAACGCCGCTATGAGCGCGAGAGCCCAGGCGAGATCATTCACATCGATATCAAAAAGCTCGGGCGTTTCCAGCGTGTCGGGCACCGCATTACTGGCGATCCGAGTGGTCCGAACAAGAGCCGGGGCGCTGGCTGGGATTTCGTCCACGTCTGCATTGACGACCATTCCCGCGTCGCCTTCTCCCAAATCAAGCCCGACGAGACGGCGGACAGTGCTGTTCCCTTTCTCAAGGCCGCCGTGGCGTATTACAAAAGCCTCGGCGTCACCGTCACGCGCGTCATGACCGACAATGGGAGTTGCTACCAGTCCTTTGCCTTCCGCGACGCTTGCCGGGACCTAGGCATCAAACACATCCGCACCAAGCCCTACACGCCGAGAACTAACGGCAAGGCCGAGCGCTTCATCCAGACCGCACTTCGGGAATGGGCTTACGCCAAAGCCTATCCAACATCAGATCGGCGCGCCCAAGAGCTGCCGATCTGGCTGCATCAATACAACTGGCACAGACCCCATGGTGGTATAGACTCACAAACGCCGATCAGCAGACTCGGTTTGTCCAAGGACAACCTCTTGAGGCTCCACACCTAGCTCGCGGGCTTGACTTCGTGGTCCGCGGTTGCGCCCTGCTTCGCGGTCGTGTCCGGCATCGCAGGGACAAGCGTCGGCGCCGGTTCCATCGAAACATCTGACGGCTCGCGCGCGGGCCCCAGCGCCCGCAACACGGCATCCACCAGCGTCTGCTTGCGCAGCGGCTTGGCGAGGAAGTCGGACATCCCGGCCTCGCGGCACAGTCGGGCATCTTCGGGAAAGGCGTTGGCGGTCAGTGCCACGATCGGCAGCGACGTGAAACCGCCCGAGCGGATCGCCCGCGTCGCGGCATGGCCGTCCATGACGGGCATCTGCACATCCATCAGCACCAGATCGTATTCGGCTTCCAGCATAGCCTCGACCGCCTGCGCGCCGTCGGTCACGAGGCATGCTTCGACATCGAATTCCCGGAGCATCTTGCTGACCACCAAACGATTGGTCGCATCGTCTTCCGCGATCAGGATCCGCAGCGGACGGCCCAACGTCGCGATCCGCGCCTTGAGATCGTCGGCGCCAACCCGATCCTTCGATGGTTCGGCGACGAACGTATCGCTCCACGGCAATGTCAGTGAGAACTGAAACGTCGAGCCTTGTTCGGGCGCCGAGCTGACGCCGATCTTGCCGCCCATCTGTTCGATGATGCGCCGGGAAATCGCGAGCCCGAGGCCGGTGCCGCCGAAGCGGCGGTTGATCGAGGCATCGGCCTGCTCGTAGTCGCTGAACAGGCGGCCGATGCGGTCGGGGGCAATCCCGATGCCGGTGTCGGAGACACACCATTCCACCCGGGCCAGCATGTCGCCGCGCGAATGGCAGCGAGCTGCGATTGTCACCTTGCCGCGTTCGGTGAATTTCACTGCGTTGGACGCGAGATTGAGCAACACCTGCCGGATTCGGGCGACATCGCCGCGGAGCGAAGCGGGCAGCGCCGGGTCGAGTTCGACCGCAACGGTCAATCCCTTGCTGCCGGCACTGCTCCGGACTACCGCGGCCACGGCCTCGACCAGTGCTGTCGGCGAGAAATCGGTGGCCTCGAACTGGAACCGGCCGGCCTCCAGTTTCGAAAGATCGAGAATGTCGTTGAGGACCCGCAGCAGATTGTCGCCGGACTCGTGGATGGTGGCGACCGCCTGGCGCTGCTCCGGATCGAGCGCGGTTTCCAGCAGCATGCCGGCCAGTCCAAGCACGCCGTTCATGGGGGTGCGGATCTCGTGGCTCATCACCGCCAGGAAATCCGATTTCGCCCGGCTTTCGGCCTCCGCCCGCTCCGCCCGCCAGCGTTCGGTGACGTCGCGGCCGAAGCCGCGATAGCCGTGGAACTGACCGTCGCTGTCGCCGGTGGGCTTTGCCGTCAACGACCATAGCCGCGTCTGGCCGCCGGTGACGACCCGCAGGCTGATCTCGTGGAGCGGCGCATGCCGTTCCATCAGAGCTGCGATGTTCGATACCGTGATCGTGTCGTCGGGGCACAGCATTTCCAGCAATTCGGAAAAATGCGCGCCCTTCAAGAGCGGCAGCGGCATCTGCGCCACTTCGGCGAAACGTTCGGGTACGTCGACCAGCCGGCCCCGCGCATCGGTTTGCCACAGCCAGTCGCTGGCGTTGTCCTGGAATTCCTTCAGCAGCAGCGAGATGATGTCGGTCTGGCGCTCGAGCTGCAATTGAGCCCGCAGATTTTCCTGAAACAGATTACCGTGAGAGACGACGTTGCGAGCCATGAAGCCGGCGAACAGCAACAGGAAGGCAGCAGTGAAGAGATGGATATCGTCACCGCACAGCAACAGGGCGCCGGTCGATGCGAAAGCCATCGTCCAGATGTACATCAGGCTTGCCCGGGGGATCGTCGACAGCGTGAAGGCACCGCCCGCAATGATGCCGGCCGCCAGGCAGACAATGATCATCTGCTCCGCCGGACCCGATTTGGGGAGCAAGGCCAGCGGCAGCGCGGCCCAAATCGCCGCCAGGAGGATGGCCTGCAAGGTCGAGTTGCGTATCGCCCCCAATGAGGCCTGCTGCGGGCGGGTGCGTTGAGAGCGCATCCATGACCGCGCCGCCAGCAGGGCGACCGATGCGATCAGCAAAGCCCACAGAGCGAGAAAGGCGTTCGAGCCGGTGTTCCAGAACAGCGTGAGAACGATCGAAACGGTGATCAGATTGACGGTCATACTGACCGGAACGAGCCGCGTCACCGCGTCAAGCTGCCTGGCGCGGACCCGGCCCATTTCGCGATCGGTGATTTCGCCGGCCTCGATGCCGGCGATGGCCGAGAAGCCGCCGATCCAGCCAAACAGCCTGCCCGAATATGCAACCAGATCAACGGAGGATTTCATGCCGGGCCAACCTTCTGCGCGATATCGGCAGATAGGCCCAGCAAACGCTTCGGCGGCGTTAACTCCGCGCCGCGGCCGGCGACAGCGTTAACAATCGGTAGACGAATTCATTCGGCTGCAACCACATGCGGCCGCTCGCCCTCGCCGGTCTCCTCGTGCTGCGGTTCGAGCCGGCGCTTCAGCAGACGATCGATCCGATCGAGATAGATGTAGATGACGGGCGTGATGAACAGCGTCAGCAATTGCGACACGCAGAGTCCGCCGACCACCGCAACGCCGAGCGGCTGACGCAGTTCGGCGCCGGCACCAGCGCCGATGGCGATCGGCAGCGTGCCGAAGATCGCGGCAAATGTCGTCATCATGATCGGACGGAAACGCAGCAGCGCCGCTTCGCGGATGGCGTGCTCGGCACTCAATCCGACGCGGCGGCGTTCCAGCGCAAAATCCACCATCATGATGGCGTTCTTCTTGACGATGCCGACCAGCATCACGATGCCGATCATCGCAATGACCGACAGCTCCATGCCGAACAGCATCAAGGTCAGGATCGCGCCGATGCCGGCCGACGGCAGGCCGGAGATGATGGTGATCGGATGGATGAAGCTCTCGTAGAGAATGCCGAGAATGACGAAGGCCGCGAAGATGGCGGCCAGGATCAGGACGCCCTGCCCGCTCTTGGAGTCCTCGAAGACCTGCGCCGTGCCCGAGAAACCGGAGAAGATCGTCGGCGGCAGATTTGACGAACGCTCGAGTTCGCGGATGCTGTCGGTGGCGTAGCCGAGCGAGTAGCCCGGCGCCAGATTGAAGGAAATCGTCACCGCCGGCTGCTGACCCTGGTGGTTGATCTGGAGCGGACCGACCGAAGGCACCAGTTTGGCAACTGCGGCAAGCGGAATGGTCACGTTGTTCTGGGTCTTCATGTAGAGCTTGGACAGGTCCGACGGATCGACGCGGAACTGCGGCTGCACTTCCAGGATGATCTGATAGTCGTTGGTCGGCATGTAGATGGTGCCGACCTGGCGGGCGCCGTAGGCGTTGTAGAGCTGGTTGCGCACCTGATCGACGGTGATGCCGTAGACCGCGGCCTTTTCGCGGTCGATGTCGACCGTCATCTGCGGATTCTTGATGTAGAGGTCGGTGGTAACGTCAAGTAGACCCGGCAACTTCTCGATCTTGTCGCGCATTTCCGGCGCCAGCCGGTAGAGCGATTCGGTATCGCCGCTCTGCAGCACGTACTGGTACTGGCTCTTCGAAATCCGGCCGCCGATATTGAGGTTCTGGATGCTCTGGAAGAACGCCTGCATGCCCGGAATCTGTCGCGCCTTGGCGCGCAAACGTCCGATCACGACGGCGGCGTTGTCGCGGGTCTTCTGCGGCTTCAGCGCAATGAATAGGCGGCCGTAATTCGCGGTCGCATTGGGACCACCCGAGCCGACGGTGGAATTGATGTAGTCAATCGCGGGATCGGACTTCAGCACCTCGACCAGCGCCTGCTGCCGCACCTTCATGGCCTCGAACGAGGTGTCGGTGGCGGCTTCGGTCACGCCGATCAGAAAGCCGGTGTCTTCCTGCGGGAAGAAGCCCTTCGGCACGATCATGTAAAGGTAGATCGTGCCACCCAGCGTCGCCAGCGTGACCAACAGCATCAGCGCCTTGTGCGCCAACACCCGGTCGAGCGCCCATTCATAGCCGCGCAGCCAGGAATCGAACATCGCCTCGAACACCCGAAGCACGACATTCGGCTTCTTGGTCGGATCATGCGCCCGCAGCACGCGCGCGCACAGCATCGGCGTCAAGGTCAGCGACACGAAGCCGGACACGATGATCGCCACCGATACCGTCACTGCGAACTCGCGGAACACCCGGCCGACGATACCGCCCATCAGGAGCACGGGAATGAACACGGCGATCAGCGAGAAGGTGATCGAGATGATGGTGAACCCGATCTCGCGCGCGCCTTTCAGCGCGGCCTCATAGGGCCGCATGCCGTGCTCGATGTGGCGGACGATGTTTTCCAGCATGACGATGGCGTCGTCGACCACGAAACCGACCGACAGGGTCAGCGCCAGCAGCGTCATGTTGTTGATGGAATAGTCCAGGAAGTACATGACCGCGCAGGTGCCGAACAGCGAGATCGGAACCGCCAGCGCCGGAATGAACGTCGCCGACGCCGAGCGCAGGAACAGGAAGATCACCAGAATTACCAGCGCCACGGCGATCAGCAGCGTTTCCTCGACGTCGGCGACCGCCTGACGGATGGATATCGAACGGTCCATCATCACATTGATCGAGACCGACGGCGGAATCTGCGCGCGCAGCGCCGGCAGCTTGGCCAGCACGGAATCGACCACGGCCACGGTATTGGCGTCCGGCTGTTTCTGGATCGCCAGCACGATCGCCCGCTCGTCGTTCAGCCAGGTCGCGATCTTGTCGTTCTCGACGCTGTCATAGATCCGCGCCACTTCGTCGAGCTTCACCGGCGAGCCGTTGCGCCAGGCCACCACGACCTTGCTGTAGTCGACCGCCTTGTCCATTTGCCCGGAGGCCTGCAGCGCGACGTCCTGCTTCGGCCCGTTCAAGGTGCCGACCGGCGTCGACGAATTGGCCCGCGATACTGCGGTCCTGATGTCCTCAAGCGACAGCCCGCGCGCCGCGGCGGCTTCCGGGTCGGCCTGGACGCGGATGGCGAATTTCTGCGCCCCGTAAATCAGAACCTGCGCCACACCAGGGATTTGCGACAGCGCCTGCCCGATGGTGATGTCGCCGTATTCGTTGACCGCCGACAACGGCAGCGTCCCCGAACCCAATGCTACGAACAGCACCGGGAAATCGGCCGGGTTCACTTTCCGGAAACTCGGCGGGATCGTCATTTCGATCGGCAGCCGGCGTTGCGCGATCGTCAGCGCCGTCTGCACGTCCAGCGCCGCGGCATCGATATTGCGGTTGAGATCGAACTGGATGGTGATGACGCTGGTGCCCTGCGAGGAACTCGACGACATCGACGAGATGCCGGCAATGGTCGAGAGCTGGCGCTCGATGATGCCGGCAACCGAGGCCGCCATGGTATCCGCGCTGGCGCCCGGCAAGGTCGCGCTGACCGCAATCGTCGGGAAGTCGACCCGCGGCAGCGCCGACACCGGCAACAGGCGGAAGCCGAACACGCCGAAAGCGATGATCGACGCCGTGATCAGCGTCGTCATGACCGGGCGGCGAATACAGAGCTCGGAGAGCGTCATCGGTTACGCCCCTGCCTTCTTGGCCCGCGGTTCGACCCGCGTCCCGTCCGACAGCAGCAATTGTCCGTCGACCACGACGCTTTCGTCGCCGGTCAACCCTTCGGAGATCACCGAAACGCCCTGCGCGGTCCGGTCGACCTTGACCGGCTGCTGCTTGGCGGCGCCGTCCTTGACGACAAACACATAGTTGCCGTTCTGGCTGCGCTGCACGGCGACCGTGGGCACCACGATGGCATTTTCATTGCGGATCACGAGCTTGGTCGCGACCAGCGTCCCCGGCCACAGCGTCTCGTTCTCGTTGTTCATGATGCCACGGACGGTCACCATGCCGGTGGTGGCGTCCACGGTGTTCTCGACCATCGCGACCTTGCCGCTCTCGGAACGCTGGTGGCCCGGGATCGTCGCCGTCACCCCGGGATCGCCCTTGGTCATCGCGTCGCGCAGGTCGACCAGCACGCGCTGCGGAACGGCGAAGGTCACATAAACAGGCGCCATCTGGTTGATCACGGCGAGCGGCGCGGTGTCGGCCGGCCGCACGAAATTGCCGACCTTCACATTGGCGGCGCTAATCCGGCCAGCAAACGGCGAACGGATCAGGGTGTAGCTCTTCTGGACCTTCAGGTTGTCCAGCGCCGCCTGATCGGCCTTGATGGTGGCGGACAGGGTGTCGGACTGGGTCTTGGCGTTGTCGACGTTGACCTGCGTGGTGGCGCCCTTGCCGACCAGGTCGGTGAAGCGCCGAAGATCGCGCTGGGCGCCCTCGAGCTGTGCCTGATCCTTGGCGAGCGTCCCCTCGGCCTGTTCGATCTGGGCGTCGATCTGGCGGCTGTCGAGCGTGAACAACAGATCGTTTTCGGCCACCTTGGCGCCGTCCTCGAAATGCACCGAGACGATGGTGGTCTCAACCCGCGATTTCAGCGCCACGCTGGAGATCGGCGTCACGGTCCCGATCGCATCGACGTCAACGGGGACGGATTTGCGCTCGGCCTTGGCCAGTTCGACGGAGACCATGCGCGGTCGCTGCGGCCCCTGCGCGGTGGTCGCGCTGCCCATCCATGACGCGCGAGTTGCATAAGCGGCTACAGCGGCGATGCCGATGACGCCGGCAACAACGATCAAGCTATTTTTTTTCATAATTTTCACGTCCGCCGCCCGCAAAGGACGGGACGACGGTTTCCGGCCCCTTGACGGCGACTTTTGCGCCTTATTTCTAGACGGTTACCACAGGCTTGCGGCTCATGGTATGCCAGCAAAGCGAAAATGTGTGGTTACGGTCCGGGTCCTTTTGATGCGTATTGCTACGTGGAACGTCAATTCGGTCCGGCAGCGGATCGAGCATCTCGTGAGCTGGCTCCGGGAATGCTCGCCGGACATCGTCTGCCTGCAGGAAATCAAATGCGTCGATGACGCCTTTCCCCGGCTCGAGATCGAGGCGCTGGGCTACAACGTCGTCACCCACGGCCAGAAGACTTTTAACGGGGTCGCCCTGTTGTCGAAGCTGCCGTTCGAGGAAACCAAGTCGGGCCTCGCCGGCGACGACGAGGACGCCCATGCCCGCTTCCTCGAAGGCATGGTGACGCTGAAGAGCGGCGTGGTGCGGATCGCCTGCCTCTATCTGCCCAACGGCAACCCCGTCGACACAGAGAAATTTCCTTACAAACTCAAATGGATGTCGCGACTTCTTGAGTATTCCCGGGAGCGACTTAAAGCGGAAGAACCGTTCATTCTCGCCGGCGACTTCAACGTCATTCCGGCCGCGGCTGACGTCTACAACCCCGCCGCCTGGGCCAATGATGCGCTGTTCCGCCCCGAAACCCGCGAGGCTTTCCAGTCCCTGCTCGGCCTGGGCTTAACCGATGCGCTACGCGCGGTGACCGACGCGCCGGGCCAGTACACGTTCTGGGATTACCAGGCCGGTGCCTGGCAGAAGAACTGGGGCATCCGGATCGATCATTTGCTGCTGTCGCCGCAGGCCAGCGACCGGCTGACCAATGTCGGCATCGACAGCTACGTGCGCGCCTGGGAGAAGCCGTCGGATCATGTTCCGGTGTGGGCGGATTTCGACCTCGACGCGGGGTGAGACGGTGGGCACGGCGCAAGCGCGCCTTTGCCCACCCTACGCAGTTCCCTAGTCCTTGCGGCCTCAGTCCTTGCGGCCCTGGACCCAGTGCTCGAGCATCTGCAGCGCCATGGCGCGGTCGTCGTCGGACGCTTTGGTGATCGCCCGGTTGTAGCTTTCCTTGATCCAAGCCTCGTCCGGCGTGGCGCTGTCACGCGCCAGGGTCAGCCACATCAGCCCGCGCGCGGCCTGGCGCGGCAGCCGGTCGCCGTTGAACAGCATCTGGCCGAGCAGGGCCTGCGCCTGATGCTGGCCCTTCTGGGCGGCCAGACCGAGCCAGCGCGCGCCGTAGCGGAAATCATCCCGCGAGGCGTCCGGGGTCTTCAGATAGAGCCGGGCCAGATCGTATTGCGCATCCGCATTGCCGAAATAGGACGCGGCGTAGGAGAACATCTCCCTCGCCCGGTCGGTGTCGGCCTTGATCTTCGAATTCGGAATGCCGTTGAGATAGTAGCGGCCGAGTGCCACGAAGGCATTGGCGACGATCGCCGCCTGCGGCGCCGACGGGCTGTCCTCGGCATGCGCATTGGCGATGCGGCTGAAATATTCGAACGCACGCACGTCGTCCTGGGCAACGCCGTCGCCGTCGGCATACATCCGGCCAAGCTTCCACTGCGCGACGGGGTGACCGCCCTCGGCGGCGTATTGCAACGAATTCAGGGATGGCGCGGGAGCGACGACTGCGGTCGCCGGGGCCGCCACCTTCTTCAGGGCCTGGGCGTTGAGGGCTGCTGCGGCCGGCTGCGACACCGTCGGCAGCGTGGCGTCCTGGGTGATGGGCGCACCATCAAACGCGAATCCGGGAGCGGCCACCGGCATGGCCCCCAGCATCAACGCAAGAATGATACGCCTAGATGTCCGCATAACACTGTTTCTCGTGCGCACCGCCAGGATGGGTAACAGCCCCATCCACCGCCGGCCCAACCTGTTGGGCATACTTCCACAGCGCACCCGACGTGTGGTTAGTCGCGCGGGGCTGCCATTTGGTCTTACGTTTTTCGAGTTCGGCGTCGCTCAATTTTACGTTAAGGGTGCCGACGTCGGCGTCGATCTCGATGATGTCACCATCCTGCAACAGGGCGATCGGGCCGCCCACCGCCGCTTCCGGCCCGACATGGCCGATGCAGAAGCCGCGGGTAGCGCCGGAGAACCGGCCGTCCGTGATCAGGGCAACCTTGCCGCCCATGCCCTGCCCAGTCAGCGCCGCCGTCGTGGACAGCATTTCCCGCATGCCGGGACCGCCGCGCGGCCCCTCATAGCGGATCACGATGACCTCGCCCTCTTTGTAGGTCTTCTTCTGCACCGACTCGAAGGCATCTTCTTCGCGATCGAAGCAGCGGGCAGGACCGGTAAATTTGAGCTTCGACATGCCGGCGACCTTCACGATCGCACCCTCCGGTGCGAGATTACCCTTCAAGCCGACAACACCGCCCGTGACGGTAATCGGCTTGTCGGCGGACCGCACCACGTCCTGGTGCGGATTCCACTTCACGCTCTTGAGGTTTTCGGCGATCGTTCGGCCCGTGACGGTAATGCAATCTCCGTGCAGGTGGCCATTATCGAGCAGCGTTTTCATCAGAAGCGGTATGCCGCCAACTTCAAACATGTCTTTGGCAACATAACGGCCACCCGGCTTCAAATCGGCGACATAGGGAGTCTTTTTGAAGATTTCGGCGACGTCGAATAAGTCAAACTTGATGCCGCACTCATGGGCAATGGCCGGCAGGTGCAGCGCAGCATTGGTCGAGCCGCCGGAGGCCGCGACCACGGCGGCGGCGTTCTCCAGCGAGCGCCGGGTGACGATGTCGCGCGGCCGAATGTTGAGGGCGATCAGCTCCATGACCTTTTCGCCGGCGGCGGTGCAAAACGCATCGCGGATCTCGTAGGGCGCTGGCGCCCCTGCCGAATAGGGCAGCGCCAGCCCGATCGCCTCGGACACCGTCGCCATCGTATTGGCGGTGAATTGTGCGCCGCACGCGCCGGCCGACGGACAGGCCACGCGCTCGATTTCGTCGAGGTCGGCATCCGACATCTCGCCGACGGAATGCTTGCCGACGGCCTCGAACATGTCCTGCACCGTGACCTGCTGGCCACGGAAATTGCCGGGCAGGATCGAGCCGCCATAGATGAAGACCGAGGGCACGTTGAGCCGGACCATCGCCATCATCATGCCCGGCAGCGACTTGTCGCAGCCGGCAAGCCCAACCAGCGCGTCATAGGAATGGCCGCGGACGGTCAGTTCGACGGAGTCGGCGATGCATTCGCGCGACGGCAGCGACGAGCGCATGCCGTCATGGCCCATGGCGATGCCGTCGGTCACGGTGATGGTGCAGAATTCGCGCGGGGTGCCGCCGGCGGAGGCGACGCCCTTCTTCACGGCCTGGGCCTGACGCATCAGCGAAATGTTGCAGGGGGCGGCCTCGTTCCAGCACGACGCCACGCCGACGAAGGGCTGGTGGATCTGCTGGGTGGTCAGACCCATCGCGTACAGATAGGACCGATGGGGCGCGCGCTCGGGCCCCTCCGTCACGTGACGGCTCGGCAACCTGCTCTTGATGTTGGCCTTGGCGTCCATTGCGACCCCCGTTCCCCCAAGTCATCATGATTTCATGGAGGGGTGTGGCTAAAAAGCGGCGCTAGCGCGTTCCACCTGTGAGAACGGTTAAATGCCCCAAGACTGTTGCGCTCACGCAACAATCGTGGCGCCAGGGCAACCATTTAGGGCGACCATTAAGGTCGCCCCTTACCCCTCAAAGCGAGCCCGGCTGCACCGGCAGCCGTTCGATGGCATTGAGACCCGGGCGTCGCCGCCAGCGGATAGTGGACTCATCGACCGCCAGCTTCAGGCCGGGCCAGCGCTGAAACAGGGATTTCAGCGCGCATTTCGCTTCGAGGCGCGCGAGCTGATGGCCGAGGCAGAAATGAACGCCGGTGCCGAAGGCGATATGGCGGTTCGGCCTGCGTTGCAGATCGAGACGCTCCGGATGGACGTTGGCCAAAGGATCCATGTTGGCGGCCGCCAGCATCGCCATGACCTTGTCGCCCTTGCGCAACCGGATGCCGTCGAGTTCGACCTCGCGGCGGACGTAACGCGGCTTGGTGAACTGCACCGGCGTGAGAAACCGCAAGAACTCTTCGACCGCCAGATCGAGGCGGCTCCAATCCTGTTTGAGCCAGTCGCGGAGATCGGGATTTTTCAACAGCTCGTGCACGGATCCGCTGATCAGGTGCGTCGTGGTCTCGTGGCCTGCAAACAGCAGCAGGAAAATCATCGCGACGATTTCATCGCGGCTGATCTGCCCGCCCTCCTTTTCGACCCGCACGATTTCGGCGATCAGCCCCTCGCCGCCGGATTTCCTGACAGTCTCGACATGCCGTTCCATGTAGCGCCGCATGGCCAGTATGTTCGGGATCGCGCCGAGAAATCCCAGCATGCCGGTGAAGCGGGTGAAACCGCTGGCCCAGGCAATGAATTTCGGCCGATCGCCCGGCGGAAGTCCGAGCAGTTCCGAGATTACCGACAGCGGCAGCGTGCGCGCATAGCGATCGAGCAGATCGCATGGACTGCCCTCCGTGAACAATTCATCGGCGAGTTTGTCCGCCACGGCCTGAATATGCGGTTCCATCCCGAGCACGGCACGCCGGCGAAAGGCCTCGTCGACGATGTCGCGCAATCGCTTGTGTCCGGGATCGTCCATCGACAGCATGCTGTTGGCCAGCGTCCGGATCACCTTGGGCATCCACCACTGCAATCCGGCGACGGTGCCGTCGTCCTTGCGGATGGTGAACGTTTCGGTGTCCTTCAGCACCCGGTCCGCCAGCGCCTGCGTCGTCGTGGCCCAGACCTGGCCGATGATGGGGAAATGCACCTGAACCACCGGCCCCTGCGCACGCAGTCTTTCGAGCGCGGCCGCGGGATTGCGGAAGTAGTCCTGGCTGGCGAAGTCTGCCTGAAAGCTCATGCGCGGCTCCCGTGCCGAAGTGCCTGTTGCGGGCGTTTCTGAGGTGTGGCGCGGAAGCGATGCATGCAAGATCCCTGGCCGTCATACCCCGCAAAGGCGGTATCCAGTGCGCCACTGGCCTATCCACATCATTGCGAGCGCCAGCGAAGCAATCCATTCTTTCTTTGCGCGGCGAGATGGATTGCTTCCGCCTTCGCTCTTTGAGCTTCGGCGGACAGGTCGTCGCTTCGCTCCCTTGCACAAACGCTTCGCGTTTGTTGCAGACAATGACGGCTAATGAGCGAAGCGACATCCGGGGCGGCTTGAGAGTGCTCCCGGATATCGCTGCGCTCATCCGGGCTACGAAGCTGCAAATACGACTTCGCATTCTCGCGGCGCGATGCGCCCGGAGTTTTGCTGGAAACCTTGCCCTCGAAATCAGAGGGCGCAGGGAAGACCGGGCGCGCGCTGCACCCGCGGTCTCGCGTGCGTAATGCACAAACAAATGCTGCACACGAGCATACAGGTTCAGCGGAGAACATCCGGCCTCCCCCACGCAATGGCTTTACGGCTTATACGATTTCGTCCTGGTGACCGGCTTTCTTGCCACCATCGTCAACGTCAGCTTTCGCTTCCGCCAACTTGACGCCAGCACCGGGGCGTCGGACCCAAACGATTTCACCGTACGCAATGACCGCGCTCGTCAGTCGCAGCCTTCACGTCCACCGCATCCCACCGCACGTCGTGACGATCGCGATCGCCCCTCTTGTTGCCGTGAGACGGGCGAAGTTAGACGTCTGATTTGCCCGACGCTGCAACGGAAATATTTTTGCGCGAGGGGCTGGACAGACTTTTGGTGATTTGCCCGTCGCGCCAATTTGTCGCAGCGAAATTTGTGCTGCGCCGGATCAGCGATTGGCTGAACCATTCGTGCTCGCGCCCGCCGCCAACGCGGCAACGCTTGTGTTGAGCGAGGCTTCGGCGGCAACCAAACGATCTTTCCGAGACTTCAGCCAATCAAGGTCTGACTTCATTTTGGTGTGACCATCGGCAAGCATCCTGGTCACCTCAGCAAGCTGTGGTCCACCGATGCCCTTGCTGACGGATACCATATGCTCGGCACTGATCGTTTCCCTGAATTCGGCTTCGTCCAGCGGAAAGTCCTGCTTGGTCTCTGCCTTGTAGATGCGAGCGGCTTCTGCATAGGGAATTTCGTTGAGTTTGAGACCTTGCGAACGACCGTAGTTGGTAAGCGTCGACGCATAATGATGACCGATACGGAAAGGCACGTCAGCCGTCCTCAGCAGCGCATCCGCGATTCCTGATGTCGCCGAGTAGTCGGCATTGACCTCCGCCAATGCGCGATCCTTGTCGACCACAAGGCCGTCCAGCACTTGCTGGAAAAGTTCAAAGACCTGCGAGGGCCGCTCGCTCGGAACGGGATCATAGCTGCGGGAGTCGAACATGCCGGTGCGATTGTTGTGAGAGAGCAGGAACACGGTCTGCATTTCGCCGACCATGATACTGCTCTGGGTTCGAAGTTGCTCCAGGGCGGCCGGATTCCTTTTCTGCGGCATGATGCTGCTGACCCCGGTGAGCTTTCCTTCCGACAACATCAACCACGGCGACGGCGCGGCGTATTGCGCGTGGAGGTCTTGCGCGAACTGTCCCAACTGGATGGCGGAGATTTGCAATGCGCTCGCCACCTCAAGGCTGCTGTCCGCCGAAGCAACATGGTTGGCGTCATAGGAATTCTCGACCAGTCCATCGAAGCCCAGCAGGCCGGCGAGCCGTTTTCGGTCGATCGGAAAGCTGGATGTACCCAACGCAGCGGCCCCGAGCGGGCTCGTGTTGATCCGCTGGTAGGCCTGTTGCAGCCGCTCGCAGTTGCGGACCACCGCAGCCTCCCAGGCAAGCAGATAGTGGGCAAACGTGGTCGGTTGCGCCTGCACACCATGGGTGTACGCTGGAATGATGGTTTGCTTGTTCTGATCCGCAATCGTGAGCAGCTTTTCACGCGAGGCCACCAAAGCTTGGTATTCCCTGAGCAACCCGTCGCGCAAAGACATTCGTGCGATGGTCGCACCGATATCTTGCCGGCTTCTCCCCATGTGAAGCCGCGATGCATCCTGACCAACTGCGGCAATCAGCTTGGGTTCGAAATCCAGGTAGTCGGCCGAGCGTGCGGCGCCTGAAGCGTTCTCCTTGGCGATCACCTGCTCGATTCCATCAGCAATCCTGGCGGCCATCGGATGAGGTACAAGCCCGCCCTCATCCAGCATGATGATCGATGCTTTATTGATCTGATCGAAGAACTCGACCGACCGTCCGCCGCCACGAGAGCTCGCGTTAAGGTCTCTGGATGATGTTGGCATGGTTGAAAGCCCCGTAGCGGCAGCTAGTGAAAGCGAAAACAGAATAATTCTTAGCATTGAATCCATCCCTCCAAGCGATATTCAAGCGAGTTGATCTGGTCCCAGACGCCAGCCCGCCGCCAACGAACGAAGCGATTTTTGCATGTCGCGCATGGCCCCTAATTCTTGGGCAGGTCGCGCCATGGCGCACCGGAACGCAGGACTCAGAAGATGCCATTGCGTATGCGTCGGTCGTTTACACGCGGAACGCCACGCGGTTTGTTCGGTAGCATCGGTCCAGAGCTATGAATTTACTTCCGCTTTCAGGGGATACTGTTGAAAAAGTCGAAAATCGAACGACCCCAAAAATCTTGCAAATGCTGATTTTTGGACAACTCTATCGTTAAGAAGCGCCGTAGCGCCGATACGAAAGGCCGTGGTCGTTTTTCAGAGATGCGACGAGGCCCCTCACATCGTCGCGCACGAAGCGCATCAGCGGCTCTAGAAAATTTCGTCCGCCGCCCCCAAAAGACTTTTTCAACAGTAACAGGGAATAGCGGACATGGGTCGACATCCTGCTGTCCCCACCCCGTCGCGAATGACCCCGAACGGACATGGCGCGCTTGATCGCTTGCTCGATATCAGGCCGCGAATCGACCGCGGCTCCGGTCAGCGCGGTTTTCACGAGCAATTAACCTAGAAGGCCGGGCGGTCATTGGCCCCTGTCACGTTTACCCAAACATTACCTTTGGCGGTCAAGATCAAGCAAGAGATTGTGGTTGCACGGCTGCTTCGGCGGCTAATACGATTTTTGAAGCGATTATTTGCGGAAGCTTTCTCGGCTGGCTCCCCCCTGAAATTGGAACGGCCGACGCATTCTTGGATGCTGGGCCAAATGATTGAATCAGGGTCATTTCTGCAGGACTTAGAGGAGGCCGTCTCGCGAGGATCGGCCGAGAGCCGGCTGCGAGCGCTTTGGCATGCGACCGATTTGCTGATAGCCGGCCGGTATACTGAGGACGAGATTTGGATTTTCGGCGAGGTCATCGGACGATTGGCAGAAGAAATTGAAGTGGCCGCTCGAGCGCAGCTCGCCAAGCGACTGCTCCGCACCGACAATGCCTCCATAAACCTCGTCAAGAAACTTGCTTTTGACAATTCCATTGAAGTTGCTGGCCCGATGCTTCAGCACTCCACTCGGCTCGATGCCAAGACGTTGGTCTCAAATATCAGAACCAAAAGCCAGTCGCACCTTCTAGCAATCACCAAACGACATTCTCTTCCCGTCGTGGTAACGGACGAACTTGTAACGCGCGGCAACCGGGAAGTCGTGAATTCAGTTGCGACGAACGACGGTGCTCGGTTTTCTGATTTCGGCTTTTTGCATATGATCAAGCGCTCAGAGGCCGATTCAATTCTCGCCGAACAACTCGGCCTTCGGAAGGACATTCCGAGACATATTTTCCAGCAATTGATTGCAAAAGCATCGGACGATGTAAGGCGAAAACTTGAGTGGGAGCGTCCAGATCTATTGGGCCAAATTCAGACCTCGGTAATCGACGTCACCGGGGCGCTCCAGTCAAAGTTCGGCCCGGCTTCGATGAGCTACTTTAATGCAAAGAAGCTCGTAGCGGCCCGGCATGGACGTGGCGATTTGAATGAAAGCAGCATTCTGGAATATGCCCGTTTCCACAAATTCGAAGAAACCACAGTTGGACTTTCAATACTATGCTCTTTGCCGGTGGACGTGGTGGAGCGAGCGCTTCTTGATAGTAGCCGAGAGATGATTATGATCCTCGGCAAAGCCCTCAACTTTGAGTGGGTGACGACGATGTCTCTTCTCTTTCTTGCTGCAAAAGATCATCGGATCTCTGCGTTAGACCTGGATCATATGCGAGAAGAGTTTTCACGCCTCAACACCGAGACGTCACGGACAGTCCTTCGTTTCTATAAATCGCGCAAGAACGCGGCGGCGGCCGATTCGGAACAGCGTCATCTGCCTCAACTTCACACACATTGAGAAATCAAGCGCGACCTTTAGTGGACATCAATCAGATGCATGCCGAGGTCTGAAAATGCCCCCCCGAACGGACATCGCCCCGCCGGTGCGGGATGCGCCAATTTCGAGCGGCGATTCTCTTTTGATTTGGGAGCTATTTGAATGGCCTAAACTCGGATTGCACCTCGTTACCGTGTGATGAAGCCTGCCAAGATCGAGTACGGCGGCTACAAAATTCCTTGTACAGTCCGCGACCTATCGACCACTGGCGCAGCTATCGAGTTCTCCGATCAAAGGGAAATCCCAGCGACATTTATATTAATAATGCCGGATGACGGCTTGAAACTTCTTTGCCATGTGGTCTGGCGCAAAGATTTCCGGATCGGCATCGCTAAGCCGCCTCCTCTATTGGCGCGCCATTTAGGTGACTAGCGTCAGGGACGCTGTCCCTTTGGAAATTTGCGCAGCGCACTAGTCTCTTCACAAAAGCGAAGTGCGCAATGTCCGCTCTTTGGTCGCTATGAGGGGAAAAGTGAACGTCGCGGATATCGGTGTTACCGCGTCAGAATTCTATATGCGACAATCAGAGCCACCATACTCACGAAAATAAGCAGCGCCGAGAGGGATTTTCGGATCATTGGCCTCGTCGAATGGCGCGCAGCCGATAGACCGGGTTGAGATTTAGACCCTCTCTGAAGCCGCACGACTTTGCCCTTTGTCGTTTGTGTGCGAGCCTTTGGTTCCGGCGCCGCGCCCACGCCTCCCATCTCGTTGTAATAAGCGCTGTAGACCTCGCGAACGGCCACGGACGTCGACTCGGCCTCGCTCATCGTCTCCAGTCGGGTTCGATAGTTAGTCAGAAAGTTCTGTGCGTTTGATGAAAGGTCATCGAAACCACCGAGCTTGGCCATCATGAGCCAGGTGGCAAAATCCGCCTCGGCCTTGGTGCGAGCTTTCTTGGCGATACTGGTGTTGGAGTTGGAGGTCATGGTGGTCCGACTGGTTCGTCCGCCCAAACTTACCGGCGTTCATGGCGATCGTTGGACAGTTCGCTTGGGTATCTCGGTCGACGTCAGGTGTCCCGCCCACGAGATTAGCGGCTGGTTGCAGCCCCGTGAGTGCCGCGCTGGGATGCTCCTAGCTATCCGATGTCGACTAGCCTGTAGTTGGCAGTCGGCGTATAAGCATCTCCCATGGGTTGGGATGCAGACGACGTAGCACTGCTCAAAAAACTCTGGTCCGTCGGACAGAGCGCCGCGCAGATCGCGCGACGTCTTGGGTGTAGCCGTAACGCGGTCTGCGCCAAGCTAACTCGTTTGGGCCTGAAGCGGGGTCACAAGCCGCCAACTGCAAAACCCAAGATAAGGCCGGTGCCGAAGCGGAAGCCAGCGCTGTTGGCGGCCTGTGCCCGCCCGGTAGATAGGATAATGTCTACGCGCAAGCCAGGAGTGAGGCAACCTGAGGAATTCACCAAGTCGCAGTTGGAGGCAATGTTGGCAGAGGCCGCCGCTAACACGGCGCGACTGCCTCGATGATGCGTTCAACGAGCCCGTGATCCGGGAACCTATTCGCAGCATGGACATGGTCACGATTGGCACGGTCATGTTGACGAGCCGCCGCAACTGACGACCGCTGGCATGCCGGGCAACCGGTGCGGCGCTAACCCTCATGCGGAAATCGGATCAGAAGGGGTAAAATCCCCAAGGGTCCACACCCGAGGAACCACGACATGACCCCACATATCCCCGAGGAATTTTCCACCAGGTTGATCGACTGGAGTCCCTTCGTGATCATGGGCAACACGATGCCGCCCCGAGATCCTGATGAAGACGAAGAGGACGAGGACGAAGAGGAAGAGGATCGCGGCGACGAGCAGCCGGTCGTGCGCGAGCCGGACGAAGACTAGAGCATGATGCTTTTAGGATTGTGCATAGCCTGAGTTTCGCAAATAGGTGGCGCATTGAGCGCAAATGCTCGGATTTCGCCGATTGTTTCGGCCGAGCGCGCGGCTGACTGACTTTTGAAGACCTGACACCGGTCCGGCGTCGAAAGTAGTCGTGGCTGGCGAAGTCTGCCTGAAAGCCCATGCGCGGTTCCCGTGCCGAAGGCTCACAGCGTGTTGCTTGCGTTTCAGCGGTGTGCCGCAAGGGCGCCCGCAAGAGCCCTAGCGGTCATACCCCGCGAAGGCGGGGATCACCTCGCGCGGGTCGCGCAAGCCGCGCTGCCGTGAGTTTCCTGTTCCATTCGCCCACATGTTTCCCCCGCGGTGTTGCCCTGGCGCGACAACTGCTCAATCGGCGGCGTGTTAGCTTTCGGACGGCTCGGGCCGCATGCATTGCGTGCGACCGTCCGGTAAGTGGTTCACAGGAGGACCAAGCAATGAAGCCTTGCTTCCATTCGCTGTCCTGTCTCGTCACCGTCGCCGCGTTCGCCCTCTTCTCGCCGGAGGCGATGGCGCGAGCCGACGCCAAACAGCCGCACGCGAGAAAGACGCTCGAGACGAAGAAGACCCACGATGCCAAGGAGGCCCGGCCCCACCGCACCGCTGCGGCGGCAAAGCGCCGGAACGCCAAGCATGCCGATCGGGAAAACGGGTCGAAGCGAACGAAGGATGAGCCTGCCCGCAAAGAGGCCAGGCCCGCGCTGACCGGCGGCCTGGCGCTGGTGAAGGAAGCCATCGATCTGGCGCGCAAGGCCAAGACCGACGAGGCGACCGCCGCACGCGACAGGATATCGGACCCGGCGGCGCAAAAACTCGTCGAATGGTTCATCCTCCGCCACTCGGAGACCACGGCGAATTTCAGCCGCTATGCCGCGTTCATCGCCGCCAATCCGGAATGGCCGAGCGCTTCATTGCTGCGCCGGCGGGCCGAGGCCCGCTTGTGGCAGGAGCGCAGCGATGCTGCCATGGTTCGCGGCTTCACCGGCGACCAGCCCGTCAGCGCCCGAGGCAAATTGGCGCTCGCGCGCGTGCTGCTCCGCGAGAGCGACCGCGAGGGTGCGGGCCGGCTGGTGCGCGACGCCTGGCGATCGGAGGAATTGTCGGATCGCGTCGAGGCCGACGTGCTGGAAGTGTTCCGCGACCTTCTCACCCCCGAAGACCACCGCGCGCGCATGGACCGGCGGATCGGCGCCAGGGATCTTGCGGGCGCCACACGCGCCGCAAAGCTCCTCGGCGGCGACGCGCCCGCGATCGTGAAGGCCTGCGCCGCGGTCCAGGGCAAGGCGAACAAGGCGCTGGATGCGCTCGACGCCGTCGCGACCGAGGCGCGCGAGGATCTCGGCTATACCCTGTGCCGCATTCAGTGGATGCTCGCCCAGAACAAGATCGACGACGCGGCCCGCCTGATGCTGGCCGCGGCGCCCGAAACCATGGCGCAGCAGGACACCGATCAATGGTGGCGCGAGCGGCGTTCGCTCGCCCGCAAGCTGATGGATCAGGGCAAGTTCCTGACGGCCTACCAGGTCATCCGCCCCGCCGCGCCGCCGGCCAACGAATACTACCGCGCCGACGTCCATTTCATGTGCGGCTGGATCGCGCTGCGCTACCTCGACGAGCCCGCCAGCGCGCGAGCGCATTTCGCTGACATCGACGACGGCGCGACCAATCCGATCGTGCTGGCGCGGGCGAATTACTGGCGCGGGCGCGCCGCCGAAGCCCTTGGCGACAAGGATGCGATGACCGCCAGCTATGAAGCGGCGGCGCGCTACCCGACCGCCTATTACGGTCAGCTTGCGCGCGCCGCGCTCGGACGTGACCGGATCGAATTGCACGCGCCCTCGCCCATGCTCGCCTCCGCCAACGCCGCCGTGCCGGTGGATGAACGCGTGCGCGCCGCCGATATGCTCTACGAGCTCGGCGAGCGTGACACCGTGCTGTATTTCGTCGCCGACCTCGCCGAACAAAGCGCCGACGTGGCGGTGCTCGAAGCGCTTGGCGAACTCACCGGCCGTCGCAACGACGCCCGCGCGATGCTGCAGGTCGGCAAGCCCGCACTCGGCCGCGGACTTGCGCTCGACCATTACGCGTTCCCGATCATCGGGATTCCGCCGCATACCCAGATTGCCCCGGAGATCGAGCGCAGCGTCATCTATTCGGTGGCGCGCACCGAGAGCGGGTTCGACCAGCGCGACAAGTCGCCGGCCAATGCGGTCGGCCTGATGCAGGTCACGCCGGAAGCGGGGCGCGATACCGCCAAACGGTTCAAGGTGAGCTACGACTGGGACCGGATGGTTTCCGATCCCGTCTACAACACGCAGATGGGTGCCGGCGAACTGAGCGCGCTACTATCCGAATACAAGGGCAATCACATCATGACCTTTGCCGGCTACAACGCCGGCCGCGGCCGCGTCCGGGAGTGGCTCAAGGCGTTCGGCGATCCCCGGGATCCCAGGGTCGACCCGGTCGACTGGGTCGAACGCATCCCACTTTCCGAAACCCGCAACTACGTGCAGCGCGTGATGGAGAATTTGCTGGTTTACCGCGTTCGCTTCGAGGATGGCACCGCGGTGGCGGCGAAGAGCGAGCAGCGCGTCGTGACGCAGGAGAAGACGAACGCATCACCGCTTCCGTTATCCGCGGCGGCGGCTGACCGGTGAGGTCCGGTCCCTGTCTCAACGCTCTGACCTTTGTCGCAACCTTGGATGAAGATCCCGCGTGCGCGCCCCCTACTTCTGCTGCTCGTCGTTGCGGAGCAGAATTTCAATGGTCGCGAATATCAGCAAGAAGGCAAAGAACGCCAGGATGACGACAGCGTGCGGCATGCCGCCGGATTCCGGCTCGGCCGCAAGAACCGGCGGCGCCATCGTGGGTTCGGATTGACGTTCGGTTGAGGGGCGCGGCGCGACCGGCGCGATGTCGATCCAGCGATCCAGCCAGTTTGCGGAAGCAGCACCGCCCGCCGCGCGCGCGTCGGACACCTGAACGGGAGCGTCACCCGAAAGCATTTCCGACATGGCCTGACGCCAATCGGAACCACTGCGTCCACGCTGAACCTGTCGATCGGTATTTGACTGATTTTTGAGGACCTGGCGATGCCGGCCCGGCGTCGCGTCCCAGCAATGATCCGGTCCATGCCAGTAGATGTGCACCGAGCCATAATGCTGGCGCGCTTCGCTCTTGCTCATGCAAGAACTTGAAGCGTGCGATGGTGTCGTCAACACTGATATCGACGCAATAACTGACGCTGCAATAATGAACGCAACGCGCATTGGAGTCGCTCCGTCCTGCACCCAACCAGACAGACGCCGCCGCGAGCTCGAATCAATCGCTAAAGTCTAAAAATTAAAAAGCATCTAATTAAGGCCAATACCAAGGGACAGCCTTCATGTCCTATTTGCCCCACGCGCTGCGCCACAACTGGCTGCCGACACGCCAGCGGACAGGCGCGCGGGTTTTGGCGCATTGGACCCGGCGGTGACGAAAAGGACTGCAGCGACTCGGGCCGCAATGTTATCCAAGTTTCCGACTAGCTCTCGCGCGTAACAAATCCGTCGGCCGATTCGGCTGTTAATTGCAAAGCACGAGGTGACTGCCATGGCATTTTTCAAGCGCGAGCTTGGTCCGGTCGAGCGCTTCGAGAGCGTGTTGAAGGACAAGCTGGCGGCGCGGCAAAAACTCGCAGCACGGTTGAGCCTCTCCGAAAAGGAACTTGAAGAAAAACGCACCGCGGCCGAACGGCTGGCGGTGGCCGGCGCCGCCAATGCCCGGCTTGATCGCGCGGAAGCCCATATGCGTGCCGTCGAAGACCGCACCAAGACCATGCGTGCCGCATTGGCGGAGTTTGACGAACAGGTGGCCTCGGCCGAGCGCGCTTTGGCCGATGCCAAGGCGCAGCACGACCGCAACCTGATCGCGGACCAGATCGAGACAATGGCCGCGGCCATTGAACGGGCCGCACCGGGATTTCAAGCCAGTGCGACCGCGCTGATCGAAGCCGTCACCAAACACTCGGCATCGATACCGGAAGCAACCAGGTTCTCGACCAGCGTGGAAGCCGTGCGTCGCGAGGTCCTGTCGGCGGCCGACCTGATCTGCTGGGAGCTGCGATCTTCCGCGGTGCGCACCCGCGCCGGCAACGCCAACATGGCAAGCCCCGCCGCGTCCATTTCAGAGCAGCCGCCGCCGGCAGAGATCGAGCGGCAGATGATCTATACCCTGCACCCCCTGCTTTGGCGCGAGGGCGACGAGACGCGCAGGGTTCCGGCCTTTGCGATGGTCGGGTTGCCAAAGCACCTGCTGCCGGTCGCGCTGCGGCACCACCATGCCGACTATCTCAATGCCCGGCGTGTGCAGACCTTGATGCATCTCCATGGCAGCGAAGCCCAAGGCGAACCCGGGCACGACGACCCGCTGCTTGTCGATCTCGATGCGCTGCTGGCAGAGGAAAATCAGGGCCCACAGGCCGATGTTGCGCAGGCCTCATAAACTGGACGAGGTCAGCCCGCCGGCGGCCGTCCCGGCGCGACGCGCGGCAGGACGATGCTGATTTTCGTGCCCTCGCCGGGCGCGCTGTCGAGGTGAAGCTCGCCGCCGAGCCGGTTGGTCACGATGTTGTGGACGATATGCAGGCCGAGCCCGATGCGGCCACCGTCGCGGCGCGTGGTGAAGAACGGATTGAAGGCCTGGCGGCGCACCTCGAGGCTCATGCCGCAGCCGTCGTCGGCAAACATGATTTCAATATGGTCCATGCCCGAAGCCCGCAGCCCGACATTGATATTGCCGCCCTTGCCGTCCGGAAAGGCGTGCATCACCGAATTGAGAAAGAGATTGGTCAACGCCTGACCGTAGGGGCCGGGATAGCTGTCCGCGGTCAGGCCGGGCTCGCAGTCGACATGGAGCGTCACGTTGTTTTTCGGCAGCGCCGGACGCAGGCCGGCCAGCACCTCGACCGTGAACTCGCCGGCATCGAAATGGCGCTGATCCAGATAGCTTCTATCCACCGTGACCTGCTTGAACGACTGCACCAGCTCGGCCGCGCGATTGAGATTGGTGACCAGCAGCGCCGATGCATCCTCGACGACTTCGATGAACTCGTTCAGGCTCGATCGCTTCAAGCCGCCGCGGGCGACTTCGGCCGCGAACGCCGCGCACTTGCGCTCCAGCACGGACGCCACCGTCAGGCTGGTGCCGACGGGGCTGTTGATCTCGTGGGCAACACCCGCCACCAGCCGGCCTAACGCTGCGAGCTTCTCCGCCTCGATCAGCGAGGCCTGGGTCTCCTGCAAATGGTGCAGCGCCGCCTCGGCGGCATCGCGCGCGCCGCGGATCTCGCGCTCGCTGCGCTTGCGCTCGGTGATCTCCTCGGCGGCGACATTGACGCCGACGATGTTGCCGTTCGGCCCGCGCTGCGGATGCCAATAGGTGATCCAGCAGCGATCCTCATTCTGGCCCGTGCGCTGGCCGTTGACCTCGATGCCGGTCACGGGATCGCCGGTCTCCATGATCGATCGCACGATGGCCTCGACCGCGTCTGCGAGCCCCGGCACGCAGTCGCGCACCGTGCGCCCGAGATGCCCCTCGACCGAGATCCCGCAGATCTCGGTGAGGCGCTGGTTGATCAGCAGATAGCGGCAGTCTGGCGAGAGATAGGCAAGGCCGATCGGCGCGGTGTCATAGATCAACTGCAGCGCCGGCTGCTTTGGAAATTGCACTTCCTGCACAACCGAAGATCTCATGTCATGCCCCCATACTCGCGCAGATTAGCCGATCAGGGCTGACAGCAATAGTCCCAATGACCCTTCGGATCGACCGTAGCTGCCGGCCAGGTTGCCAACGACCGGTCTCAGCGCCTGCGCGACGCGGCCGGCGCTTGCTGCTTGCGCAACGCCGCAGCCGAGCGGCGCACCACCTCGGAAATCTGCAAGAGTTGGCTGGCGAGCGGGCTTGTTCTGCGCCAGATCATGCCGATGGTTCGCGATGGCTTTGGATTCTCGAACCGCGCGACGGAGACCGACGCCGAGCGCGTCTCCACCGTAACAGCCATTTCCGGAATCAGGGTGACGCCGATGCCGGCGCTGACCATTTGCACCAGCGTCGACAGCGAGCTGCCATCCAGCAACTCCCGCGGCAGCGCCGAATGCCGGTTGCAGAACGACAGCGCCTGATCGCGGAAACAATGGCCCTCCTCCAGCAGCAGCAGCCGCATCTTGCTGAGTGTCTCGCCGTTGGGCACCGGCTTGCCCTCGTCTTCGCCCGGCCGGACCAGCACGAAATCCTCGGCAAACAGCGCCACTTCGGCGAACGAAGGCTCCGACACCGGCAGCGCGACAATGGCGGCGTCGATCCGCCCCTCCGCCAGCTCCTGAATCAGCGTTCCCGTCACGGTCTCGCGGACGTGAAGGTCGAGGCCGGCGTAAGTGCGCGTGAGGTTGCCGATGATCGCCGGCAGCAGATAGGGCGCAACCGTCGGAATCACGCCGATGCGCAGCCGCCCGACCAGCCCGTCCTGCGAGACGCGCGCCAGGTCCTGCAGTTCATCGACCGAACGCAGGATGTCGCGCACGCGTAGTGCGAACGCTTCGCCAAACCCGGTCAGGCGGACCTGTCGCGCACCGCGTTCAAACAGCGCCGCGCCCAGTTCACCCTCCAGTTCCTTGATCTGCATCGACAGCGCCGGCTGCGAGATCGCGCAGGCGTCCGCAGCGCGTCCGAAATGGCCATGCCGCGCCAGCGCCTCGAAGTAACGCAGTTGCTTGAAGGTCAGATTGTTCATAATGTCAGCTTATCACGGCAATCAGTAAATCACACTTAATCTGATGAACTGGCCGTGCTAGAACCCTTCAAATTGGGGACGCGTAGCCGACGTCACCCCGGCGTCACGGGCACCGTCCACACAGCAGTTCAGTCAACGAAGCCACGATCGGAGAGATATATGGACGGAAATGATGGCAAGAACGCCGGCAAATGCCCGGTCATGCACGGGGCAAGCAGCCAACACGCCAACCGCGACTGGTGGCCGAACCAGCTGAACCTCAGCGTTCTCCATCAGCACTCCGCGCTCTCGAATCCGATGGGCGAGACGTTCAACTACGCGGAAGAGTTCAAGAAGCTCGATCTCGAGGCCTTGCGGAAGGACCTCCACGCGTTGATGACCGACTCGCAGGAGTGGTGGCCGGCCGACTTCGGCCACTACGGGCCGCTGTTCATCCGCATGGCCTGGCACAGCGCAGGCACCTACCGCATCGGTGACGGCCGCGGCGGCGCCGGCGCCGGACAGCAGCGTTTCGCGCCGCTCAACAGCTGGCCCGACAACGTCAACCTCGACAAGGCGCGCCGGCTGCTGTGGCCGATCAAGCAGAAGTACGGCAAAAGGATCTCATGGGCCGACCTCATGATCCTCACCGGCAACGTCGCGCTGGAGTCGATGGGCTTCAAGACCTTTGGTTTTGCCGGCGGACGTGCCGATGTCTGGGAGCCCGAAGAGGACATCTACTGGGGTTCGGAAGGCAAGTGGCTGGCGGACGAGCGCTACAGCGGCGACCGCGATCTGGAGAACCCGCTCGGCGCCGTGCAGATGGGCCTGATCTACGTCAACCCGGAAGGACCCAACGGCAAGCCCGATCCGCTCGCCGCGGCGCGCGATATCCGCGAGACCTTCGCGCGCATGGCGATGAACGACGAGGAAACCGTCGCCCTGATCGCCGGCGGCCATAGCTTCGGCAAGACCCATGGCGCCGGCGATGCGACGCTGGTCGGCCCGGAGCCGGAAGGCGGCAGCATTGAGCAGCAGGGCTTGGGCTGGGCCAGCTCCTACGGCAAGGGCCTGGGCGCTGACGCCATCAGCAGCGGCATCGAGGTCACCTGGACCACGACGCCGACCAAGTGGAGCAACAACTTCTTCGACAACCTGTTCGGCTTCGAATGGGAATTGACCAAGAGCCCGGCCGGCGCGCATCAGTGGACGCCGAAGAACGGCGGCGGCGCGGGTTCGGTGCCAGACGCGTACGACAAGTCCAAGCGTCACTCCCCGTCGATGCTGACCACCGATCTCTCGCTGCGGATCGACCCGGCCTACGCAAAAATCTCGAAGCGCTTCCACGAGCATCCGGACCAGTTTGCTGACGCCTTCGCCCGCGCCTGGTACAAGCTGACGCACCGCGACATGGGCCCGATCGTGCGTTACCTCGGCCCGCTGGTTCCGAAAGAGGAACTGCTTTGGCAGGATCCGATTCCGGCGATCAATCATGAACTGATCGGCGAAGCCGACATTGCGGCCTTGAAGGCGAAGATCCTCGCCTCGGGACTGTCGGTGTCCCAACTGGTCTCGACCGCCTGGGCCTCTGCCTCGACGTTCCGCGGCTCCGACAAGCGCGGCGGCGCGAACGGCGCCCGCATCCGCCTGGCGCCGCAGAAGGACTGGGAAGTCAACCAGCCGGCCGAGCTTTCCAAGGTGCTGGCGAAGCTCGAAGCGATCCAGAAGGAGTTCAATGCCGCGCAGAAGGGCGGCAAGAAGGTCTCGCTCGCCGACCTGATCGTTCTCGGCGGCAGCGCCGGAATCGAGAAAGCCGCCAAGGACGGCGGCAACGACGTCAAGGTGCCGTTCACGCCGGGCCGGATGGACGCGTCACAGGAACAGACCGACGCGCATTCGTTCGCGCCGCTCGAGCCCACCGCGGACGGCTTTCGCAACTACAGCCGCGGCAAGCAGCGGGTCTCCGCCGAAGAACAGTTGGTGGACAAGGCGCAACTGCTGACGCTGACGGCACCTGAAATGACCGCCCTGCTCGGCGGCCTGCGCGTGCTCGATGTCAACGTTGGGCAGTCCAAGCACGGCGTCTTCACCAAGAAGCCGGGGACGCTGAGCAACGACTTCTTCGTCAACCTGCTCGACATGAGCACGGCGTGGAAGCCGGTCTCGGAAGCCCAGGATGTGTTCGAGGGACGCGATCGCAAAACCGGCGCCGTGAAGTGGACCGGCACCCGTGTCGATCTCATCTTCGGTTCGCACTCGCAACTGCGGGCGTTTGCGGAAGTCTATGCCTCTGCCGACGCGAAGGCGTCGTTCGTGCGTGACTTCGTCGCCGCCTGGACCAAGGTGATGAACGCGGATCGCTTCGATATCGTTGCCTGATCCGGCAAAACGACGTTCGGGCGCGGCTGACACCAGCCGCGCCCGAATTTTTTTAGATCTGTGTTCTGCCTGCGGTCAGCCGGCGAACGCCTTCTCAAGATCGGCGATGACGATCTTCTGCATCTTCAGCATCGCCTCCATGGCCCGGTCGGCCTTGGCGCGATCGGGATCGCCGAGACACCGGCCCAGCGCCTTGGGCACCACCTGCCAGGACAGGCCGAATTTATCCTTCAGCCAGCCGCACTTTGATTCCTCCCCGCCGTCAGCGGTCAATTTGTCCCAGAAATAGTCGACTTCCTGCTGAGTCTCGACGCTGATGAAGAACGAGATCGCCTCGTTGAACCTGTATTTGGGCCCGCCATTCAGCGCATTGAATTTCTGTCCCTCGAGCTCGAAGCTCGCCATGAAGTCGTTGACGACCTCCACTTTGGCGTTGGGAAAGACCGATTTATAGAACGCGACGGCCTCGGGAACGTTGTTGTCGAACCAGAGGAAGGGCGTGATCGAGGTCATGATGGAGCTCCTTGCGGATTGGAGTGATGTTGACCAACTCCTGCCGTGCGGAACCGATCCTGCCAAGGACGGATGGCGGCGACGCCATCCGACACATCGCCCAACGTTGTTTATCGGTCATCTATTTCTCTGCCGTGTCGCCAGCGCAGTTCAGGCTTGCGGGAACCCGATCGCGATCTTGCCAAAATGACCGCCGCGTTCCATCAACCTCAATGCCTCGGGCACGGCGCCAAAATCGAAGGTGCGGTCAATCACCGGCTTGATCCCGCTGCGCTCAATGGCTGAAGCCATGGCTTCGAACATCTTGCGACTGCCAACCGACAGGCCGATGACATGCAGGTTCTTGCTGAACAGGCTCGGTATGGCGATCTCCTGAGCGAATCCCGACAGCACGCCGATCACCAGGATGGTGCCGCCGACCCGCGCCGCTTCGATCGACTGACCAAACGTGTCTTTGCCGCCGACCTCGACGACGTGGTCGACGCCGCCGCCGGCCCAGTCGGCGGCGGCCTTGCCCCATTCGGGAACCGATCGGTAGTTGATGGTGTGGTCCGCGCCGAGCGCCTTCGCGCGTTCGAGTTTGTCGTCGCTCGATGAGGTCACGATCACGGTCGCGCCGGCGAGTTTTGCGAATTGCAGGGCGAAGATCGATACGCCACCAGTGCCCTGCACGAGCACGGTCTCGCCCGGGCGAAGACGCGCCTCCTCGAACAGCGCGCGCCAGGCGGTCAGCCCGGCGCACGGCAGCGTTGCGGCTTCCACGAAGCTCAGGTGTCGGGGAATGCGGGTAACGCCTTCGGCGTTCAGGACCATCACCTCCTGCAGCACGCCCGGACGCGTTCCTCCCAGCGCCAGACGGCGGTTGGCGGCCGATGGCCTGCCGTCGAACCACGACTGAAAGAACATCGGGCAGACCCGGTCGCCGACCGACACCCGGGTGACGCCATCGCCGACGGCGATCACGTCCCCCGCACCATCGGAGAACGGAATGAGCGGCAGCTTGTAGGCGCCTCCCCGTCCCTGCACCGTCAGCAGGTCGCGGTAATTGAGCGAGGCGGCGCGCATCCGGACCGCGACTTCCCCGGCACGCGGCTCCGGCGCGGGCCGTTCAACCAGCTCCAGGCCGTCGATGGACCATTCGCGCGCGACTTGCCAGGCCTTCATGACCGTCAACCTGCTCACCCTACCTTCATGAGGGCGCTTCTGATCGACATGAATATCCCGCCGATATCCTTTCTGATGGAATCCAGCTTGCTGAAATGTTCGAAGACCTGCGCCAGTCTCTCGTCGATCTCGTGCTTGCTCGAGGAAAGCCGCTCCAGGCGCGATCCAAGACTATTGTCGCCGCTCGCTTCGATTTCGGAGAGGGTTTTCAGCACGATTTCGCGAACGGTATGCACTTCACCGATCAGGGACTCGATCCCGAATTCCGGGGCCTGCAGCGGCACGAGGTCCGCCTGCGCCTTCGTCAGTTCTTCCTTGAACCGGTTCAGCGTCGTGAATGAGGACTCCAGCGTGCTGAGGCGCAATCGCGCCTGAAGGATAAATTCGTTCAGCGCGTTCTGGCGATCGACAAGGCTCTTGCCGTTCGAATCCGTCTCCACGTCGGCAATCGAACGCTCCAGATGGACCTGGCGCTGCCTGAGCTCGCCAAAGTCCAGATCGAGCGTTTCGAGAATATGGAAGCAGTCATCGAGACGCGCGACCTTCTGCTCGATCTCCATCTTGCTTCTGGAAAGCGCTTCGACGTGGCTGCTGATCGTTTCGCCGTCCTTCAACTCGAATTCATCGATCCTCTTGCTCAACGTTTCATAGGCCGGGCGCAGTTCATCGATCACGGCATAGATGCCGACACCCTGCGCCTGCAGCGGCCCGAGCTCGGCGTTGGTCTTGTCGAGATCGTCCTTGAGCCGGTTCAGCGCCACCAGCGACTCCTGAAGCACGGCCAGCCGCTTCTGAATCGCCAGCACCTCCATGCCGATTTCCTGCAAACGGTCGGCCAGATTGTGCTTGTTGTCGTCGACTTCAAGTTTCGAAAGCGACCTTTCGAGCTGACGCTGGCGATCCTTGATTTCGGCGAATACCGGCTCGGTGACCCGGCGCTTCTCGGCGACCTCGCCGACCGTCTCTCGAAGGGCCTGTTGGCGCCGCCGGATGTCGTCGAGCTGTTCCTGGATGTCGGTGGCGACGTCCTGGCTCTGCTGCAATGCAACCTTCTGCTCGGTCTCCGTCAGCCGCTTCTGCAGCGAGGCAAGGGCCTCCTGCGGGTTGCTGTCGACCAGGTGCTGGACCACCTCGCCGAAATGATTTTGCAGGCCGTGCGCGACCACCATGTCGTCCCGGGCCACCTTGAGGCGGGTGCGCAACAGCCTCAGATTGTCTTCCTGGCGCGACATCCGGCGGGAAAGAAAGATGCTGACCCCAATCAGCACCAGAGCGAGCACGACAATGACGGCTGCGGCCAGACGCTGCCCCGGGGGCAGTTCAAGGAAATGGGCCCAAATCCGGCTGAGATCGTAACCAAACGCCTGCTGCGTAACGATCGCAATCGCTGCCAAAAGCGCTAACCACGCAAACACAAACAACAGCCACATCGTGAATTCCTCACTTCGGCGAGAAAAATCACTGCAATTGCTATTGGAGACCTGGTTCCAGATCAAGCGCGGGACCGGGGAGACGCCCGCGGCGGGCATCGGGGCCGGCTTGAATCGTCATAGACGCCGCACCGGCGCGCCGGCGGGAAGGTCGGGGCTGGCGCCCGGCCCTAGTCGACCTTCACATTGGCGTCACGGATCATCGGCCACCATTTCGCGATCTCGGCCTTCTGCCAGGCGCCCAGCGCCTCCGGCGTGAGCTCGTTCTTCGGCGGCATCTGCAGGCCGAGGTTCTCAAGCTGCTTGCGCACCGCCGGATCGTTGAGGGCATCGACAACAGCGGCATTCAGTTTCGCGACGATTTCCTTGGGCGTGTCCTTGGGCACCCAGAGGCCGGACCACAGCGTCATGTGAAATCCGGGCAGCCCCGCCTCGTCCACGGTGGGGATGTCGGCCGCGGACTCGACGCGCTTGTCGTCGGTGACGGCGTAGGCGCGGATATTGCCGGCGCGCACCTGCGCGATCGAGTTGGAGGTCTGGTCGACGATCAGGTCGATCTGGCCGGCGACGAGATCGTTCATGGCGGGGGCCGTGCCGCGGTACGGCACGTATTGCAATTTGATGCCGGTGATGTTTTCGAAGTAGAGCCCGGCGATGTGGCTTCCGGAGCCGGCGCCGGCGGTGCCCGCGGTCGGCGGCTTCGGCTGCGCCTTCAGCCAGGCCAGAAACTCCTTCAGCGATTTCGCCGGCACCGCGTTCTTGCTGACGATGATCATCGGATTGCTCGGCAGCAGCGCCACCGGCTCAAGATCGGTGACGAGGTCGTAACCGAGCTTGTAGATCGCACCATTGGCGACGTGGGTGCCGAGATGGCCGAAAGAGATGGTGTAGCCGTCCGGGGCCGATCGTACCGCGCGGCCGACGCCGATCGAACCGCCCGCTCCGGTCACGTTCTCGACCAGCAGGGTTTCACCAAGCGTAATCTTCATCCGCTCGGCAAGAATCCGCGTCATTGCATCCGACGGCCCGCCGGCGGCGAACGGCACGATGATGGTGATGGGACGCGAGGGGTAGTTCTCGGCAGAGGCTGAAGCCGCGAACGCAAAAGTAGCGAACAGGGCGGCCAGAACAAATCTTCGCATCTGCTTCCTCCGACGCATGTGTCTGCTCCTCATGGTGAGGAGCGCGAAGCGCGTCTCGAACCATGAAGGCCACCGAACTCGCCGCCATCCTTCGAGACGGCGCTTTGCGCCTCCTCAGGATGAGGACCTCACAGGTTCGCGTAGTCGATCGGCTTGTGGCGATCGAGCGTACGCGTGACCGGCGGCAAGGGATACTTAAGCCCTGTCGCGCAATTGAACAGCATCACGCGATCATTTTTCGTGACACGCCCATCGGCGAGGCTTTCCTTGTAGGCGGCGTAGGTCGCAGCGCCCTCCGGACACAGCAACAGCCCTTCCTCGCGCGCCACTTCGTTGAGCGCAGCAGTAATCTTCTCATCCGTGACCGCAATGGCGAAACCCTTGCTCTGGCGGACCGCGCGCAGGATCAGAAAATCTCCGACCGCCTGCGGCACGCGAATGCCCGAGGCGATGGTGTGGGCATCTTCCCAGCGCGGCGCGTGCTCGGTGCCTGCTTCAAAAGCGCGCACCATCGGCGCGCAGCCCGATGCCTGCACCGCGACCATGCGCGGGCGCTTGGAGCCGATGAAGCCGATCGCCTCGAGTTCGGCAAACGCCTTCCACATCCCGATCAGGCCGGTGCCGCCGCCGGTCGGATAGAAGATCACGTCGGGCACTTCCCAGCCGAGCTGCTCGGCGAGTTCCAGCCCCATCGTCTTCTTGCCTTCGATCCGGTACGGCTCCTTCAGGGTCGAGGTATCGAACCAGCCGGCTTTTGCCTTGCCCTCGCCGACGATTTTGCCGCAATCGTCGATCAGCCCGTTGACGCGATAGACGGTCGCGCCCTGCAATTCGATCTCGCTGACGTTCACTTCCGGCGTATCGGCCGGGCAGAAGATCGTGGTCCGGATCCCGCAGGACGTCGCATAGGCCGCCAGCGCCGCGCCGGCATTGCCGTTGGTCGGCATCGCCATGTGCTCGATGCCGAGCGCCTTGCCCATCGACACCGCCATCACCAGGCCGCGGGCCTTGAACGATCCGGTCGGCAGGCGGCCTTCGTCCTTGACGATGATCTCGCCGCCGCCGAGTTTCTTGCCGAGTTTCGGCAATCGGATCAGCGGCGTCATGACCTCGCCGAGGCTGACGATGTCGGAAACTTTCCGCACCGGCAGCATCTCGCGGTAGCGCCACATGTCGGCGGGCCGTTGCGCCAGCGCGTCCTTTGTCAGCGCCTTCTTCACGCCCGCGAGATCGTAGCGCACCAGCAGCGGCTTGCCCGCTTTCGAAAGGTTGTGGATCTGGTCGGCGGGATAGTGGTCGCCTTCCATCGCGCATTCGAGATGGGTCACGAACGTCGGACGTTCGATGGTCAGATTGTCATTGTCTTTCACGGAAGGGTCTTTCTCTTTATGCCGTCATTGCCGGGGATAGTGGTCTGCCTTGCGCAGACTACGTAAACTTGTCTGCGCTCCCGGCAATCCATCCATCAACAAGGCATTTCCTGCGTGATGGATGCGCGGGTCGAGCCCGCGCATGACGAGCTGGTTACATATTCAGCACGCGCCCATAGGCATCCAGCACCGCTTCCTTCATCATCTCGGACAAGGTCGGATGCGGGAAGATCGTGTGCATCAGCTCTTCCTCGGTGGTCTCCAGATTCATCGCGACCACGTAGCCCTGGATCAGTTCGGTGACCTCGGCGCCGACCATATGCGCGCCCAACAGCTGGCCGGTCTTCTTGTCGAAGATCACCTTGATCAGCCCCTGGTCCTCACCGAGCGCGATCGCCTTTCCGTTGCCGACGAACGGGAAACGCCCGACGCGGATTTCGCGGCCGCCCTCTTTCGCCCTGGCCTCGGTGAGGCCGACGGACGCCACCTGCGGCTGGCAGTAGGTGCAGCCCGGAATCAGGTTCTTGTCCATGGCGTGCGGATGCAGACCCTTGATGGCCTCGATGCAAACCACGCCCTCATGCTCGGCCTTGTGCGCCAGCATCGGCGGCCCCGCGACATCGCCGATGGCGTAGATGCCGGGCACGTTGGTCTTGCCGTAGCCGTCGATCACGACGCAGCCGCGGTCGGTCTTGACGCCGAGCTTCTCCAACCCGAGGCCTTCGATATTGCCGACCACGCCGACCGCAGAGATCACCCGGTCGAACTCGACCGTCTGGGGCGCCTTGCCGTCGTCGATGGTGGCGACGACGCTGTCGGCCTTCTTCTCGAGTTTGGTGACCTTGGTGCTGGAGAGGATCTTGATGCCCTGCTTCTCCAGCTGCTTGCGCGCCAGGCCCGCGATCTCCGCATCCTCGACGGGAAGGATCTGCGGCAGCACCTCGACCACGGTGACGGCAGCACCCATAGTGTGGAAGAACGACGCGAACTCGATACCGATCGCGCCGGAGCCCACCACCAACAGCGACTTCGGCATCTTGTCCGGCACCATCGCCTCGAAATAGGTCCAGACCAGTTTCTTGTCGGGCTCCAGCCCCGGCAGCACGCGCGGCCGCGCGCCGGTCGCGAGGATGATGTGCTGGGCCTGGTAGGCGCCCTCGCCGAGCGCGCCCTTGGGCGCCTCGACGGCGGATTTCTTCACGGTGACCTTGCCGGGCGCGTCGATCGAAGCGTCGCCCCAGATCACCGTCACCTTGTTCTTCTTCATCAGGAAGCCGACGCCGTCATTGAGGCGCTTGGAGACGCCGCGCGAGCGCGCCACCACGGCTTTCGGGTCGAACGACACGTTGTCGGCCGACAGCCCGTAATCCTTGGCGTGCTTCATGTAGTGGTAGATCTCGGCCGACCGTAACAGCGCCTTGGTCGGGATGCAGCCCCAGTTCAGGCAGATGCCGCCGAGATAGGATTTCTCGATGATCGCGGTCTTGTAGCCGAGCTGGGCGGCGCGGATCGCGGTGACGTAACCGCCGGGGCCGGAGCCGATGATGATGACGTCGAAGGATGTGTCGGCCATGGCTATGCGCTCGTTCTCATCGTTCAACCGGACAGTTCGCTTCCGTCATTGCGAGGAGCACTTGCGACGAAGCAATCCATACTTCCGGTGGTGAAATGGATTGCTTCGCTGCGCTCGCAATGACTGACGTCACACCATCATCATGACGGGGTTTTCGATCAGCATCTTGAAGGCGCCGATCAGCTCGGCCCCCAGCGCGCCGTCGACCGCGCGGTGATCGCAGGACAGCGTCACGCTCATGATGTGCGCGGCCTCGATCTTGCCGGCGCGCACGACCGCGCGCTCCTCGCTGGTGCCGACCGCCAGGATCGTCGCGTGCGGCGGGTTGATGACCGCCGTAAAGTCCTTGATGCCGTACATGCCGAGGTTCGACACCGCCGTGGTGCCGCCCTGATATTCGTCCGGCTTGAGCTTGCGCGACCGCGCCCGCGCCGCAAAGTCCTTCATCTCGGCCGAGATCGTCGACAGCGACTTGGTTTCGGCCTTGCGGATGATCGGGGTGATCAGGCCGCCCGGCATCGCCACGGCGACGCCGATGTCGGAATGCTTGTGCTTGAGCATGCCGCTTTCGGTCCAGCTGACGTTGCAGTTCGGAATCCGCTGCAGCGCGATCGCCATCGCCTTGATGACGAAATCGTTGACGGAGAGCTTGTAGAGCGGCTTCTTTTCCTTGTCCTTCGGAGCCGCGGCATTGATCTCCTCGCGCGCGGCCAAGAGCTTGCCGATGTCGCAGTCCATCGTCAGGTAGAAATGCGGAATGGTCTGGATCGACGCCGTGAGCCGCTGCGCAATCGTGCGGCGCATGCCGTCATGCGGGATGACTTCGTACGAGCCCGGTTCGAACAGCGCGAGAATCTGCTTGTCCGACATCGATGGCGCAATGCTCGGACCGGCCGACGGCGCGGCGGCCGGCGCCTTCAGGCCCTTGCCAGATTTGGCGTCCGCGACGTCGCGGGCGACGATGCGGCCATGCGGACCGGAGCCGTTGATACGGCCGATTTCGATGCCGGCTTCCTTGGCGAGACGACGGGCCAGCGGCGACGAAAATACCCGGGCATGGCCGTTGGCTTGCGCCGCCGGTGCAGCCGCTTGCGGCGCGGGAGCCGGCGCGGCGGAAGCAGGCTTCGGCGCAGGCGCGGCAGCGGCAGGCGCTGCCGCGGGGGCCGGTTGCGCGGCCGGTGCCGCGGCGGCCTTCGGCGCCGGTGCGGCACCGGATCCCGCTGCCTTCACATCCTCGCCGTCGCCGGCCATGACCGCGATGATATCGTTGACCGGCACATCCTGCGTGCCTTCAGGCACCAGGATCTTCGCGATCGTGCCTTCGTCGACCGCCTCGACTTCCATCGTCGCCTTGTCGGTCTCGATCTCCGCGATCACGTCGCCGGACTTGACCTTGTCGCCCTCTTTCTTGAGCCACTTGGCAAGGTTGCCTTTTTCCATCGTGGGCGACAGCGCAGGCATCAAAATGTTGATCGGCATTGTCAGTGACCTTGTTGCGACCGAGGCGTGGTCGAGCCCACGTCAGTCGGCCGATTGATTTCGGCTTCGAACATGTCGACGATGCGCCCCAGCGCCTCGTCCTCGGTGTATTCGGCCTCGCGCCCATAGGCGCGTGCAGCGTGGCGGGCGATATCGACCAGCAGCAGGCCCCACATATCCGGCTCCTCGAACGCGCGCTGGAATGCGATCGAGAGCCCGCCATCGACGACGAACGCACGCAATATTTCGATCGCGTCCTCGCGGCCGATAACGTCTGGCGGCAGTGGCTGTTCGTTGGGACCAGCCATGAACTTTACCGATACGACACGGCTTTGGCGGCCGCGACCACTTCGGCCACCGTCGGCAATGCGAGCTTTTCGAGGTTCGCGGCATACGGCATCGGCACATCCTTGCCAGATACCCGCGCCACCGGCGCATCCAGATAATCGAAGGCCTGTTCCATGATGCGGGCGGCGACCTCGGCGCCGACGCCGCTCTGCTGCCAGCCCTCTTCCACCGTCACCGCACGGCCGGTCTTCTTGACGGAGGCAACGATGGTCTCGGTGTCCATCGGACGCAGCGTGCGCAGGTCGATCACCTCGGCCTCGATGCCTTCCTTGGCGAGTTCGTCGGCAGCCTTCAAGGCATAGGACATGCCGTTCGACCACGAGATCAGCGTGACATGGCCGCCGGTTCGCACGATCCTCGCTTTACCGATCGGCACCACATAATCGTCGAGCTTCGGCACCTCGCCGGTGTGGCCGTACAGCATTTCGTTTTCGAGGAAGATGACCGGATTGGGATCGCGGATCGCGGCCTTCAACAACCCCTTGTAGTCGGCAGCCGAATACGGCGCGACCACCTTCAGGCCAGGAACTTGCGAATACCAGGCCGAGTAGTCCTGGCTATGCTGAGCCGCGACGCGGGACGCCGCGCCGTTTGGACCGCGGAACACGATCTGGCAGGTCATCTGGCCACCGGACATGTACAGCGTCTTGGCCGCGGAATTGATGATCTGGTCGATCGCCTGCATGGCGAAGTTGAAGGTCATGAATTCGACAATCGGCTTCAGTCCCGCCATCGCCGCACCGACCCCAATGCCGGCAAAGCCGTGCTCGGTGATCGGCGTATCGATGACGCGCCTGTCGCCGAATTCCTGCAGAAGTCCCTGCGTAACCTTGTAGGCGCCCTGATATTCCGCGACCTCTTCGCCCATGATGAACACGTCAGGGTCGCGCCGCATTTCTTCGGCCATCGCGTCGCGCAGAGCCTCGCGGATGGTCATCGTCACCATCTCGGTGCCTGCAGGGACTTCCGGATCGGGCTCGGCGACGGCTGCGGCCGGTGGCTTATGGGACGGTTCGGGCGCTTCCGTCTTGGCGGCGGCGGGAGCCTCGGCCTTCTCCTGTTTCGGCGGCGCGGCAGCCGGTGCCTTGCCTAGATCGGCGGCGGTCTCTCCGTCAGCCAGAATGGTTGCGATCGGGGTGTTGACGGCAACATCGGCCGTCCCCTCGGGGATCAGGATCTTGCCGAGCGTACCTTCATCGGTCGCCTCGACCTCCATTGTCGCCTTGTCGGTTTCGATCTCGGCGATGACATCGCCCGATTTGATCGTCTCGCCTTCCTTTTTCAGCCACTTGGCAAGGTTGCCCTTTTCCATGGTGGGCGACAGCGCAGGCATCAGCACTTGAATGGGCATATCGACTCCCGAAGTCAGTCTCTCGTTTTGGTCTGCGCGGTAGAGTTAGCGGTAGATATCGGTCCAGAGCTCGGACGGATCCGGCTCGAGATCGCGCTGGGCGAAATCCGCCGACGCGTTGACGATCTCGCGCACCTCGGCGTCGATGGCCTTCAATTCCTGTTCGGGGACCTTGGCCGCCAGCAGGCGATTGCGCACCTGCTCGATCGGGTCCTGGTCGTGGCGGACCTTCTCGACCTCTTCACGGGTCCGGTACTTGGCCGGATCCGACATCGAGTGACCACGGTACCGATAAGTTTGCATTTCCAAGATGTACGGTCCCTTGCCGGCGCGGCACCAGGCGACGGCCTCATCGCCCGCGGCCTTGACGGCGCGAACGTCCATGCCGTCGACCTGCTTGCCGGGGATGTTGAAGGAGGCGCCGCGCTTGGAGAAATCGGTCTGGGCCGAGGAACGCGTCACGGACGTGCCCATGGCGTAACGGTTGTTTTCGATAACGTAGATCACCGGGAGCTTCCACAGCTCCGCCATGTTGAAGCTTTCATAGACCTGGCCCTGGTTGGAAGCGCCGTCGCCGAAATAGGCCACGCTGACGGAATCATTGCCGCGATAGCGATTGGCAAATGCCAGACCCGTGCCGAGCGAAACCTGGGCGCCGACGATGCCGTGGCCGCCGTAGAAGTTCTTCTCCTTGCTGAACATGTGCATGGAGCCGCCCTTGCCCTTGGAATAACCACCCCGGCGGCCAGTCAGTTCGGCCATCACACCGTTGGCTTCCATTCCGCAGGCGAGCATGTGGCCGTGGTCGCGGTATCCGGTTATGACCTGATCGCCCTTTTTCAGGGCCATCTGCATACCCACCACGATGGCTTCCTGGCCGATATAGAGATGGCAGAAGCCGCCGATCGCACCCATGCCGTAGAGCTGGCCGGCCTTTTCCTCAAAGCGGCGGATCAGCAGCATGTCCCGGAGCGCCGCCAATTCCTGTGCTTTTGTGAATTCCGGAGGGGACCCCTTTGCTTTCTCCTGCCCTGCTTCCTTCTCAACGCTTTTCTTGGGTGCGGCCATGGCAATTCCGGATGAGAGAGACGATCAACCCTCTCTATCCCAACTCAAACCGCCGTGGAAGGATTGCGTGCGCCGGCGAAAATATTGCTATGCCGCAGTGCAACGAGACGCGACATTTTCGAAATTGATTTTGCAGGTTTTTGAAATTTGCGGACGAGACTTCGGCGCGATCCTGAAGTGCACGCGCTTGCGCGCGTCAGCGTGGCGTGACGGTCCGGACGAGGTCGCGCGGATTGGCGTAATCGAGCTGAAAGCGCGCACGCTCGTCCAGCATGTCGGGGTCGACCCGATCCGACCTCAGCAGCGAAACCCGCTGCTCGCCCTGCATCCGCTCCCGCTTCAGCCGCGCCAGTTCCGACGTCAGCGCGATGATCTCCTGATCGAGCTCCTGGCGCGCGTTGAGCCCGTATTTGCCGGTATAGGCGTTGACGCCGAAATAGCCGACAATCAGCGCCGCCATCGTGTAGAGGGCGAGCCCGGTAAGCAGCGATTTCAGTCGGGTGCGGGAGACCATAGCGCCAAGATGCGACGGTCTGGTTAAGGGAATCCTAAGACCGTCTCCCTGACCGAAAAACAGGCAGAGATACCGTCATTGCGAGGAGCGAAGGCGACGAAGCAATCCACATGTTCCCAGGCGGAAAGATGGATTGCTTCGCTGAGCCTGTCATCGGGCGCGCATGCGCGCGACCCGTTGGCTCGCAATGACGGGGAGAGACGACACCCGCCTCAGCGGTTCTGCTTTTCAACAAACGCCGCAAAGGCGTCGATGTACTGCTGCAGCACCTTCTGCAGCGATTCCTTGATGAGGTGGCCCTTGTCGTCGAAGGCGTCACCGACGCCGTTCAGGTAGGTTTCGGGCTGCCCCATGATCGGGCCGGCGATGCCCGGCAGAATGTTCTGCAGATGCTTGGCCGCGTTGACGCCACCGAGCGGGCCCGGGGAATTCGAGATGATGCCGACCGGCTTGCCCATGAATGAGCTCTTGCCATAGGGGCGTGAAGCGACGTCGATGACGTTCTTCAGCACGCCGGGGATCGAGCGGTTATATTCGGGGGTCACGAACAGGACGCCATGCGACTTTTGCAGCTTTTCCCGCAACGCGAGCCAATCGGCCGGGGGTGCGGCTTCCTCGTCCTGGCTGAAGTTGGAAATCCCGTGCGGAGTCACGACCTCGAGCTTCAGCGACGCCGGCGCCAGCTTGGCCAGTGCGTTGGCGATCTTGAGCGAGAAGCTCTCCTTGCGAAGACTGCCCGCGATGGTGACGATGGTATGGGTGGCCATTGAGTTTTCCCTGTTGAAGCTGAAACGCCCGGCGCACTTAAGCCAGATCGGGAAGATGGATGCAAGTGCATCCATCAAGCCTTTGCGGCGGCTACCGGAGAATAATCTTGCCCCCCAAGAATCTGCTCCCAAGACAAACAGGCCGCCTTTTCAGGCGGCCTGCGAAGTCGTCGGGATCACCAAGAGCCGTCAGCCCTTGTTTGGGTTGATCAGGAATTTCTCGCCGGTGGCGCGCTTGTTGTAGACGGCGATGTTGGACATCTGCAGCACTTCCGGCAGCGACACCACCTGCGTGTAGTGGCTGGCGAAGGTCGTCTTCAGCTCGGAGACCACGCGCTGGCGCAGCCTGCCGATATCGGCCGGGCCGATCTTCTGCAGGAACGGCGTCAAGAGCCAGCCGCCGACCGACCAGGTCAGGCCGAAGGCGCGGCTCAACTCGGTCGGACCTGTATTGAGGCTGCCGTAGATATAGACCTGCTTGAACACGTTCGAACCGTAACGGCTGTATTCCTTGGCGGTCTTGTTGGCCGCGATTTCCATCGCGGTCAGGATCTGGCCGGCGAGCTTGCCGCCGCCGATGGCATCGAACGCGATCGTGGCACCGGTCTCGACCAGGGCCGCGGTGAGATCATCCATGAAGGTCGGCGCGGTGGAATCGACGATATGCTTGGCGCCGATCTTGTGCAGGATGTCCGCCTGCTCCTTGCTGCGCACGATGTTGACGAGGCCGATGCCGTCCTTGATGCAGATCTTGTTGAGCATCTGCCCGAGGTTGGACGCGGCCGCCGTATGCACCAGCGCCTTGTGGTTCTCGCGCCGCATGGTCTCGGTCATGCCAAGCGCGGTCAGCGGATTGACGAACCAGGACGCGCCATCGGCCGCGGTGATGCCGGCCGGCAGCGGCATGACGTCCCTCGCCTTCACGGTGCGATACTGCGTATACATCGCGCCGCCGATGACGGAGACCAGCTTGCCCATCAGCGCCTTGGCGGCATCTGACGAACCGGTCTTGATCACGGTGCCGGCGCCCTCATTGCCAACAGGCAAGGATTGATCGAGCCGCGCGCCCATCATCTTCACCGCCGCTTCCGGCATCTTGGCGGTAATCACGGGAGCGTCTTTCGAGCCCGAAACGACCGCGGTCGACATGTCGGCCGGACCGATCAGGAGGCCGAGGTCGGACGGGTTGATCGGCGTCGCCTCGACGCGGACCACGACTTCGTCCTCGGCGGGTTCAGGCGTCGGGATATTCACCAGCGACAGTTCGAGTTCGCCGCTCTTCTTGAGCAGCGAGCGCAGTTGCAGCCCGGTCTTGCCGTCACTCATCGCAAATCCTCCCGTTTGTGTTTGTTATATCTTGGATGCGCCGGCGCGTTACGCCAGTGCCTTCAGGGCCGCTTTGCCGGCATATTTCGCCTGCGAGCCGAGCTGCTGCTCGATGCGCAGCAGCTGGTTGTACTTGGCCGTGCGGTCGGAGCGCGCCAGCGAGCCGGTTTTGATCTGGCCGCAATTGGTGGCGACGGCGAGGTCCGCAATGGTGGAATCCTCGGTCTCGCCGGAGCGGTGCGACATCACGGCGGTGTAGCCGGCCTTGTAGGCCATCTCGACCGCCGACAGGGTTTCCGTCAACGTGCCGATCTGGTTGACCTTGATCAGGATCGAGTTGGCGCGGCCGTTCTTGATGCCGTCGGCAAGGCGCGTCACGTTGGTGACGAACAGATCGTCGCCGACCAACTGGCACTTGTCGCCGATCAGGTCGGTCAGTTTCTTCCAGCCGTCCATGTCGTCTTCCGACATGCCATCCTCGATCGAGACGATCGGATAACGCGACACCAGATCGGCGAGATACTTCGCCTGCTCGGAGCGCGAGCGGGTCTTGTTCTCGCCGCCATAGACGTAATTGCCGTCCTTGAAGAACTCGGTGGCGGCACAATCGAGCCCGAGCATGACGTCCTTGCCCGCGGCGTAGCCGGCCTTGCCGATGGCGCTGACCACGAATTCGAGGGCTGCGTCCGCCGACGGCAGGTTCGGCGCAAAGCCGCCCTCGTCGCCGACATTGGTATTATGACCGGCCTTCTTCAGTTCGCCACGCAGCGTGTGGAAGATTTCCGATCCGCAGCGCAGCGCTTCGGCGAAACTCGCCGCCCCCACCGGCAGGATCATGAATTCCTGGAAATCGATCGGGTTGTCGGCGTGCACGCCGCCGTTGATGATGTTCATCATCGGCACCGGCAGGGTCCGCGCCGAGGTGCCGCCGACATAGCGATAGAGCGGCATGTCGAAGGATTCGGCGGCCGCCTTGGCGCAGGCCAGCGAAACGCCGAGAATGGCGTTGGCGCCGAGCCGGCTTTTGTTCGCCGTACCGTCGAGGTCGATCATGATCTGGTCGATCTGGACCTGTTCCTCGACCGCCTGGTCGCTCAGCGCCTCGAAGATTTCGCCGTTGACGGCCTCGACCGCCTTCTGCACGCCCTTGCCGAGATAGCGCTTCTTGTCACCGTCCCGCAGTTCCACCGCCTCATGGGCGCCGGTCGAGGCACCTGAGGGCACCGCCGCGCGCCCCATCGAGCCGTCTTCCAGCACCACATCGACTTCGACGGTGGGATTGCCACGGCTATCGAGAATTTCGCGGCCGATGATGTCGACGATGGCGGTCATGGGAGCCTCATGGGATTGGCAGGGAGGGTATTTGGCGCTGCTTCTACAGCAAGGTTGCGATGCGGAAAAGGCCGCCCTCGCCCGTGACGCTGGCGGCCGAATTGTCTAATAACGCGGCAACGGAGAGTCCCTGATGTCGAAAATGCCCCGCAAATCCGCCAAATCGCCAGACCTGCAACTCGGCCGCGCCGTGGAATGGCCGGATAGCCCCGAAAAGGCGAAACTCGACCGCGTTCCCAATCCGCAAGGCGACACCAATTACGTGGTCCGCTTCACCGCTCCGGAATTCACCTCGCTTTGCCCGGTGACGGGGCAGCCGGACTTCGCGCATCTGATGATCGATTACGTGCCGGACCGCTGGCTGCTGGAGTCCAAATCGCTGAAACTCTATGTCGCGAGCTTCCGCAACCACGGCGCCTTCCATGAGGATTGCACGGTCATGATCGGCAAGCGCATCGCCGCCGAGATCAAGCCGAAATATCTGCGCATCGGCGGCTACTGGTATCCGCGCGGCGGCATCCCGATCGACGTGTTCTGGCAGACCGGCAAGCTGCCCAAGGGCATGTGGATGCCCGACCAGGGCGTTGCGCCCTATCGCGGCCGCGGTTGAACCGAGCGGCCGGTCATTCCGACCACCGCACATGAAAAATTCAGCCTCCGCCGTCATCCGGCTTGCCGCCGCATTCGGCCTGTTCGGGATGCTCTCGAACGCCAATGCCGCGCCAGCTTCATCCGAGGATCGCTATATCGCTACGCGCGACGCAGCGATCGCGACAATCTCGAAGCTGTACGACGATAGCAAGGGCGACGAGGCCACCAAGGCCGAAGAGGCCGCCACCACCGATCTCCTCGCACAGATGAAGGCTATCCTGACCGAACCCGATCGACAGGGTTTTGGCTCGGCCAAGCTCAATCTCGGAAGTTTTTACAAGGGCGACGAGGATTTTGGCACGCTTGACGGCCTTCGCTTTGACTCCCTCCTCGGCGAGAAGGGGCAGAAAGCGGGCAGCACCGGCAAAGACGAAAAATACGTCGAGCCGAAGTCGCATATCGTCCTTACCACACAGACGATATTCGAGCGCTGGCTGCGCGCCCATAAGGATTGGTGGGGCCAGAACATCAAGAACGTCCCCCAGCAGATGGCCAAGGCGCTCAGCGACGAAAGCTTCTACACCCAGGCGATCTCAAACGGCTCGGCGGTCGTTAAGTTCAGTTCGCTGCCGATCGCAAAACCTTACGGCGCCACGTTTGCCTACGCCATGCTGGCAGGCCGGACCCAATCCGAAATTCCCGATGCCGCGGATGAGGTGATCGTTGCCGCCATCGCCAACGGCAAGGTCTATGTCGCCGAAGGATCGATTGCGCCAAAGGTAAAGGTTGCGGCCTGCATCGCCCAGAAGAAGGCCGAGCCGATGGACGAAAATGTCCGCGAAAAGAGCGAAGCGGCCTACGCGCGCTGCTTCAGCCAGCGCGCACCCAAAGAGTCATCCTTCGCGGCAGCTACCAAGCAGGCGCAGGCACTGCTGGCAGAGGCGATCGGAAAGTAGCGCTCTCTACGGCTCGACGTCCGGCCTCGCCGCCGCGTCCGCCGGCCGCGTCTGGCGCAACAGCTTCGCGCAGACAAAGCCGAGCGCGATGATGATGGTCGCGGCGACGAGCAAGGTCGGGGTCTTGCCGGCGTGCAGAATGCCGAAGCCGTAGGCGATCGGCCCGATGGTCTGGCCCATGAAGAAGAAAAACGAATGCAGCGACAGCGCGGTCGCGCGTGCCTCCACCGACAACTCGCTGGCGAACACCTGCAGGCAGCCGTGGATCATATAAAAACCCCAGCCCATGAAGATCAGGCTTAGGGTTTGCAGCTTCCATCCGGGTCCCGCCGCGACCGCCATGAGCTGCAGCCCGACCAGCGCAGCACCCGCGATCATCATGCCGTTGACGCCGATCTTCGGCAGCAACCGCGAAACCGTCAGGGTGTAGACCAGGCCGCCGACGGCAAAGCCCGCGATCACGACACCGGCGATCGACAGCGAAGTCTCGCCGAGATCGAACAGGAACGATGCGATGTAGGGAAACAGGCCGAGCACGCAGCAGCCCTCGATGAACACCGCCGCATAACAAAACGCATTGGGATTGGCGAAGATCGTGCGGTAGCCGTGGCGGAGCGCCGCCAGGTTCGTCTTGGGCGGCTGTGTCAGCGCGGCACCGCGAAAGCCGATGAGAACCGCGCCCGAAGCCACAATGACCAGCACGCCGAGCACGGCAAGCACGCCGCGCCAGCCCAGAAAGTCACCGATCAAACCCGAGACCGATGCCCCGAGCAGGTTGCCGGTCATCGACCCCATCAGCGTGCGGCCGATCGCGATCTGACGTTTCTCGGGGCCGACCAGATCGCTGGTGAGGCTGAGCGCCACCGGAAATACCCCGCCGGAGCCGATACCGGCCAAAATCCGCGATGCGAACAGTAGCCAGAACGACGTCGACATCGCGCCGAGGATGTTGGCAACGCCGAGCAGCATCAGGCACACCACCATCAGCCGCGCCTTGCCGAACAGATCGGCCGCAGCCCCAAGCACCGGCTGGATGATCGCAAACGTGAAGGCGAACACGGAGGCGAAAGCGGCGGCGGTCGCAATGCTGACGCCAAAATCGTCGGCGACATGCGGCAGCACCGGATCGAGGGCGCGCGCCGACAGGCTGGCCGCAAAGGTCGCGAGCGTAATGATGTTGAGCGCCGGCGGCAGGCGGCTCGACGCGGTCACGATCGTATCCGCGTCATCAACTCAACGGCTTCTTGGCGAGCGCGTCGAACCCCATCAGGGTTTTGATCAGCACCTCGAAGTCCCGCAGCGGCACCATGTTGGGTCCGTCTGACGGCGCGCGGTCGGGATCGGGATGGGTTTCGATGAAGACGCCGGCCACGCCGACCGCGACCGCCGCACGCGCCAGCACCGGCACGAATTCGCGTTCGCCGCCGGATGAGGTGCCCTTGCCGCCCGGCTGCTGCACCGAATGGGTGGCGTCGAAAATGACCGGCGCACCGGTGGTGCGCGCCAGGATCGGCAGCGCACGCATGTCCGACACCAGTGTATTGTAGCCGAACGACGCACCGCGTTCAGTGACCAGCACGTTCGGATTGCCGCCGCCCGTGATCTTGGCGACGACATTCGCCATGTCCCACGGCGCCAGAAATTGCCCCTTCTTGACGTTGACGACCTTGCCGGTCGCAGCCGCGGCGAGCAGGAGATCGGTCTGCCGGCACAGGAAGGCCGGGATCTGCAGCACGTCCACCGCCTGCGCCACCTCGGCGCATTGTGAGGCCTCGTGCACGTCGGTGAGAACAGGCAATCCCAGCGAGGAGCGGATCTCGGCAAAGATCGGCAGCGCCTGGGTGAGCCCGATACCGCGCGCGGCGGTGCCGCTGCTGCGGTTGGCCTTGTCGAACGAGGTTTTGTAGACGAGGCCGATCTTGAGCCGCGCCGCGATTTCCTTCAGCGCGCCCGCCACTTCAAGCGCATGCGCGCGGCTCTCGAGCTGGCACGGTCCGGCGATGATCGAAATCGGCAGATCGTTGCCGAATTTGACCGAACCGACGGTGACGACCGGAGCTGCTTTGAGATTCGCGTTCAAGGTATTTTCCTTTTCAGGCGCGGACCATGCCGGTCCGCGCAATCAGGATCAACCCCGTAAAGCCCCTGAATATCAGGGTTGCGCCGCCGGTTACTTCACCGACGAGAACGCGGTCGGCACCAGCATCTGGTTGACGATATTGCCGACGATCTGGCCGTCTTCCTCGGTCTTGGCGCGCGCGGTGATCCAGTCCGGATCGCTCTGAAACGCGGTCCATTTCTTTTCACGGTCGGCCAGCGATTCCCACGCCAGCAGGTAGGTCAGTTCCTGATGGGATTCGCCGACCAGCGTGGTGAAGAACCCGGCCTGCTTGATGCCGTGCTTTTCCCACAGTTTTAGCGTGGTGTTTTCGAAACGCTTGAGCAGCGCCGGCAGACGGCCCGGCAGGCAACGATAGACGCGCATCTCGTAGATCATCGAACGCACTCCCTCAATTTATTTGTTCTTGCAGGTCACGGGAGCGGTTTGTCGCAACAATTGGCGCGTTCGTCAAAGGCTGCGCGCGGCCGGCATCAAACCAGCCGCGACTGCACCACCGCCGCCTGAACGAACGACGCGAACAGGGGATGCGGCTCGAACGGCCGCGACTTCAGTTCGGGGTGGAATTGCACGCCGATGAACCAGGGATGGTCCTCGTATTCGACGATCTCCGGCAGCACGCCGTCGGGCGACAGGCCGGAGAAGCGCAATCCGTGCTGCTCGAGCCGGTCCTTGTAGGCGGTGTTGACCTCGTAGCGGTGGCGATGGCGTTCGGAAATCTCGGTGGCGCCGCCATAGACTTGCGAAACCCGGCTGCCGCGGTTCAGCGCCGCCGGATAGGCGCCGAGCCGCATGGTGCCGCCGAGGTCGCCGGCCTTCGAGCGCTTTTCGAGCTCGTTGCCGCGCAGCCATTCCGTCATCAGGCCGACCAGCGGCTCTTTCGTCGGTCCGAACTCGGTCGAGTTCGCGGCCTCGATGCCGACCAGATTGCGCGCGGCTTCGATGACAGCCATCTGCATGCCGAAGCAAATGCCGAAATACGGCACGTTGCGCTCGCGGGCGAACTGTGCCGCGCGGATCTTGCCCTCGGCGCCGCGCTGGCCGAAGCCGCCGGGCACCAGGATGCCGTTGACGTGTTCGAGGAACGGCGCCGGATCCTCGTGCTCGAATACCTCGCTCTCGATCCAGTCGAGATTGACCTTCACCTTGTTGGCGATGCCGCCATGCGACAGCGCCTCGATCAGCGATTTGTAGGCGTCCTTCATGCCGGTGTACTTGCCGACGATGGCAATCGTCACCGCGCCTTCGGGGTTGCGCACGCGCTCGTTGATGACGTTCCAGCTCTGCAGCGCCGGCGGAATCTTCGGCGTGATGCCGAACGCGGCCAGCACTTCGTCGTCGAGACCGGCAGCGTGATAGGCCTCCGGCACCGCGTAGATGTTGTCGACGTCCCTCGCCTCGATCACGGCGCTTTCGCGCACGTTGCAGAACAGGCCAAGCTTGCGTCGCTCTTCCTTGGGGATTTCGCGGTCGGTGCGGCACAGCAGGATGTCCGGCTGGATACCGATCGAACGCAGTTCCTTGACCGAATGCTGGGTCGGCTTGGTCTTCAATTCGCCGGCGCTCGGAATGAACGGCAGCAGCGTCAGATGAATATAGACGGCGTGCTCGCGCGGCAGCTCGTTCTTGAGCTGGCGGATCGCCTCAAAGAACGGCAGGCCCTCGATGTCGCCGACGGTGCCGCCGATTTCGACCAGCACGAAATCGTATTCTTCGTTGCCCGAAAGCACGAATTCCTTGATCGCATTGGTGACGTGCGGAACGACCTGAATGGTCGCGCCGAGATAGTCGCCGCGGCGTTCCTTGGTGATGATGTCCTGATAGATACGCCCGGTGGTGATGTTGTCGGCCTTGGTGGCCGGACGCCCGGTGAAGCGCTCGTAATGGCCGAGATCGAGATCGGTCTCGGCGCCGTCGTCGGTCACGAACACTTCGCCGTGCTGATACGGCGACATCGTTCCGGGATCGAGGTTGAGATAGGGGTCGAGCTTTCGGAGACGGACCTTGTACCCGCGGGACTGCAGCAGGGCACCGAGTGCCGCTGAAGCCAGACCCTTTCCGAGCGAAGAAACCACGCCGCCGGTGATGAATATGTACCGCGCCATGGGACTCAACCTTTAAGGCCACTGCTCCGATTCGCAAAAACGAATCGCATACCAAGGCAAACATTTTGCCGGGCTGTGGGTGACGTGAAATTTAAAGCGATATCAGAGCATTGATGGGAAGTTCTGATGCAGGACAGTAGACGCCGTCCTGCATAGCCACCCTGCTTTATTGCGAACGCGGCGCCTGCGGACCCGACGGTGCCGGCGGCTGGCCCTGCTGTTCATCCACCTTCTTCAGCGAATCCAGCAGGCCGCCGCTGGTCGGCGGGGTGATCGGCGAAGCGCCGCCGGGCTGCGATTGCGTCGCCGGCGCGGTACCGAGAATCGAGCTTGGCTTGCGGTCTACGCCCGCTATCCAGGCCAATCCCAAGCTGGTCAGAAAGAACAGGCCCGCCAGGATCGCCGTGGTCCGGCTCAACAGGTTGGCGGTACCGCGGCTCGACATGAAGCCGGCGCCGCCACCCATGCCGAGGCCGCCGCCTTCGGACTTCTGCAGCAGCACCGCGCCGATCAGCACGGAAACGATCATGAGGTGAACGACGATAATGACGGTCTGCATCTCTAACCTTCCGTCACAAGCTGACAGCGCCGGACTTCGGCTGCATATGGGGCTTGCGGGTTTTCCTGAAGTTGCGCGGTGTTACACGATCGGACGGTGCATTGTCACCCCCAACCGCTGGCCGGGAGATAATTGCCGCAACCTTTGGGGACAAGGAATTCGGCCCAGCCTGATCCGTTCAATTCAGGCTTGAGGCCATCCGAATTTCTCTTATAATAGACATATGAATACTATTATAGACAACCTCAGTAACCGCCTCGCCCACCGGCTGCGGCTTGAGCGCGACAGCCGCGGCTGGTCCCTGGCCGATCTCGCCGAACGCTCGGGTGTCTCGAAGGCCACCATCAGCAAGATCGAGCGCGCCGAGGTCAGCCCGACCGCCGTCGTGCTGGTGCGGCTGGCGAGCGCCTTCGACCTGACGCTGGCGGGTCTGATGCTGCGCGCCGAGGGCCAGGGCGAGCGCCTTTCGCGGGCGGCCGACCAACAAGTGTGGCGCGATCCCGAGACCGGCTACCTGCGCCGGCAGGTGTTCAGCCGTCCCGATAACCCGATCGAGATCGTCAGGGTCGAAATGCCGGCAAAGCAGCAGGTAACACTGCCAGCTTCATCCTATGCCCGTATCCGCCAAACCCTGTGGGTACTGTCAGGCGCGCTGGTCATCATCGAGGCCGGCGAGCGGCATGAACTTGGTACCGGCGACTGCCTCGGTTTTGGCCCGCCCGCGGAAACCACCTTTGCCAACGAGACCTCGGCACCTTGTGTCTACGTCGTTGCCCTCGCCCGGAGCTGACACCATGCCGCCGATCCAAATTGTACCCCTCACGGCTTCGCCGGACACGATTGCGGCATTGAGCGAAATACTGGTGGAGACGGTCGCGCATGGCGGTTCGGTCAGCTTCATGCACCCGATGCCGTTGCAAGCTGCCGAGGCGTTCTGGCACGACTCGCTCCGCGCGGCGGCACGCGGCGAAAGGATCGTGCTCGGCGCTTTTGACGGCGATCATCTGATCGGCACCGTCACGCTGTTGCTCAACCTGCCGCCGAACCAGCCGCATCGCGCCGAGATTGCCAAGATGATGACACGCCTCAGTCACCGCCATCGCGGCGTCGCGACGGCGTTGCTGCGCGCAGCCGAGCGCATCGCGCTCGAACGCGGTCGCTGGCTCCTGGTGCTCGATACCGCCCAGGATGAAGGCGCCGCCGGATTATACGAGCGGTTGGGATTCCAGTTGACCGGGGTCATTCCGGATTACGCGCTGAAGCCGCATGGCGGCCTCACCGGCACGTTGATCTACTGGAAGCGGCTGAACGAGCGGGCGACGGCCTAGCAGCCCGCCGCGATCGCCAGGAAATCCGCAGCCTTCAGGCTGGCGCCGCCGACCAGGGCGCCATTGACGTTGGCCACCGCCATCAGCTCCGCGGCGTTCGAGGGTTTGACCGAACCGCCATAGAGAATGCGGACCTTGCCGCCTTCGGCCTTAAATCGATCGGTGAGCACTCCCCGGATAAACCGATGAACTTGCTCGACATCTCCGGTTGTTGGCGTCAGCCCGGTCCCGATCGCCCAGACCGGCTCATAGGCCACCACCAGATTGGCCGAGGTCGCACCATCAGGCAGCGATCCCGCGAGCTGGCCGCCGCAGACGTCCAAGGTTTGCCCGGCATCGCGCTGCTTTTGGGTCTCGCCGATGCAGACGATGGCGGTTAGCCCGGCTCGCCAGGCGGCTTCGGCCTTCTGGCGCACCAGCGCATCGGTTTCGCCGTGGTCGGCGCGCCGCTCGGAATGGCCGACAATGATGGCGCCGGCGCCCGCATCCGCCAGCATTTCCGCCGAGAGATCGCCCGTATGGGCGCCGGAGGCTTTCGGGTGGCAATCCTGGGCACCAACGGCGAGTTTGGAGCCCCGCGCTCTATCGGCGAAGCCTGCGATCAAGGTCGCCGGCGGGCAGACCAGCAAATCGGCCTTGGCGGCCAAACCCGCGGCGCCTGCGACCATGGCATCGAATTCGGCGAGGGCCGATTTCAGGCCGTTCATTTTCCAGTTGCCCGCGATCAGCGGCCGGATGGCGTCGGTCATGTCAAAATTCTCGCAAATGTCAGCATCAGGGATGCGCTAGCAGAGGCATGCGGCCAGTTCCAGATGAAGTTCTGCCGAATGTCCTAGTCGTCTTTTTTGCCACCCGACGCTGGCTGCTGATGCGAACTCTCCTCCAGCAAACGCTCCAGCTCCTGGGTAATATTGTCGACGCTGCGTTTCACGTCGATATCGTCAGCGGGATTGACCTCGCTCCGTTCGACTGCGGTTTCACCGGGCCGATCGATATTCGTTGTCACCGTCTCCATTTTGAGTTCGGGCGGAGTAATAAAGTCGAACAGGGTCGGCCCGGTTGACCTCTCGCGCATCCCCTGGCGCGGCGAGGTCTCTTGAACGATCCAGCGATCGACGGCGCTGACGAACAACGAAGCGCGCGTGAGACCGTTGCGGCCGGCAAAGGAATCTATTCGGGCGAGCGCCAGCGCCGGAATGGGCAGATCAACACGCACGGCGCCGATATCGTCCGGCATCTCAACGGCAAACAGCAGCAATGCCTCATCGCATTTGATCGCGTCGACGGACGTCGGAACGGGGACGGTTTCGTTGTTCGCAAGCAGGCGCTCGATGTGCGCGGCAAGCGCTTCGCGCACTTTGGCCAAAACATGATCCAGGGTCGTCGCCTGCACCGCGAATCCGGAAAAGTCCGGAACGGACGCCGTGTATCCCGAGCTGGCGTCGCCTCTCACCAACGAAATGAAAGTCGCCATCGACAACTCACTGACGGTTAGGGGGTGGTGATCAACGGTCGCCTGAACCGGGCTCTATCTTACCACCTTGCGAGGTCGCGTCGATCCGCTGTCGCCTTGCCTCGACGGCGCGCTCCAGTTCCCAGGCCCGATTGAGCCGCTCCGGGTTGGTCGTACTCATAATCCGTCCCCAGGCGGTTGCGAACGCCTTCTTGCAGTCCTCAAGATTGTCGGTGCTTCCTTGCGCCCATGTCGGCATCGCCATGGGAATGGTGATGGCCCATTCCCAAACACCTGCAAGCCGTCGGATGCGGCCAATCTCGTGCCCTTCGTAGCGAAGGATAAAATCATCCTTGATACCGGGCCAGGCGGGAACGGCATTGAGTGCGATTGCTTTTTTTTCCACGGCGACACCGACGAAATTGGATAAGCGAGGCAATCCCGGCGCCTCGGAATGGTCAAGGTAGCGAAATCTCGCACTAATCGGATGCCCAGTCTACGATACGTCTCGGCAGGAAAATTCGAGGAGGAAGCTTTGAGACTTGCTTTCCGTTGCCTCGCAATCATGGCCGTACTGTGCGCTACCTCGGCTCAAGCTCAGGTCGACGTCACTGTTCCGGACGCAGGTCGCGTCAGAACCACGGCGAGAGTGGAAAATGGCATCCTTGGCGTATCAAACTCCATCGCGCGATTTCGTGGGACGGCACGCGAGTGCGTGGGCTCCTGCTTCCTGGACTGTTCGGGAAGAGAACCCGTGGGCGGCTGCTGACGCATCAGCGGTTGGCGGCGTGGCTGAGAAGACTTCCCGCACGCGCAAGGCCGCTGCGACCCGGGGGGCCGAAAATGGCGCTACGGAGCGCGCGTTCAAGGCAATCTTTGGCGGGTCAGGGGGACGGATCGCAACCCTCAATATGCCAAAAGCGCGCACCGAGGCAGGCTTGCCGCGGGGGCTATCGGCAAGTTAGACCGTGCCGAGACTGAAAATAGAACATCTATTCCCGCACTTATGGCTGAGGTGCGGGCGGGAAACCGAAAAAGCGAATAAAATCAGCCCCTTAATTTCTAGATAGAAGACGGACCCATGCTTCGAGGAATACGCAAGGCCTCATCAAACTGGCTCGGCAAGGCGATCATGAGCGTCGTCATGGGCGTTTTGATCGTCAGTTTCGGGGTCTGGGGCATCGCCGACATCTTCAAGGGATTCGGACAGTCCTCCCTGGCCAAGATCGGCAAGACCGAGATTTCGACCGAGCAGTTCCGCCAGATCTACACCGACAAGCTGCAGCAGCTTGGCCGCAGTTTCGGCCGTCCCCTGACCATGGACCAGGCCCGCGCCTTCGGGCTTGACCGTCAGGTGCTGCAGCAGACCATCGCTGAAGCTGCCCTCGACGAGGAAGCCCGGCGCATGGGGCTCGGCCAGTCCGAGGCCGAAACCATGCGGACGATCTATGCCGACCCCAACTTCAAGGGGCTGGGCGGCACCTTCGAGCCGGCGCGGTTCCAGGCCGCGATCCGGCAGTTCGGCTACACCGAGCAGCGCTATCTCGCCGAACAGCGGCGCGTCGGGCTGCGGCGCCAGATCGCGGGTACGATTTCCGCAGGCCTTGAGCCGCCGAAGCTGATGATGGATGCACTGACCCGTTTCCAGAACGAGCAGCGTTCGATCGACTATCTCAAGCTCGATGCCGCGCAGGCCGGCACCATCGAGGCGCCCTCGCCCGAGACGCTGGCCGCCTATTTCGAGGACCACAAGACCCAGTTCCGCGCGCCCGAATATCGCAAGCTGGCTTTTGTCGTGATCAATCCCGAAGAGATCGGCAAATGGAGCGACGTCTCCGACGAGGATGCGAAGAAGGTCTTCGAGCAGCGTCGCGACAAGATCGGCACGCCGGAGAAGCGCGAAGTGTCGCAGATCGTGTTTCCCAATGCCGACGAAGCGCTGGCAGCACGCAGCCGCATCACCGGCGGGTTGTCGTTCGACGATCTCGCCAAGGAGCGCAACCTCAATCTGTCCGACGTCGACCTCGGCCTGATCACGAAATCCGCGATCATCGATCCCGCCATTGCCGACGCTGCGTTCGCGCTGCCCAGTGGCGAAGTGAGCCAGCCGGTGCAGGGCCGGTTCGGTGTGGCGCTGGTCAAGATCGGCAAGATCGAACCGGGCGTCACGCCGACCTATGAGAGTGTGGCGGCCCAGGTGAAGAAGGAACTCGCGACCGAGCGCGCGCGCGTCAAGGTCGCCGAAATCCAGAACAAGATGGAAGACGAGCGCAGCGGCGGCTCCAACGTGGTGGAAGCCGCGCAGAAGCTCGGGCTGACCGCCGTGACGATCGACGCCGTCGATCGCTCGGGCCGTCTGCCGACCGGACAGCCTGTGGCCAATATTCCCCAGGGTCTCGACGTGGTCTCGCAGGCCTTCAACAGCGACATCGGCGTCGACAACGACCCGATCCAGTTCCGCGGCGGCTATGTCTGGTACGACGTGCTCGGCGTCACGCCCTCGCGCGAGCGCAGCCTCGACGAGGTCAAGGACCAGGTCGAAGCGAAATGGCGCGAAGACCAGATCTCGGAAAAGCTGCGGGCGAAGGCGACCGAGATCGTGCAAAAGCTCGAGCAAGGCGCCACGCTGGCCGCAGAGGCAAGCGCGATCGGAACCAAGGTCGAGACCGCCACGGGTTTCCGCCGCGACGCCTCGCCGACCGGCGTGCCCTCCTCTGTCGTCACAGCCGCCTTCCGCACGCCCAAGGACGGCGTCGGGCAGACGCCTGACGCCGGGGGCAGCGCGTGGATCGTGTTCCGCGTCACCGATGTCAGCGTGCCGCAGGTCGATGCGAATTCCGACGAGATGAAGAAGCTCAAGGAGACGTTGCAGCGCGGACTGACCGACGAACAGGTCGCGCAATACGTCACCAAGATCGAATCTGAAATCGGCACCACCATCAATCAGGCCGCCTTCGCGCAGGTGACGGGCGCCAACAACTGACGCAATGCTGCAAGAACTTGCCCGAAAGCATTTGCCTGAAAGCACGTGATGGACGACTTCAAATCTATCATCGGAAAAGTTGCCACCGGCGCGACGCTGTCGCGTGACGAAGCGGCATCCGCCTTCGACAGCATGATGTCCGGCGAGGCGACGCCCTCGCAGATGGGCGGATTGCTGATGGCGCTCAGGGTGCGCGGCGAAACCGTCGACGAGATCACCGGTGCGGTGTCGGCGATGCGCGGCAAGATGCTGCGGGTCACGGCGCCCGCGAACGCCGTCGACGTGGTCGGCACCGGCGGCGACGGCTCCGGCTCGGTCAACGTCTCGACCTGCGCTTCCTTCATCGTCGCGGGCGCCGGCGTGCCGGTCGCCAAGCACGGCAACCGCGCGCTGTCGTCGCGCTCGGGCGCCGCCGACGTGCTGGCCTCGCTCGGCGTCAAGATCGACCTGACGCCGGAACAGGTCGGCCACTGCGTGCGGGAGGCCGGCATCGGCTTCATGTTTGCGCCCTCACATCACCCCGCCATGAAAAACGTCGGTCCGACCCGGGTCGAACTCGCCACCCGCACCATCTTCAACCTGCTCGGGCCGCTCTCCAATCCGGCCGGCGTCAAACGGCAGATGGTCGGCGTGTTCTCCCGGCACTGGGTGCAGCCGCTGGCGCAGGTGCTGAAGAATCTCGGCTCCGAATCCGTCTGGGTGGTGCATGGCTCCGACGGGCTCGACGAGATCACCCTCACCGGCCCGAGTTTCGTAGCGAGCCTCGAGAACGGCAACATCCGCACCTTCGAGGTGACACCGGAGGACGCAGGCCTTGCTCGCGCCGGCGGCGACGGCCTCAAGGGCGGCGACGCCGATGCCAACGCGGTAGCGCTGCAAGGCGTGCTCAACGGCAAGCCGAGCGCATATCGGGACGTCGCTCTGTTGAACGCCGCGGCGGCGCTGATCGTCGCCGGCCGCGCCAAGGATTTGAAGGAAGGCGTGGCGCTCGGCACCACGTCGCTCGACAGCGGTGCCGCGGCGGCACGGCTCAAACACCTGATCGCGGTTTCCAACGGCTGACCGCGGGAGCGCCTGACATGTCCGATATCCTCACCAAGATCGAGACGTACAAGCGCGAGGAAATCGCCGCCGCCAAGCGCGCGCATCCGCTGGCCGAGGTCGAGGCACGTGCCAAAACCGCCTCGCCGCCGCGCGGTTTCGTGCGCGCGATTCGCGAAAAACTCGCGCGCGGCGACTATGCGCTGATCGCGGAAGTGAAGAAGGCTTCGCCCTCGAAGGGGCTGATCCGGGCCGATTTCGATCCGCCGGTGCTGGCCAAAGCTTATGAAGCCGGCGGCGCGGCCTGCCTGTCGGTGCTGACAGACACGCCTTCGTTCCAGGGCCATCTCGACTTCATGGTGGCGGCCCGCGCGGCGACCCATCTGCCGGTGCTGCGCAAGGATTTCATGTTCGACACCTATCAGGTGGTGGAAGCCCGCGCCCACGGCGCCGACTGCATCCTGATCATCATGGCAGCGCTCGACGATGCCGTGGCCAGGGATATCGAGGACGCGACGATTGAGCTTGGCATGGACGTGCTGATCGAAGTCCACGACCGCGCTGAACTCGATCGCGCCCTGAAACTTCGTTCGCCGATGATCGGCGTCAACAACCGCAACCTCCGCACCTTCGAGACCACGCTGTCGACCAGCGAGGCGCTGGCGCCGCTGATCCCGAAAGACCGGCTGATGGTCGGCGAGAGCGGTATCTTTGCCCCGGCCGACCTCGCCCGACTCGCGCGCGTGGGGATGTCGACCTTCCTGGTCGGCGAAAGCCTGATGCGGCAGGCCGACGTGACGGCGGCAACCCGTGCGCTGCTGGCCCGCACCGACACGCCCCGCGCCACCGGAACCCGCTAGACGATGGCACGCAAGCCTTCCAGAGGTGACCCTTCCAAAGGCGGCACCACCCTCACTCATATCGACGCCTCGGGCGAAGCGCGAATGGTCGACGTCTCGGCCAAGCCGGCAACCGAACGCATTGCGGTCGCCGAAGGCCGCGTCGTCATGCGCAAGGCGACGCTGGACCTGATCGTTTCCGGCAACGCCAAGAAGGGCGACGTGCTCGGCACCGCCCGCATCGCCGGCATCATGGCGGCGAAGCGCACCTCGGACCTGATCCCGCTGTGCCATCCGCTGGCGCTGTCGAAGGTGACGCTCGACATCACGCCCGACAACAAGCTGCCCGGCTGCATCGTCCGCGCCACCGTGAAGGTCACCGGGCCTACCGGCGTCGAGATGGAGGCACTGACCGCGGTATCGGTCGCCTGTCTCACGATCTACGACATGATCAAGGCGGTCGAACGCGGCGTCCGCATCGAGGGTATTCACCTCGTCGAGAAAAAGGGCGGCAAGTCCGGGCATTACCGCGCCGGCGAATAAACGGCGCGGCAGACTAAGAAGGCAAGGAAACGCAATATGACCCGATTGACCCTTTTCTGCGCGCTCACGGTGCTATCGGTTGCGATGGTGGCGGAAGCGCGGGCGCAGGCTGCCAACCCCGAACCGGGCTATTGCGCCCAGTTCTACCCAAACGCCGATTGCAATAGCATCGGGCCGGCGACGCCGCAGGTCACCGCCCCTGCCGCGGAGAGCAAGCCGGAGGAAGCGGCACCTCCGTCCCCTACAGCGCCGAAAAAGGCCGCGAAGAAGAAAAAGACGCAGGCGAGCGCTACGGCCGCGCGAGCCAAGTAGCCTTGTAACGGTTGTGTGACCGGCGCAGCGCGGAATGCCGCACGCGCCGGCGGGGTTGTTGTCTCTTGTGGACCTTCACGAGGAGAAATCCGATGTCTACTTGCAGGCTTCTCAGCGTCGCCGCCGCGTTAGCCGTGATCGCCGGACCCGCGACGGCACAGCAGGTTATCTCCGAGCCCGGCTACTGTGCGTTCTTCTATCCAAACGCCAATTGCCAGAACAAGGGACCGGGCAATCCCTACACCGGCGACTATCAGCGCCGCCTCAGCCAGGGCAACGCTATCGCCGGCGCCGACCCAACGGCCGGCGTCGTCAGGAAGCGATCGCGCGCATCCACGCCCCGCGTGCAGTGACGACGCTGGTCCTGTATGGCAGGCGGGCCGCAAAGCCACAGCGGCAACCGGGATAACGTTTCATTAACCAGACTTGCTAACGTCAACTCCATCTCGCCGCGCTACGTTGATGACGGGCCGGACGCTGAGAGAACTCTGCTGCCGGAGTTCCCTCCAGACAGCGACCCTTTCGATGGATTCGACCGGCATAAGTTCTTTCAAGATTGCTGCCGCCTTCCGCGGCGGCCCGATCCGCTGGCTGATCCTGGGCGGCATCCTGCTGATATCAGCGATTGCGATCGGCGCGACCCTGATGGCAGGCAATTTTCGCGAGCGCGCGCTGCGTAACAGCGAGCGCGAACTGGAAAATACCGTGCTGCTGCTGGCCCGCCATTTCGACCAGCAGCTCGAAGACTTCGAGGTCGTCCAGAAGGACCTCATCACCTTCATGCGGGCCAGCGGTATCGCTACCGCGGAGAACTACCAGCGCCGGATGTCGAGCCAGGAAATCCACCTGATGCTCAAGTCCAAGATGGATGCGCTGTCCTATGTCGGCGGCGTCAACGTCTTCGACGCCGACGGCAGACTGATCAACGCCTCGGCCGCCTGGCCGGTGCCCGCGGTCAGCGTCGCGGACCGGTCCTACTTCAAGACCTTCAAGTCCGACCCGCAATCGCCCGCCATGCTGATCGAGCCGGTCTACAGCCGCATCACCGGCGTCTGGACCACAGTGATCGCCCGCAAGGTCAGCGCTCCCAACGGCGAGTTCCTCGGCGTCATCGGGCGCGGCATCGAACCGGTCAATTTCGAAAAATTCTTCGCGAGCGTGGCGCTCGGAAGCGGTGCGGCCATAGCCATGCACCACCGCGACGGCACGCTGCTTGCCCGCTATCCCCATGTCGACGAGATGATCGGCAAGAACTTCAAGGCCGGCGCGGCCAGCCAGCTGCAGGTGTTCGATCTGCCCCACAGCACGTCCCGCCTCACCAGTCCGATCGACGGCAAGGACCGGCTGATTTCCTCGCGCGCGCTGACGAACTTTCCAATTGTGATCGTCGCGGCGACGACGACCGCCGCGGCCCTCGCAGACTGGCGCGAGCAGATCACCATGCTGATCGTGGTGGCAGGCCTCTCGGTGCTGGCCATATCGGCGCTGCTGTTTCTGGCGGTGCGCAAGCTTTCGCAGCAACACCGTGCGTCGCAGCAGCGGTTGACGCTGGAAAAGCAGCGTCTCGACACCGCCGTCAACAACATGACGCAAGGCCTGCTGCTGTTCGATTCAGCCCAGCGGCTCGTCATCTGCAACCAGCGCTATATCGAGATGTACGGCCTGTCGGCCGAGGTCATCAAGCCGGGCTGCAGTTTCCACGACGTCATCGCCCACCGCGAGCAGACCGGCTCCTTTGACGGCGATGTCGACCGTTATGTCCGGCTGGTGCTGCGCGACGTCGCGCACCGGAACGTGATGGTCATCGCCACGCCCGACGGGCGCTCGATCCAGGTCGTCAACGAGCCGCTCGCGGACGGCGGCTGGGTGGTGACCCATGAAGACGTGACCGAGCGCCGGCGCGCCGAGGAACGCATCACCCACCTCGCCCATTACGACGCGCTGACCGACCTGCCGAACCGCGCGCTGTTCCACGAACAGCTCAAGCGCGAACTGCCGCATGCCGCGCCCGGCCAGCAACTGGCCGTGCTCTATATCGACATCGACGAATTCAAGAGCGTCAACGACTCGCTCGGACACATGATCGGCGACGAACTGCTGAAATCGGTGGCGGTCAGCCTCGGCGCCTGCGTGCGCGAAACCGATTTCGTGGCGAGGCTCGGCGGCGACGAGTTCGCCATCGTTCAGACCGGCGTCAAGAGCGCCGCCGACGTCAGCGAACTCGTCAACCGCATCTTCGAGACGATCCGTACGCCCTATGAATGCCTCGGCCATCAGGTGACCACCGACGCCTCTATCGGCATCGCGCTGGCGCCGCAGGACGGATCCGATCTCGATCAGATCCTCAAGAATGCCGATCTGGCGATGTACGCAGCCAAGGCCGCCGGCCGCCGCACCTCCCGTTTCTTCGAACCTGCCATGGAAGCCGAGGTCCGCGCCCGCCGCGTCCTGGAAACCGACCTGCGCCAGGCGATCACGGATGGCGGCTTCGAGGTCTACTACCAGCCCTGCCTCAGCCTGCAGGACAACAGCATTACCGGCTGCGAGGCGCTGCTGCGCTGGCGCCATCCGCAGCGCGGCATGATCTCGCCGGCCGATTTCATCCCGATCGCCGAGGAAACCGGCCTCATCAACCAGCTCGGCGAATGGGTGCTGACCACCGCCTGCCGCGAGGCCGCGACCTGGCCCGACCATGTCAAGCTCGCGGTCAACGTCTCGCCGGTGCAGTTCAAGAGCGGCACGCTGGCGCTGAAGGTCATCACCGCACTGGCCGCATCGGGCCTTGCCGCCAGCCGGCTGGAACTCGAAATCACCGAAGCCGTGCTGATCCGCGACGATGATGCCGCGCTTGCCATCCTGCACCAGCTTCGCGACATCGGCGTGCGGATCGCGCTCGACGATTTCGGCACCGGCTATTCCTCGCTGAGCTATCTGCAGCGTTTTCCGTTCGACAAGATCAAGATCGACCGCTGCTTCGTCACCGACCTCGCGTCGCCGGAAGGCTCGTCCTCGATCGTCCAGGCCGTGGTCAACATCGCCGCCGACCGCCGCATGACGACAACGGCCGAAGGCGTCGAGACCGAACAGCAGCGCGAATTGCTGCGTGCGCTCGGTTGTTCGGAAATGCAGGGCTACCTGTTCAGTCCGCCGAAGCCCGCGGCCGACATCAGGCCATTGCTGACGACGCACCGGCAAGACCCTTTGGCCGCGCGTCCGGCCCGCAAGCGCAAGCCGGTCGCACGCAGCGCTTGAGGTCGCGTCGAGCATGATCGTCATTGCGAGCGAAGGCGGCAGCAATCCATCTCCTCACACACGACTGTCGTCCCCCTTGCATGCGGGGGATCCAGTACGCCGCGGCTCATCGATTCCATCACTGCCGTCTCTGGAATACTTGATCGTCCGCCCCAGTGCGCAATCGCGCACAAGGCGGACGATGACAGCGGAAACCATTCTCGCGGCGTGATCCGCCCGAGGCTTGAAAGAAAACCTCACCCTCGAAATCAGAGGGCGCAGGCCGCCGGTTCGTCCCGGTAGCGATTGCCCCGGAGCGGACTTAGGTTCCAGCGTGCGGGTCCGATTGCTTGCCCATTATTACCGGCTGTCCTATAGCAAAATGCTAGGCTCTGGACCTTGATGAGGCGTTTCATCCGAGGACTCCATGCGACGGCGCAAGTTCATCACCGGTGTTGTCGCGGCAACCCTCCTTCCCGTCAGGGTGGGCGCACAGCAGCCCGGGCGGATGAAGCGCATCGGCGTGTTGATGGGGGTCGCCAACGATGCCGAGGGGCAAGCCCGTCTCACGTCCTTTCTTCGGGGGCTTCAGGCGTTGGGCTGGACTGATGGCTCGAACGCACAAATTGAGGTGCGTTGGGCCGCAGGCGATGCGGACGCCGCCCGGACCTATGCGGCCGAGCTGGCTGAGCTCAACCAGGACATCATTCTGGCCGTCACTACAGTTGCGTTCGTGGCAATGCAGCGGGCGACCCAATCCATTCCGATCGTTTTTGTTCAAGTGGTCGAGCCGCTAGGTAGTGGACTGGTTACCAGTCTCGCGCATCCGAGCGGCAATATCACCGGCTTCACAAGCTTTGAATATGCAACGGCTGGGAAGTGGTTGGCGACCGTTAAGGAGATTGCTCCTGAGGTCGTGCGCGTGGCGGTGGTTCACAGCCCTGACGATCCGTCATCGGCCGGATACCTGCGAGAAGGCGAAGTCTTCGCCCGCTCGGTGGGTGTGCAGATGGTTCCGATTGGCGCGCGCACAATCGCAGAGGTAGAGCGCGGGCTGGGGGAGTTTGCCAAAGAGGCGAATGGCGGCATGATCGTGCTGCCTAATGCATTTACTGCCACTTATCGCGTAGAGATTGTTGCTCTCGCAGCTTTGCACCGCCTGCCAGCGGTTTACCCACTCCGGTATTTCGCAACGGTGGGCGGCTTGGTGTCCTACGGGTTTGATAACATCGAACTGTACAAACGCGCCGCCGGGTATGTCGATCGCATTCTAAAAGGTACAAGGCCGAGCGATTTGCCAATTCAGCAACCGACAAAGTTCGAATTGGTTGTCAACCTCAAAACGGCAAAAGCGCTTGGACTAATTATTCCGGAATCGTTTCTGGTGCGGGCCGACGAAGTGATCGAATGACGTCCGGTTGTAGCGCATAACGTCGTTTCGCCGCCATGCAGGTGATCGGGGCATGACGGACCTTGATGCAGCGTCCGCCCTGCGGATTTATCGGTTCACGACCTAGTTCGGCACCGGCCGCTTCGCCGCCGTCGGCGCGTTGGCGTTCACGGTGACGCCGCGGAGCTGGTTGAAGGCGGCGGTCAGCGCCTTGTCGTCCTTTTCAGACGGCGGCACGTAGGATTGCGAACCGGTCTGCTCGGCGCCCTCGGCTGCCGCCAGATGTCCGCGCATCGACGCCTCACCCTGCAGTTCGGCGCGGGTCTTCAACTCGTCCGGCACCACCTGAAGCACTTCGAGGTCGGGCACGACGCCTTGGGCCTGGATCGAACGTCCAGACGGCGTGTAGTAGCGCGCGGTGGTCAGCGCCAATGCGCCGTTGCCCGAGCCCAGCGGAATGATGGTCTGCACCGAGCCCTTGCCGAACGAACGCGTGCCGATCAGCGTGGCGCGCTTGTGGTCGTGCAAGGCGCCCGCCACGATCTCGGAGGCGGAAGCCGATCCGCCGTTGATCAGCACGACGAGCGGCTTGCCCTTGGTGAGGTCGCCGCCGCGCGCGGTGAAGCGCTGGGTTTCCTCCGGGGTGCGGCCGCGGGTCGAGACCACCTCGCCTCGGTTCATGAAGGTGCTCGCCACCGAGACCGCCTGATCGAGCAGTCCGCCCGGATTGTTGCGTAGATCGACGACGTAACCCGCGAGCTTGTCCTGCGGGATTTCCTTGGAGATTTCCGCGATCGCCTTGTGCAGGCCGTCGGTGGTCTGCTCGTTGAAGCTGGTGATCCTGATATAGCCGACATCGCCGCCGTCGGTGTGGTAGCGCACCGGCTTCACCCGGATCACTTCACGCACCAGCGCAACGTCGACCGGCGCGTCGGCGCCCTTGCGTACGATCTTCAGCTTGATCTTGCTGTCGGCCGGGCCCTTCATCTTGGCCACGGCCTGGTCGAGCGTGAGGCCCTGAATGGCGTCGTCGTCGATCTGGGTGATCACGTCGCCCGACATGATGCCGGCCTTGGCGGCAGGCGTATCGTCGATCGGCGTCACCACCTTGACGAAGCCGTCTTCCATCGTGACCTCGATGCCGAGTCCGCCGAACTCGCCATGCGTGGTCTCCTGCATGTCGCTCCAGCCCTTCGCATTCATGTAACGCGAATGCGGATCGAGCGAGGAGATCATGCCGTTGATGGCGCCCTCCATCAGCTTGCTGTCGTCGGGCTTCTCGACATAGTCGGAGCGGACCCGCTCGAACACGTCGCCGAACAGATTGAGTTTCGAATAGGTGCCGGACTCGACCGCAGCCTTGGCCGCCGTTGCCAGTTGCTGGGGTCCGGCGACCAGAAGGGTCAGGCAAACGCCCGTGGCCGTGCCCAGCAGAAAGGTAATGTTCTTGCGCATCGCGAGCGGTCCTTTTCGGTATGAACGGCCTCGATTCCCATGAATCGGCGTCCTGACCCGGCGGGCGGAGCACACAACGTCATTTTGGTCGGATCAAGGCGCTTCATGACCGGGCCATTACGGACCTTTTGGGAGGTCCCGGCGGACGGCCGGGCCTCGACGGATAGCAGCATCCGTTCAGGCCGCAGGACAGGGTTAAGCCCTTCGCGAAACGCATCAATTTTGCGTCGACGGAAAGTGATGGGTATCGCTACGCTCAACCCATCCTGCGGGATTACGGGATCGCCTTGCCCGCCTCCTGCAACCCGTTCTGCCAGGTCGAGGGCTGGGTACCAAAACCGCGCTTGGCGCGGGTGCCGAGCCAATAGCCGAACTGCGGCGGCACGTTGCGGAACGGCCCGTCGACGCCGAGCTTCAGCGCAGCGTCCATCGGCCAGTTCGGGTTGTTGAGGATTTCGCGGCCCACCGCGATCAGATCGGCCTGCTTGTCGCGCAGGATCTGCTCGGCCTGGTCGCCATGGATGATGAGGCCGACCGCCATGGTCATAATATCGGCGTGGCGCTTGACGTATTCCGACAGCGGGACCTGGTAGCTGTACTTGATTTCCTTGCCCAGGATCGGGGCCATCTCGGTGATGCCGCCCGATGAGCAGTCGATGACGTCGACGCCTTTGGCTTTCAGCGTCTTCGCCAGCCGCGCGCTCTGTTCCGGTCCCCACCCGGCATTGTCCTCGACCGACAGGCGGACGAACAACGGCTTGTGATCGGGCCAGTGCGTCCGCACCGCTTCGGTGATTTCGGTAATGAAGCGCATCCGGTTGGCTTCGGAACCGCCATATTCGTCGCTGCGCTGGTTGGAGCGCTCCGACAGGAACTGGTGCACGAGATAGCCATGGGCACCGTGCAGCTCCAGCACGTCGAAGCCGGCCTCATGCGCTCGCCGCGCCGCGTGGCCCCAGGCCTGCACGAGATCCTTGACCTCATGGCGTTCCAGCGCCTTCGGCACCGGCCATTTCTCGCTATGGGCGATCGCGCTCGGCGCCACCGGCGACCAGGCATCCCAATCCTCGATATCGGGCGAGCGCTGCAGCGGCCGGTCGCCTTCCCACGGCCGCGTTGCGCGCGCCTTGCGGCCGGAATGACCGAGCTGGATACCGGCGACCGAGTTCTGCTGCTTGATGAATTTGGCGAGACGGCTGAGCGGTTCGACAAAGGCATCGTCCCAGATGCCGAGATCCCCGACGGTGCCGCAGCCGCGCCGCTCGACCTTGGTCGATTCCACCACCACGAGGCCAGCGCCGCCGGCGGCGAACTTGCCGGCGTTCATCAGGTGCCAGTCGGTCGGAAAGCCCTTGATGGCCGAATATTGGTGCATCGGCGGCACCACGATACGGTTGCGCAACTCGACGCCCCGGACCCCGCGGGTGACAGCATTGCCCGGCACAGGGCCGGGAGCGTCTTCTCTGTTATTTCGCGGCGGCGCCGGTCTTGCTGTCGGCCGACTTTGTCGCGTCGGTCTTGGCGGCCTCATTCTTGACCTTGGGTTTCGCCGGTGCGGCCTTGGCGGCCTTTGGCGCATCGTCGCTGCGCACAATTCCCCACGGGTCGGTGCTTTTTTGCGCGGGGATATTGCCCAGCGACCGCTCGTAAGCCTTCTGGGCCTCCTTTTCGGCGGCTTTTTCGGTTGCGGACTTTTCCGTGTCTTTCTCGCCGTATCTCTGAACGTGGTTGTCCTGCGCCGAGGCGGGCAAAATCATGACGACTGCCAGCAACGCGATCAGGGCGACCAGGCCCGGAACCCGGCTGAAGACTCGGCTCAAGATTGTCATGCGATCACTCTCCTCAAATTTGCCAACGCTTAGCACAGGTCGCGCGCCGGCTTAAGCGCCGGATTGTTCGGGCTGACGCCCTTGACGCCACCCCGGCGTTGCCCGGAATGGTCCAGTTTTGTAAACGACTGCCATGACCGCCCCGCTCGCCCCCCACTCCACTGACGTGCTGCTGTTCGACATCGGGCGCGTCGTGCTCGACATCGATCTCAACAAGGTCATGGCAAGCTGGGCTGGTCATGCCGGCTGCACGCCGGCGGAGCTTGCCAGCCGCTTTGTCGTCGATGACAGTTTCAGGCACCACGAGGTCGGAAGGATCGACGACGCCGCGTTCTTCCACAACCTGCGCACGTCGCTTGGCATCGGCATCACGGACGAGCAGTTTCTCGAGGGCTGGAACGCGATCTTCGCCGGCGAGATGCCCGGCATCGCGCAGCTATTGGCAAACGCCGCCAAACGGATGCCGCTCTATGCCTTCTCCAATACCAATCCGGCCCACGTCGCGCATTTCTCGAGAACGTATTCCGACGTGCTCGGCCACTTCCGCGAGATATTCCTGTCCTCGACCATCGGCTTGAGAAAACCCGACGCCGAGGCCTATGATCATGTGGTAAAGGCGATCGGCGTGCCGGCGTCGCGAATCCTGTTCTTCGACGACGTCGCCGCCAACATCGAGGGCGCGCGGGCGCGCGGCCTGGCTGCTGTCCACGTGACATCGACGGATGACGTGGCAAAAGCACTCACCGCACTCGGGATTACCGCACCCGGGATTTAAGTCTGGAATTTGAGGGAGTTTCGCCCGTGGCCTTGATGCCGGTTGCCGACGCGCTTGCCGCCATTCTGGCGGGCGCCGACCCGTTGCCCGAGGAAATGGCCGCGCTCGATACCGCCTATCATCGCGTGCTGGCGCGCGACGTCGCCGCGCGCCGCACCCAGCCGCCGCAGGCGATGTCGGCGATGGACGGCTATGCGGTGCGCGCCGCCGACGCCCGTGACCTCACCGCACGGCTGAAGGTGATCGGCGAGGTCGCCGCCGGCCGCCCGTTCGAGCGAATTGTCGCAGCCGGCGAAGCGGTGCGGATTTTCACCGGCGGCGTCGTTCCCGACGGCGCCGATGCCGTCATCATCCAGGAAGACACCAGCGTCGAAGGCGACCACATCGGCATCACCGAAGCCGCCGTCATGGGGCGCCATATCCGCCCGGCCGGAGTCGATTTCCGCGAGGGCGACGTTTTGCTTGCGGGCGGCAGCCGCCTCACCGACCGCGATCTCTCGCTCGCCGCCGGCATGAATTATCCGGAGCTTGCAGTCCGCCGCCGCCCGAAGGTCGCCGTGCTCGCTACCGGCGACGAGCTGGTGATGCCGGGCAACATCCCCGGCCCCGGGCAGATCGTTTATTCCAACGGCTATGCGCTGCGCGCGCTGGCGCGCGCCGAGGGCGCCGAGACCGTCGACCTCGGGATTGCCGCCGACACGGTTGCCGCCACCACGCAAGGCATCCGCCGCGCCCGCGATTCCGGCGCCGATATCCTGATCACCACGGGCGGCGCCTCGGTCGGCGACCATGACCTCGTCAAGCAGTCGCTGGAGGCCGAGGGCGTCACCATGGCGTTCTGGCGGATCGCGATGCGCCCGGGCAAGCCGATGATGCACGGACGGCTCGGCGGGATGCGGGTGATCGGCCTGCCCGGCAATCCGGTCTCGTCCTACGTCTGCGCTTACCTGTTTCTGGTGCCGTTGATTCGCGCGCTCTCGGGCCGCAAGAGCATCCATCACACGCGCGAGACCGCCCTGCTCGGCCGCGATCTTGGCGCCAACGACCAGCGCGAAGACTATTTGCGCGCCCGCCTCGAGGAGCGCGCCGACGGCACGCCGACGGCTGTGCCCGTCAATCAGCAGGACTCGTCGCTGCTTGGAAATCTCGCTGCGGCACGGGCACTTGTGATACGTCCGCCGTTTGCCGCCGCCGCCCCGAAGGGGGCGCCTTGCGAGTTCTTGCGGCTGCCGGAGTGAGGCCGCGCGCGACACCTGCTGCCAAATCCCTCCCCATGTTCACCGGAAATTAAGTGGTTGCGGAACACATATCGAACATATAGTGTCCGTTCATGATTTGTTTCGAGAATTAGTGTCTACAAGCGGGAGTTTCGGAACTCTCGGCAATCCGGACCTGAAGTCTCGAAACCGGACGAACGCCGTCAACCGGGGGAATGCTCGCGATGCTTACGCGCAAACAGTACGAACTTCTGCGTTTCATCAACGAACGGCTCAAGGAGGCCGGGGTGCCGCCCTCCTTCGACGAAATGAAGGACGCGCTCGACCTGCGTTCGAAGTCCGGCATCCACCGCCTCATCACCGCGCTGGAAGAGCGCGGCTTCATCCGCCGCCTGCCGAATCGCGCCCGGGCCATCGAGGTCATCAAGCTTCCGGAACTCTCCGGGGCCGGTAACGGCAACGGCCGCCGCGGCTTCACCCCGAGCGTCATCGAGGGCACGCTGGGCAAGGTCCGCACCGCCAGCGCCGCCGCCGAGGAGGACAGCAATCGCCCGGTTGCCGTCCCCGTGATGGGCCGGATCGCCGCCGGTACGCCGATCGAGGCGCTGCAGACTCGCAGCCACACCATCAGCGTTCCGCCCGACATGCTCGGCTCCGGCGAACATTACGCGCTCGAAGTGCGCGGCGACTCGATGGTGGACGCCGGTATTCTCGACGGCGACATGGCGCTGATCCAGCGCAACGAGACCGCCGACACCGGCGATATCGTGGTGGCCCTGATCGACGAGGAGGAAGCCACCCTGAAGCGCTTCCGCCGCCGCGGCGCCTCGATCGCGCTCGAGCCCGCCAACGCCTCCTATGAGGTCCGCATCCTGCCGCCGAACCGGGTCCGGATTCAGGGCAAGCTGATCGGGCTGTACCGGAAGTATTGATCGGCTCCGGTCGAGCGGCACCGTCGACCTCAAGCAAAGCCCCGGCTCTCAGCCGGGGTTTTTTGTTGCGGATATGGAACCAGGACGCGTTAGCGCATTTGTGATGGAAGCGCTGACGCGGGAGTCGTAGAATTGCCCCGAAGGCGGGCGAGACTCGCCGTCAATGTCCAATCTGATAGAGGCCTGTGCCTCCCGCAGACACGGGTCAGCTATCTCAATCGAGGGAGCCATCCGATGTGTGACTATAGTCTGCACGCCGTGGCATCGCGCCCCGCCAAAGTCGGAGAGACGCTGATTACCACCACCTTCCGCGGCACGTCGACCCGCGGCTTTGCATCAGAACTCGCGCCCGCGATGGCGGTCTGCATGCTTCCCGGCACCGAACTGGCGTTCGCTGAGGACGTCAAATACGACAAGCGCTGGGTCTGGATGCGAACGCTCGGCTGGCGGGTCGGCAAGTTCAACCAGATCGAGCCTGATGTACCCGATCGTCACCACGACGCGATCGAATTTCCGGACGGAAGCCGCGTGCTGGTGACGCAGTTGTGCGAAGGCCAGCGCGTCACCGTGCTGCAATTGCCGGTGCTTCAGCCGGCTGCGGAACGCGCGCCCGCGGCCGCCGCAACCGCTACGACGACATCGTTTTTCATCGGTTGAGTTCTTCCGATGAAATGCTCCGCCGGTCGCGGCCGGCGGAGGCATGTCGATCCATGGGGGAGCGAACAGTGGTCAACAAGGTCACCTGGCAACGCGCCGGACGCGTCACCGAACCGGGCCGCTACATGTTCAGGTTCGGCTGGCTGACGGTGAGCGCCGACGACCTCGCGATCTGGCGGCAGTATCCTGAGGCCGCCTTCACGCTGGTCAACCTGCCCTCGGAGCCGGAGGCGCCGGAGGAATTTCACCTCGGCGCCTTTGAGCTGCCGACGAGTCCCGCGCCGAGCGAGCATTGATGCGGTGCGGCTCACTCTTCCGCCTGCAGATCCGCGTCCGACGGCGTCGCATCGACGGCGCGGGGCGCGGGCGCAAGGACGGCGCTGTCGGTCTCGCCATCCTCGGCGATCGCCTTTGACCAGGGACGGTCGATCCCTCCGGGTTTGACGGCGTCGACGACAAAACCGTCACGGCCACGCCGCAGCGCCAGCGCGCCCTGCCGCCCCAACCGTTCGCCGTCGATCACCGAGGCGCCGCAGGCGGCTGGCGGTTGCCGGATCGTCACGATCAGCGCCGCGCGCTCGCAATCGTCCGCCAGCGCCTCGGGCCGCCGCGCCCATGCGACCAGGGCGCCACTGGACGATGCCGTGACGCAGCCGGTGTCGTCGCCGGAGATGCCCGCGCCGAGCGTGGCGTCGTCGGCGGTTCGCGCATCGGCATCCGCCGCCAGCCACTCCCTGACCAGGAACGCATCCTTGGAGCCTTTGGCGGCGTGCATCAGATGCAGCCGCCCGTCCGGGCCGCGCACGCCGACAAGGCGGCCATCGGCGGAAATCAGGATGTCGGGCTGCGGCACCCGCGCCGCCCACAGCGTCGCCAGCAGCAGCAATGCCGCGCCGGACCAGCGCAGCGGCGTCCGCAACAGGCCGAGCAGGATGATGCCACCGCTGGCCGCGATCAGCGGGCCGATGCCGAATGCCGACACCCGCCCGACCGCGCCAGGCAAGCCCGCGACCCATTGCGTCACCGAGATCATCCAGTCGATGCCAAGCCCCATCAGCCACCAGAAGAACCCGTCGAAGCCGAACGGCATCGCCGCGAGACCGAGCAGGCCCGCCGGCATCACCACTGCCGAGACCACCGGCATCGCCGCGAGATTGGCCAGCACGCCATAGGGCGTGATGCGATGAAAGTGAAATGCTGCATAAGGCGTGGTCGCGAACCCCGCCACCAGCGAGGCCAATAGCAGCACCATGATTTCGCGGCCGCCCCACAACGCCACCCGCGCGGTCGCAGAATGCTCTGCGGTGGCGAACAGGCGCGGCATGCCGATCTGCACCAGCGCGACCAGACCCAATGTCGCCGCAAACGACATCTGAAAGCTCTGACGCGAATTCTGAATTTGGCAATTCTGTCCGAAAGTTAGCCCACCTTCCGAACCGTGGTTCGGGACTTTTTTCGGGACTTTGCAACGGCCTCGACCGCGCTGGCGACATCCTCATCCAGCACATGCGCATATCGCAGCGTGCTCTTGATGTCGCGATGGTTCATCGCCTTCTGCACCAGCTTGAGGTTGCCGCTGTCGCGCAACAGCTTGGTCCCGAAATCGTGCCGGTAATCGTGGAAGCGGAAATCCTTGACGCCTGCCTTGGCGCGCATCGTCTGCCACGCCGTCTTGGTCCCGTTGATCGTCAACGGGTAGCGCTGGCCGCGCACCCTCCCCAGCCGCTTGTTGCCGTAGACCGCGACGTAGGTAAACACGAACTGCGGATGCTGGCCCTGCAACGGGAAGAGAATGTCGCGGATGGTATCGGTGATCGGGAACACCACGCGCCTGCCGCCCTTCCCGATCCTGACAATCTGGCGGGTTCCGAAGTTCACTTCCGACCAGCGCAGAGTCACGCATTCTTTCTGCCGCATTCCGCTGGTCCCGACAAATTCGAAGAACGGCTCATAATCCGCGCGCATGGCAGCATCAAACGCTGCTGCTTCATCATCATGCAGTTCGCGGACTCGCTCCTGCGGTTCGGGGAGCAAAAGCTCCGTCCAGTTCGGCTCATGTTCGAATTGCGCGCCCTCGGTCTTGGCGAATGTGAAGAGCCGCTGCAACACCTTGGTGGCTGATCTGTTGACGGTCGAATTAGTAATCAGCGGCAGCGCGTCCTTTTCCTCCTTGGTCAACTTGCCGCGCCGCGTGACGTGATGGCCACGACGCCATGCCACCATCTTCCTGGCCTCGGTGTGATCGATGTCGGTCAGCGATTTTGCCTTGCCGAAATAATCGATCAGCCGGGCAAGGTTGGTCTCGGTGGCATCCGGGGCTGCATCATGTTGCGCGCTTTCATTCCACAGGCGATCAGCGACATCATCGATCAGCAGCGAGACAGCCGAACGCTTCATCGCCTTGACCAGTATCGCGGCCCGCTCCCGCTCTACCGTTTCGAATTTTTCGGCGTCTTTGCGATTTGCGCATTTCGTCGGGCCGTGAAACCGATGACACCCGAGCCAGAAATCGTATTGGTAGAACGGTGATTTTTTGGGCTTGTAGACAGACATGATTCCCGCCTCCTCCGCCGTTCGACAAACTCCTCAAGGTCTTTTTCGGTGAACCGCCTCCGAGGCCGCTTCTTGCCGCGCCCGGTGTTGATATAGGAAATCTCGCCGTCCTCGACCAACCCGGCAAGTTGATCCTCGGTGATCTTCAGCCGTTTAGCGGCTTCTTTCTTGTCCAAAAGTTCGACCGTCACTGTCGATCATTCCGCCCGGAATGAAAGGCCGCCGTGGCTTGCTGGGCCGCCAACGTGCCTGTTCCCCCCCCTGCACGAATTCGCACCCCGCCGTCCAGAAAATTTTCGGCAGGGCGAGAAATCAGCAGCGCCACCAAAGGTGATTTTTTCGTGATCGGGTGATCGCTACTTGCGGGGCCGCTTCTCAGCCTCGATCCCCGCCTTGACCAACAGGCGAATAGCTTGAGCCCTCGATGGCAGATTTTCCTGCTTGCGCCGCCAATCATCGAGCAGCTTCAGGAAATCTTTTGAGGTCCGAAACTGGAACGTCAGGTTCTGTTCCCACTCATTCTCTGATTTTTTTTCAGCCATCCCCTTGCGCTCCGTCATCATGTCATTACGTGGTGGACAACGCCAGCCATGTCATTACGTGGCTGACAAATAGGCCAATCGAGGCGGCCTGTCAATCCCGGATTCGGATACCGCCGCTGGCCGGGGACTACTCGGGAGAGAGAGAGAGAGAGAGAGAGAGAGAGAGAGAGAGAGAGAGAGAGAGAGAGAGAGAGAGAGAAAGGACAAATCCATGAGGAGGAGTCAAATGACCACGCACCAGTGTGTTGGTGCCGGCACAGTGACGGTTCAAACAGGCTCCAAGTCCTTGCAACGGCTAAACTGTGACGGTGTGACGCCATGACGGGACGGACAGTTCAGCGACGGTTCGGCGAGCGCGAACGCCAGACGCTTGCCAAACTCTTTCGCGCGCTCGGCACCGATAATGTGCACGAAGCCGCTGCGGCGCGCGGCCGGATCGACAGCCTGTTACAGCAGTTCGGCAAAGCCTGGGGCGATTTGATTTCTCTGCTCGGCGGCACGCCGGCCGCCATTCATACCGATCTCGCTCACGACATTGCCGCACTCGGCTCCAGCGATCCCGGTGAACGCGCCAACGCCCGTCACAACATCGACGAGTTGCTCGCACGACACCACAAGAGCTGGAATGATCTCGCCGACGAGTTGGGCTCGGTCTCACCGGAGGCATGGACGAGTAGTCCGGCAGACGATCCAGAGCGCGTCAATGATTTGCTGGGCCTCGTTTATCATCTGCTCGAAGAGTACGTGGCGCTGAAGCCGCACGAATATGTGGCGGTGTCGCTATGGATTTTGCACACCCATGTTTACAGCCGCTACATGGTGACGCCGCGATTGGCACTGCGCAGCCCGGTTGCCGATTGCGGCAAGACCACGCTGCTCGACATTCTGTCGAGGCTGACGGCGCGAGCCGACAAGTTCGACTCGATCACGACCGCCGCCATTTATCGCCTGATCGACGAGACGCATCCGACCCTGCTGATCGACGAGGCGGATAATCTCGGGCTCGCGTTGCAACTGAATGGCAAGCTTCGGGCTGTGTTCAACAGCGGCCACCGCAACGGCGGGACGGTCGCGCACGTGGAGCGCAGTAGCACACGCAGATATTCGACCTTTGCACCGCTAGCGCTGGCGCTGCCCGACATGTACGGCACTTTGCCACGCACGCTCAACTCGCGGTGCATCACGATCACGATGGAGCGTCATTCCGGGCAGCGTGAATTGCGGCGCTTCGACGTTAATCACCCCGATGCCGCGCTTGACGCCGCCTATGGGCAGATTCTGCTGTGGCGACGCGACGCCGAACTTAATCCTGAACCTGAGATGCCGGCAGGGATGCGCAACCGCTTTGCTGATAACTGGCGACCACTGCTCAGCATCGCCGACTCGCTCGGCTGGGGCGAGCAGGCGCGTGAAGCCATGGTCATCTTCGGGCGTGAATACCAGGACGCCGATGCGAAAATTCTCCTGCTCACGGACATTCGCAAAGTCTTCGACGCGCACAAGGCGGATCGCTTGCCCAGCAAGATCTTGCTCGACGCGCTGAATGACTTGAACGCGGACTGGTGTGAGTTTCGCGGCGTTCGCGGTGAGCAGCAGCCGCACAAGCTCAGGGGCAGTGAACTGGCGAGTATGCTGCGCGAGTTCAGGATCAGGCCGCGCACGATCTGGCCACCGACCCGGACCGCCAAGAGCAAGAGCGCGAAGGGTTATCGACGCTCGCAGTTCGAGGAAGTATGGCGCGCGTACTGCGCCGATGACGGCACAACGGCACACGCCAGCAATATCAAGGACTTGCGGCTCGTCGGCGACGGCACAGCGTGACGGCACAAGAGAACCTACAATGAGGAAATTAGAGAAGGTAAATATTATTCCAGTTTCAACAGGAGGAACGACAATGACGGAAATTTCCATAAGACATACAGCAACACCTGAAGAAAAAATCAAAACGGACAAACTGTTAGATGCGCTGAGAGCGATGATACAGACCGCTGATCCCGAAAGGCGAAAGGCTCTTACGGAGACCGTTGTCCTATTCCGTGACTGGCCCCAATCGCGGTCACCTGCACTGTTGAACGAGATCATGCTGGTTATCGGGGCTCATCCCGATACCAAATGGGAGCAGTGAGTATTGGTATCGATCTGATCGATCCCAGAAAACAAAACGGCTAAAGCAAGTCGAGCATCAGTCAGCCTTGATCGTCGGCGATCTTTTTGTCGCCCTTCTGCCATTAAAATAAATCCCCGGCGGATGCGTCAATCGGACTCACCATAACCACCCGTCGAAAGTTATGCCTGCGGCACAAGGGTTTCTGTGATTCCGTTTCGGGGGCTGAATGTTTTGGTGTGGGTTATTTCATCGGACGCTGTTACTGCCCGGCAACGGGGATTATAAAAGGAAACGAGGCCGCCAAGTTCTCCCCTTGGTGACCCCGTTCTAAACTTCGGCACCGGGCCTGCAAGCCCCTGCCGGAATGGCGTCGATAGCCACGACGCAGGTTCAAAAATAAACCCTGCCATCTGGCCCGTCAACGCCCACTGGAGCGATTACTCCGTGCTGCGTCTGGGCTGTATGGCCGGTGGTGCGGATTGATCGGGAATAGATCATCCGTGCGAGAGGCCCTTGGCCGTTGAGTTAGTCCGGATGAATCATAGCGTGCCCTAAAAGGCGGAGTAGGGCTCACGGGAAACACCGGGACGAAGGACCGGCGTGAACGAAGCATCGGAAGTGGTCCTGAATTGGCAGGGGGTCCGGTCTCAGTCAAAAGCTCAGTCGATTTCGCTTGCCCTGAAAACAGGGGCTGCCACGATTGAGGATGAAAGAGGACGTTCCCCGAGACATCGGAGAACACGGGACGTGCGGCTGATAGGTCGGCTGCAATGCCCCTGCCGTCGATAGTAAAGCGATAAAGCGAGTAATGGGACGCTCACCCGCGAGGGTGAGATCGATTGACCCCCGCCCCACCGAAAGGACGCTCGTTGACCTATGTGTTGATAGCGAGGACTTGGCTCCATACTGCCATAATCAGCACCTTTGCCCTCCCCCCGAGGGGGGGCGAAGTGTGTTCTCCGCTCTCCCTTCCACCACCTGCCATGGACACTGAAGTAAGGAAGGAAGAGGAAACAACTCTTACTTGATTCCGCCAGAACCGCTGTTGTGGAGCGCAGCGGAGCAATAGTGGTTCAAGGGATTTTTCAGGGTTACTTGATGATTTAATCCACATAAAAAAGTAGAACCTTACTTCTTGGTATAGCCTTCCACGTAGCCCCACAAACAGGGCGGAGGTGGAAGGCTACTTACCTTGAAGTTAGTAGAGGTACGAATACTGCTAGAGATTTCGTTTTGCGGTTTTGATCGCCTCTACGATACGAGAGCTGAAATCGTCGAGGGGATATTCAGGGCTATGGAGGCGACACGTTCCAGTCCGGGTGATCCCGAAAAAACGCCCAAAGCCGGTCGCTGAGGCCAAGGCCGGATTCGGCAATGGCCATGACCTCTTCGACATAATACCACTTGTGAGAAACAGTCAGTTTGCCTTGGGCCTTGTAGGTGATTTTGAGGGCGGAATCATCACCGCTGGCGCCCTTCCAATCGCCGTGGGTGAGTTTGTTTCGCTCCCCTATGAATTTGTCTGCATCTGACATGATTTTGTTGAATGCCGACTTCGCGGCCGGGTTTTTGACGCTTAGTTCGGCAATCACCTTTAGTACGTCCAATTTGGTGCCAAGCGTACTAAAGCGGGCCGAAATGATGGACCCCTTGTCAGGGTGGTCAAAGCTGAAAAATGTATATATCGCCTGATCAATTGCGTGTTCAAACGTCGCTGCCCAAACCATGAGGTAGCCGAGAGGTTTCAGAAACTTTTTCGGAACAAGCGTTCCCGCCACGTAATCGCGGTGCGCTTGCTTAACTTCTTCTAACGCGTTGGGTGATAATCTTCTTCGTCGCGATGGTGTTTTCAAGGGAGCGCGAGATGAGCGTGAAGCCATTTAGAAAATCCCTTGGGATGATAAATACACCGAGAAAGAAGCCAAAGAGCGCTTTGAAGCCGCGCTCAAGAGCGCAATGAACGCACCGCACAAGCCGCTGAAGGAAAAGGCGAAGAAACGGGAGACCAGCAAGCCAGCCTCCCGCCCTCGTTCACGTCAAAAGATAAACAAATAGCGCAACGGCCCGAAGGCAGGCGGCTACGTCCACTTTTACAGAACACCGGATGATGAGTTGCTTGCGCATCTCGTGGTCCTCCGGGTAGCAGCGCGCCGCCTACCCAAAAGGTTTGCGGTTAAGCTCCCATCGAACGAATAAGCCGTCGTTCATGGGTGCATCGGCCCACTATTGGCGTTCTAGAACCGCCTCCAGTAGCCCCCATGTCGCCCCCGGGTATCCTCCCGCCAGCGTGTTTGATACGCCGTCGTCGGGGCCGGGCCATGGGCCTACAGGTTGCCCGCATCGTCCCTCTCGCCGTGGTGTACGGCGGTGCTAGCGGACCCGCAGTGCAACCATGATGGGCCGACTCTCTACTTTGAGTCGAGTGGCAAACGATCTTGTCCGCCGCAGAATTTTTGCAAATTTTTGGACGGCGGGCCGATTGGCGGTAAACTCCCCCACCATCTCCGTCCTGAAATGGGAGAAATCAAATGTGGCTGATGCTCTCAGATTGTTTTTTCTCAATCGTGGCCAAGGATTGCCAGCCCGATGAATTGTTGGTCAGGGCTCGGCGCGCTGGAGATATCGAGAAGGTATTCCCAGATGCCAAGGTAACCCGGAACACCAAGAGTGATTATCTGTATCGGGCAGTTCTACCACGCGATGTGGTGAAACAGGCCTTGGCCACCATGATCGACAAGATCGATTACCCGAACTTCAAGGATAGTGTTGAAGACAGCTCCCTGCATGCCGCCTATGCCGGTGTCTGGCACTCCATGGCAGGACTACAGCATCCGCCGCCAGACATAGAGCGGGCGACCCATGCAAGGTCAGCTCTAACCTCGAAACACACACCGTAGCGCTTGTGTGGCGACTCAGCCGAGTCCGCTGGTGCGATTTTTCGAATGGCCAGTATCAAGGGAGTCCCGGCAGCAAACGCCGCTGGAACAACATCAAGAACAATCTGGACTTCATGGAAGTCAGCCAAGACGGCGACGAGGAAGGTATCCTGAAGCTTGAGAGAATGCCGACCCCGCCAGAAGCCAAAACCATCAGGGCAGTGGTTGGCTTGCGATCAGCAACCCATCTCACCGAGGAACAGCGGACCGAGCTACGGGAAAGGTTAAACGCCTCCAGCCAAAGGGGGGTTTAAGGGCCGCCCGTGAGTTATTCCTGATGGCCGGTTGTTGGGGAGCCGCCCCGCCAGGGCGACTCCCCTAAGCCCTCTAAAGGCTTCTGAAATCCTGTTTCAGGATTGTTTCGTGAGTTAATCGATGGATATTATTACGAGAGAGAAGGCCAAGGCTATTGAACTTCAGAGGTACCTCAGATGCGCAAGTGGTCGTCACCCCTTAGATTCATAAAGGACCCTTTCTGCAATTTTTTTTGGAATTCATTTTTGGCGTCATATGTGGTGGTGGACAGGGAATTTCAGAACGCGCCACCCCCTTGCTCATTAGCGCCCCCACCCGTTGGACCCAGACACCCAATCTAGATTTCAATCCAGCCTGAAAGGCTGGCATCCGATCCACCGTCACAGCAGCGTAGCTGATCGATCAATCATTGATCGTTGCTGCCTCACGCTTGCGCCTGCGATTAATACTCACGCGATGGCAGGCCACCCCCAAGCCCCATAGCCCGGCCTATTTCGCCAGCAGGCGCGGTGTAGATACCGCAGGCGAGTGAGCTTGCGCCTGCATGCGTCCCCCGGCGAAAGGCGGCGATCAAGTCGTCGTGACCTTTCGGTCACGGTTACATGGGCATGCGCGAGCCGTGCGTGCGTGATCCCGCATCACACGATGGGGTAGGTCGATGTCGAACGGCACGGCCAGCAACCCCACTTCGGAGAAGTGCAATGGCAACTCGTACCCCAAAGTCCCCCGAAACCAAGCCCACCACTCAGGCGGCAGAGCTTCCCGCCAGCCCCATGCCAACCCTTACGGCAGAAGCGTTGGCAAGCTTGCTGGCAGAGGTCGCCAGCCAGAAGGCTGAGATAGCGAAGCTCTATGCAGAGCTTACCAGCAAGCCTGAGAAGCCCGCCGCTAATGGCAAATCAGAGGTTAGTACCCTCAATGACGCCAAGGTGCTGAAGGTCCTCAAGAAGCAGGGCTTCAAGGATGTAAGGCCCCGGGAGAACGTCCTCACTTTCCAGAAGTGGATCGAGGCCGGACGAAGGCCAATCGAAGGATCACATGCCCTCAAGATCAATAACTTGAGGCTGTTCCATATCAGCCAGACACGGCCTTTGGAGAAGGCGGATCAAGCCAAGATGAAAGAGCAGAAGGCGGCCCATGAGGCCCGTAAGAACAGCAAGGTTGTTCCGATCAATGCCGGAGCGCCGCAATGACGCACCATCAGATGGTCCACGTCATCCTCGATCTGGTCGTACCGGGCACGATCCTTACCGCCATAGCCATCATGATGACAGCGGTGTTCTTGAACCTCTGAAAAACCACGGGGAGGTCTTCGGGTCTCCCCCTTTTTTGTGTGAGGCTGTGCAAAATCCACGAATGACGCACAACCGGACGGCCCCTGATCTGGCAGGGTTTTTCCTGTGCAGAAATGACGTGCAATAATGGAGGCGGAGAAATGGAATTCGGATATGCGAGAGTATCGTCTGAAGGCCAATCCCTGACGGCGCAGGTTGCAGAGCTTAAGGCGGCTGGCTGCCATGAAATCTATCAGGAGAAGATCAGCGGGGCGAAATCTCACCGCAAACAACTCACGCGCCTGATCGCCCGTCTTGGGCAAGGTGACGTGCTCGTGGTCACTCGCCTTGATCGCTTGGCAAGGTCCACTCGCGATCTGCTGAACCTGCTCGGCACCATTGCCGATAAGGGAACGGGATTCCGGTCACTCCGGGATGCATGGGCGAATACCGAAACGCCGCATGGTCGCTTGATGCTGACAGTCTTGGGCGGTCTGGCTGAATTTGAACGGGAGTTGATCCGTAGCCGCACCGGCGAAGGCCGGGCCCGCGCCAGGGCGCGGGGCGTGGTCATGGGCCGTAAGCCAAAACTGACCTATCACCAGCGGCAGGAAGCCATTGCAAGGCGAAATGCCGGGGAGACCCTAACCGAAATTGGACGGTCCTATAACGTCAGCCACAGCACCATCAGCAGGCTGTGAAACTAAAACGCGCCAGAGGCCATGGGTGAAGGCCGCCAGCGCGTCATAGGCAGCGCAAACATTATAGCATAAACGAAAATTTCGGAGGAAGGCCGAGGGGCACCCGGTCAAAACCGCTCCCTTTTCGGTATGGCCCGTTTAACTATAGGCTAGCTTCCGGGCTGGAAAATGCCCCCGTCGGGGCGCATATTTGTGGGATGCCCGAATATGTGGATGAAGCCTTTACGGTGCTGGTCCATATCCACGGTAGTGGAGAATCGCCCATGCGCGAGACCTATGTCGTCGGCTGCCCCACGCGCGAGGAAGCAGAAGCGCGGATCAGGGGCCTATATCCCACGGAGTTGGAGGTTAGAGTTTTTGCCACTCCCCTCAGCGTAAGCGAAACCAAGGAGCAAAAATTGATGGCGGGGGAATTCCGGCCATGGCAATGACCCTCCCCAAACGCCCTAGGGATAGGCCTCGCTACACCCAGTCCTACAGCCAATTTATCGGTAGAACTGATGACCTCGAATTACCCATTACAGGTCGATTTGTTCGGTCCCCGTGTCATGGTAATATTCCACTACCGGACGGATGTACTCCGGTTCACGATAGAGGCCTCGGGGCTTGCCGTAGCTCCGGGGCCTTATTCCTTCCGGGACTAAACCCCAACAACCATGGGCCGGTACTGGATACGGTATTTCCATCTATTGGAGGCGGTATCATAGGTCGGGTGGATAGTTGCTATCTTGCGGTCCTCAGTATTCATCCAATCGAAGCTTTCAGGAACGGAAGGTTTATTAAATCCCTGCTCCGTTAGGGCTTGTTCGGCTTTGGCTGAAGAGTCGAACTTCATGTTGAAATCCAGCCCTTCCGTTTCCGCCTATCGTATGCGTCTTGCCAAGCCTGATAGTCGAGGGTTCCGGGCTCATAGGTGCAGAGGGATTCCCTTTCGGGTAAAGCTTCAGTGGCAGCCTCAAGGGTCATATCCGCCGCCTGTTCCAGTCCCGCTACCCGTAACTCGCTGGCAGCCCTGTCCAGGTATTCCCGGTCAACACCGCCAATGACTTGTTCGAGCACCTTTTGCAGCGCGTCTGGACCTAGCTGACTGAATACGTAGCCAAGGATTTCATCTGCCGTTTCAAACTTCTCAAAGTCATCATCAGTCATCGTCTGAGAACTCCGCGTCACGGCGCTCAGCTTCAAGCTCGATAGCGGGGGGGTCTGCCCCAATCATCGACTTTGCTATCCTGTAAGCCTCCAGAAATTCCTTGGGGTCTTGGAGATCATAGCTGGCGAAGAGAGATACCTGCGTTAGCGAAGCTTCCATCTTGGCAGGCATCAGGTTGGCAACCACCTTCAAATAAACATCCGGTTTATCGCTGCGAACCTTGGCAATAACTCCAACGCCATGCTGTTCAAAATCCTGATACAGCGCATCAATAAACTCTGTAGCCAGCTTGGAACGGCTGCCCTTGGGACGGCCGGGACCACCTTTTTTGCCGATTATAAAATGGCCCTTCTCATTCCTTTCAGGTTTGCTCATAGCCATCATCGCCCCTTAGCTGTAAGCCGTGGCGGAGTTGCTTTGGCTTCAGCTATGTACGCCTGCAAGAGTTCCGTGAACCTGCTGCCAGACTCATCTATTCTGCGGAGAAGGTCTTTGGAGGGACCGTTGCGGCGGAGAACTTGAACATTTACAAGAAGGACGTTGATCGCGTTTTCCATCTCCTTAAGCATCTCATCAAACGCCGTCTGGCGTTGCCATTCCTGACGCTCAGCCTCAGTCATGTTTGGTCCGGGAGCGTAATACGACATTACGGCTGGCCCCCATGATAGTTGCCATTTTCCTTTTCTTCCCGGAGACGGAGAAGCTGTTCGGCATATTCTCTAGGGGTAATGCCGCTAAAAGCGGCGGCCTCAAGTTGGGCCTTCGATAACCGGACTGTACCGGGGCGATCTCCATAAGAGTTGTAGGAGCCGTTAGCGAAGGTATCTCTGCTTGGTGGAGCACTGACGAGACTGGAACGATTGCGCTCTGCTGGCCCAAGCTGTTCTGGTTCTACGTAGCCGCCACGATCAACTTGCTTTGGTGCTTTTCTCTCTGGCGGTTTATGTAAACGATCCAAGAGATGATTTTCAAAGCTGGCCCGGACTGCTTGATGATATTCCCGCGTGTTTGGATTCAAGCCTTGGCGTTCAACATCCCTGACGGCTTCAGCGGTGATAGCTGGAAATTCGATTAGCTCATTTAAGTGCTCGGCGTCATCCTCGCTGACACCTTGCCGCCGCCAGAGTTGCAGCCGTTCCTCGGGGGTTCCAGGTAATGCAGTCGGCGCTGGTGCAGCCTGCCTCTGACGCTGAATCTGTTCAGCATTGCGGAGATCCTCAATCTGCTTCAGGAAAGCAGAGGAGGCCTCATCAGTTGGAACATCAATACTAGTGGTATGTTGTTGCGGAGACTCGACGGCATTTAATAAGTGCTCCGTCGCTTTGTCCGCGGCAATATCCGCCAGAGCGGTATCAACTTGGACCTCAAGAGGTTCCGGCGTTATCGTCCCCGCCACAGAGCCATCAGAGCGAACAACACCACCATCCCGAAATTTCTTATAACGTGATCGCAGTCTTGGCATGGCTATCCCGCTTGCTGATTGGCATCGTCAGCTAACTGCTGAAGAGTTAGATAACCTTCGCTCAACAGAAGCTTGTTGACTGCTTTGCGGACAAGGGCGCTTTGAGTTGTGCTTTCAATCAGCATCGCACGGTCAAATGCGACACCAGCAGCGCGACAAAGCCCTCCAGTTACCTCAAAAGGAAGGGCGGCCTTCTTCCGTCCCATGATCGCCCCCGTTAATCGATAAGTCTTCCTGATTGCTTGATCGGCGGAGACTCCATTGGCCTAGTAGACGTTTTCAGCCTCTCAGGCCGTGACTGGCCTCCGTGCAAAAGTCCGGGATCACTGAAATCCAAAAGCTGGCCGCTGCCCCAACATTCCGAAAAACGATCCAGCAACCGCTTCTTGTCATAAGGGTCAAACCGGCGATCCCGCTCGATGGCTTCAGCTAAATCCTTCTTGGCCTCACTCAGACTTCCGTTATGCCGGTTGATAGCCCTTGAATGGGCCTGTCCCATATAAACCCGCATGTCCCTATGGTCTTCCCGCATGTCTTCAGGAACACCCTGTGCGCCGTTTGTATATGCTGCCCAATCTCTGATGATGCCCATCATGGCTTTCCGTGATAGTCACCTCTGGCCTTGGCCTGGGCGAGCTTGCGTAGCTGATTGACATTCTCCTCATATGTAATCCCGCCACCGATCTTGGCGGTAGCACTGGTGTCGTTGAGCATCAGCCGGACATCCTCGGGAGTCATCTCTTCAGACTTTTTGGTACGCCAAGCATCAGAGCTTGGAGCAGTGGGAGCTTGCCGAGCTTCCGTGTACTGCTGAAACAGCCTGTTCAGGTTTTCACCCTCTCTATCGATGTTCGCAATCTCCTGAATTTTCTCTGCTGCATATTCAAGATCGCCATTGGCTTCAGCGTAAGCTAGGTGAGCCTCTGCCTGCTTGCGGGTGACAATCAACTGCTTGCCACGATGCCGGGCCGCTTCATCATTAAAGTCTGCCATGATTAATCCTCACCGTAAGTTTTATGAGCCGCTGAGAACGGAGATTTGTTGCAGTCCTGACCAGTGCCAGTGAAGCGTCCACTTGGATGCGGATACTTAGCCGTACCATCTGTCTTTTCACCGGCCTCTGACCGCTTGCGGGCCGCCTCTTGACCGGAGATGCCGTGCTTGGCGTCGGGATTTTGGTTCCTTGAGCCATAGATGTGCTGACTATCGCCACCACCCCGAAGGAAAGCGCGTTCACCCTTCAAGGGAACATCGTTTGTGTAGTTCCGATGCCTTGCCTCCTCTACAAACTGCGGGGGCTGAGTTTCATGGCCGATCCATTCTTTGCTGTCATGCCGGATCGTCTTCCTGCCCTTGGCATAGACGGCATCAATGGCCCTTGGACTGAGGGGGCCTCTATCAGCCTCGACGGTGCGCCTACCCCGTTCGTGCGAAGGCGACATTTCCCTGAATTTAGCCATTATCCCGATACCCCCAGTAAGTATAACCCTTGGCGTTCGAGGGTATTATACTATATAATGTGCCGCATGCAAAGATGAATACTAGTGGTGGAAAGTAATGAGGAACAATATTGAAACAATTACTTGGGGGATTACCTGATGCCGTTCGGACGGGTCAAATCCTACGAGCCTCACAATGGGTACGGCTTCATCATCCCGGATCACGGTGGAGAAGATGTTTTCGTTCACGCCAAGGCCGTCGAGCGTGCGGACATCTGGGTGTTAAGCGTCGGGCAAAGGCTCAGCTATGAACTCAGGCCACGTAAACAGGGCGGCAAATGCTCCGCTGAAAACCTGAAAGAGATTGGGGATTGAAATGCCAATGAACGAACCCGAGAACTTCTCTTATCTGATTGATGATCCGGTGTTTTGGTCGCTGCTGATGAAGCGGCTGTCAGGCGGCGTGGACGCCAAGCACGATGCCGCCGTCATACAGTCTCTCTGCGATACGCTGAGAATCCCGAAGAAGCTTGTTCTGGCCCAATTGATGTACCTGCACCCACCGGCCAGGGGCACGCATTGATGGCCCGCCCCGGAGCCAATCCATTCCAGCCCAAACAGCCACCGCTCAGTCAGAGGCAGCGTGAACTATGGGGACGGCTCAACAAATGCATTATGGCGAATGGTGGATGGATTGTGAGCCAGGCCGATGTCAGCCCGATCCGATTTGAAGCCCCGCTGAATTCTGAATTGCCGGAATTGCTACGGCAGGCCGGGCATTGGGTGATCGATAACGGGACGCATGAACGACTTATGCCAATCACCGAAACGCTGAAGGAGCATGGGCGGAACAATACGATCAAGCGCCAACAAGTTGGCGTCGGCATCGTCAACGTCTGGCAATTTGACCTGCCGCCAATTCAGCCATGACGCCAGAGCAGCGCGCGCCGAGGCGCGGCGGGTCGCTCCACTATGGCTGTCGATCATTCGGTGTAGCATCGATGAAATCAGAATAGAGCCAGATCAGGCCGACCCCAAGAACAAGCCCCGCAGCGCCAGCCGCCTTGAAGGAAATGACCGCACAAAAGAACAGCATATAAATAGACGCAACGGCGCCGGCCACCGTCAGAACCAACGCCAAGACCAAGCTGATAACTCTGCGCATCTTGCTCATTGTCTGCCATCCGGAGCTTAGACGATTATCCTCATTGCCATGCACAAAGCCGACAGACCGCTCAGTCCGGCAGCCCAACGGTTCATCCTCGCCGAACGTTTGATCGCCATGTAGAGCGGATCGGTCGCTGGCGCGGCATCAAAATACGAAACCATTGGCGGTAGGTCGCCGTAGGCCGAAGCGAACCAGAACGCCGCTGCACCAAATGCGAACAGCGCGGCCGCGATATCCAACCAATATTCCATGCGATATTACTTCTATTGGTTGCGACCAGAATGCTTCAGCAAAAAATGACTTGACCGGGGTTGCGCGCGGCAATGCCACCAATGTCCAATGCACTGAAACACGCAGAATTATGTACCTTCAACGTAGCGCCATCGGACAACCGTGCCGCAATGCCGCCGAGGTCCAGCGCCGAAAACTGTTGTCCGTTCACTTCCAAGCTTCCGCCCCTCGCAGCGATCCCGCCGAGGTCTAATGCCGACAAATGCTGAATCATTTTTTCCGTCCTCCCGAATCAGGAGCACAGGTTGCCACAAAGGCGGACGTTGAAAGGAAGTTGTACCCTGGATATTCGCTCGTAATTCACAGCGCTGGGGCCGAGGCCTTAGCTTAACCGCCGCGTCTCGAATGGCGATCAGGTGAGCCGCGTAGCGGCGCTGGCGATGAAGCGCGGCAAGTCGGTGGACTTCACCGGATACTGGCAGCGACATCAAACCCCGTAATTTTACGGGAACCGGAGGGTTAGTACGTCGTTGACATACGTCCGTCAATGACGTATAACATCACTGGGCGAAAAGCCTTTTGCAGGGAGGAGCGGAACATGAGGGTAGCGATGGCCACTCGGTGCGAAACACGGGGAATGAAAAATGTTCGGGGCTACAAATTACGGAATCACTATTGTTGAGTTGCGTTCCTTTCAGAATGATGCGGACAAGATTTTCGACGAACAAGAACGAGAAGACCTATCGGACTTTATTTCCGCCAATCCAGTCTTTGGGGACGTCATCCCCGGGACAGGCGGAATTAGGAAGCTGCGCTGGAGAGCGCGGGGTAGCGGCAAACGAGGCGGAGCGCGTGTAATATATTATTTCCGCGATCTGAACATGCCGGTCTTTCTTTTGGCGGTCTATGCCAAGGGCGAGAAAATGAATTTGACGATGCATGAGCGCGAACTCATGCAACGCGTTGTGGAGACGCTGGTTCGTGAACAGGCGGCAAGGTCGATATACAGATTGGCCGCGCTCCGCGATCCAGCTTAAAATAAGAGAATGCCAAGTTGCCATGGAGGGCAAAATGAGCGGTCGAAAGATACTGGATGGACTGGCCGAAGCGGTCGAGTTCACGCGCGGCCGAAAAAATGGTGCGGTTGTACGGGAAGTCAGAGTTCCTGAGAGCATTGACGTTCAGGCTGTGCGTAAGAAGCTAAAAATGTCTCAGACGGAGTTTGCGGTTCGTTTTGGGTTTACGCTGTCCACTGTGCGGAATTGGGAACAGGGCCATCGCCGACCTGAAGGGCCAGCGAGAGTGTTGCTGAAGATTATTGATAAGAACCCCGATGTAGTTGAAAGGGCCCTCGCTGTCGGCTGACCTTTCGCAAATTGACAAGAAGGCAAAAGCCCGGTTCAGCCGGGCTTTTTCTTTAACCTGTTAGCCGCCACTTCGCCGGGGCGCGCCTCTCCCACGATCTCCGCTCCCTGCCCTCATGGCTCTTAAGTCCGTGCTGGATGCTGAAGGCGACGCTTTGAACGCACTTAATAAAACTGTCATATACGGCTGTTAGCCGGGGGCTGTTGTGACGCTTTGGAAACTCGTCATAGCGACTTAACCCCGCTCGCGGTTCGAGCGGGGTATTTTTGTTGGCCGCCTCAGTTGGCGGCCTCTTTCAATCTCCACCGCGCCGGTATCCCCTCCTTAACTTGTTGGATACCATAGCCAACGACGCTGCGGGATTTGGGGCGACGAGTCAGTTTGGTGTCAGCTCCAAGTCGCATACTCCCTCAGCGCCCGTTCTCAGCGGTGGGCTAGGGGGAAACCCCGCCGGGGACCGACCTCCACGGCGGGGTTTTTCTTTAGCTGGCCGCCAATCGCCACCGCGCAGGTCTGGCCTCACCAACAATCTCCACTCCGTTGCCCTCATGGTTCTTGAGCCCGTGCTGTACGGCTAGGGCGATGCTCTGGACGTCCGCCTTGGCGGCTTCGATGCCCTCAGCCTTGAGGATGGCTTCGGCCAGCTCCGCCGTCGTCATCGGCCCCGTGGCCGTCCTGAGCGCGTCCACAGCCCGCCTATATGCCTATATAGAGTGCGGCGCTTGAACCACTTGTTGGGCTGGCGCTTCACGGCAATGCGTCCCAAGGAAGCGGCCCGATGCCAGCGGCTGTAAAGGAAACGCGCGACGGCTTGCATGCCTTGGCCCGTGCGGGCGGAACGGTACGCGAACAGGCAAAAACCGGTTCGGGACTTTTTTCGGGACTTTTTGCCGCCAAACCCGGTCTTTTGCCCCGTTTTGTTCGGTTTTCGTGCCACGCACCTGGAAGGGCAACATTGCAAAAACCCTTTATTTACAGGGGTTCTTCTGCCGGGAACGGCAGGATTGAGAACTGCGCCACCAAGCTCTGAAAGCTCGGATGGACCAAGGCCTCCGGCGCGATCGCGAGCACGATCATGGCCGCGACCGCGAGCGTGCGGAAGGTGACGGCGCGGCGGTCGACCATGACCGCGATCAGCACCACCGCTGTCATGAAGAACGACCGTTGCGTCGCGACCTCGGCGCCCGACAGCAGCAGATAGAAGGCGGCGGCCACCACGGCCGCCGCCGCCGACCATTTCTTGATCGGATGGGCGGCGGTCAGCGCCGGAAACAGCGCCAGCAGCGCCCGCACCGCAAAGAACACGACGCCGGCGACGACAGCCATGTGGTAGCCGGAGATATGGCAACCGGAGGGAAATATGTGCAATTGTAAAGGATTAGAGCAGTTTCGCTTCCCAAATTGTGAGCGCGGGAAGCGCATGGGAAGCACTGGCCGCCATTGAAAATGCTGGCAGGGGCGGCAGGGCTCGAACCTGCGACAACCGGTTTTGGAGTACGGACGGCGCGATCTCATCGAGTGCCGTCCTGTTATTCTTTGTAGGAAAATCAAAGCCCCGTACGACCCGCTTAGTCCATCGCGTAATGCTCTGTTCTGTCCTGTTACGTCGGCTTTGGGTCCGAACTTGGGTCCGGCTGCCCCGCCGCCCGAAACGCCGGTTTTCCCGCGACGCCAGTTCATCCGAACGGTAGTTTCTCCTGGCCCTCGTGCCACTCGATGACGCTGAAAGGCATCCCGCGCCTGAGCATCTCGGCCTCGATGTCGGCGGCGTGCTTCTTCCAATCCGGCGTATCGCGAACGCGGAACCTTGGATCCTCGCCCTGCTTTTCCTGCGCATCGTCGGACGCCAGCGCGCCGCGCGCGGCCTCGTACATCAGGGTGAGGCTATCGTTCGTGAATGCCTGATAATCCATCTTGGCCTCGTCACGAAAAAGCCGTCGCGGAATTCCCAACGACGGCCCTTACGCAATACCAGTGACCTCCAGAAGGTCGACTTCATACTGAGGCCGATCAGTTAATCTGCAGTTACGTGTGCGGAATCGGCCCCGAAGGCGTCAAGCGATCAACGCCGTTATCGCATGCCTCAGGAGGACGCCCCTGTTCCAGATGCAAACGCAATGAATCGCTGCATGTATTCGGTTGCGTTTTTGGGCGACCACAATCCCTGTTGGATCGATTGCCGCAAGGCGCTGCCGATTTTCCGGTGTTCGGTTTTCTGGAACAGTCCGACATAAGTCTCCAACAATTCGGACGAGACGTCGTCGACGCTGGCCGCCAATGCATCGAAACAATATGCGGATTCGGGCTTTCCGCTCTCATGTCCCGCATAGTGTGCGAAGGCCTCGAATTGCATCCTCAGGACCCTTCTGTCTTCGATTATATCTCGCATCTTAATTTCCTCCGCCAAAGTGTGGTGCGGGCGCCAGCATAGAAATTGGCGACGGCCTCTTTAGGGCGCGGGACAGAAGCCTCGTAGCCCCTCCACAACTCCAGCAAGCCCGCTGGTGAGCCTGGCCGCTGCAGGCTATGTGCCGATCGATCGGCGCCAGCGGATGGCTAGCCAGCGCTGTGAGCGCCGGGCTATCATTCGCGCCCTCTCTCCTCGTTACCGCTGCTGAAGGATTCTGGTTAATGAACCGGCAACGTTGCTGGCGTAAGATGCGGTTCACTCGCTGCCGGACGCTCGAAATGACCGAGTACGTCATCAGGGAAATTGGCCTTCATCAGTGGCTAGTGTTTGCCGATCGGGAAAGCATTGCTTTTTGCGCCGACGAAAATGAGGCGGTGAAAGTAATGACCGAGCATAGCGCGCGCCACCGTCGATCACCCGACTCAATGGATATCGCGCCAGGGCAAAGCCCGCCGGGTTGAAGCGGCGGGCTTGAGGCCGTTACCGCCGGCGCCAGCGCAGGGACGGCCCGCGAGGCGCGACCGCGTAAGCAACTCCAGGCCGTCACAGCGCCCGGGACGGGTGTTGCATGAAATCATCAGCCAGCGTCGAAATTAGTATTTGGCAGGAAAACTCTTTGACTATGCGGCGGGTTGGTCGTTTCGTTCGAGCGGGGGCGCGCGATAGGCGGTGTACCATGCGGGATGAATTCGCTTCCAAAGGTTTCCTCGCTGCGGAACGTTTCTTCGCCTTGGCCGGCGTCGTCATGCTTTGCTCTGGTTTGTTGGCTTTCGCATTTGTCTAATCTGTAATTGCACCGTGCCTCGTCGCCCGTCTGCGTAACGGAGCCGACGTCGGGTTTTTAGTGGCCTCCTATGGGGTCGCCCATGCGATTTTTGATCACAGGAACGGATACTTCGGGCAGCATCACCTTTCGGCGCGAAACAGCCGCCGCGGCCCGGAAAAAGGCTGCAGAGCTGGCTGAAGACGGTTGTCGGGAAATTGAGATTACCGCGCCGGACGGGTGCCGATACCCGTCGCAGAAGTTCGACCAGCTTCCAGCGGACTGATTGAGCTGCTTAATCCCGTTGTCACACTGATGCCGAAAGTATGTAGCCGCTTTGACGGACCTTTAAAGGAGCACGCGCGTTGAGGTCTTGAGACCGGGGGGCGACAACCCGGAGCTCGGTTATGAGCATTATCCCCCTGGACATTCAAAGACGGTGCGAACGGCGATGGGCCACCAGATTTTGTCGGCCGGCTCACCCCGCGGGGTCCCAAAGCCAGCCTCAACAACAACAACAACAGCTTTCCGAGCCCGCCAAAGCCAAAAGAAAAACCCACCGGGTTAAAGCGGCGGGCTCGAGACTTTTATCGGCGGTGTGAGCGCGGGACCGAAGCCCCGCGCTCAACCAGCAGCCCTTAAGTTGACGTTCCGCTCCCGCTAAGCTGACGCTCTGCGGCAGCGGTGAGTGTGGCAATCAACGTAAATGCATTCTCCAGCACAAGATCGCTCTCTCTTTCCCCCAGTTTGTCAGCAAAACGTAGGAGCGCTAGCATTCCCGCCGGCGTTGTCGGCACCACCTCAAACGTTTCGTCGACCGCATCCCAAAGCGCCTGAGCGGTCTCATCCGTATAGATATCCGGGTCGCAGCCGAATTTGGCCTCGACGAATGCGTTGCGTTCGTCCAACGAACTTTCTTCTCCAAGTCCTCTCTTGGCCGCTGACTTGTACAGCTTACTTACGCGTGCATACCGGGCGTCGCTTTGAGCCTTGGCTTGGCGCGCTCTTTCGATCGCGGCAAAAATCGGATCATTGGTCGGCATCGCAGGCGAGGCGGTGGGTACGGCGGCGACGATTGGAAGCGAAACCAGTAAATTCATGAGGAAACTCCTACGCGTTTGATGTGAAACCTGGGCGTTCTGCACAGGCGATCGGTCAACGTCGGAGTCGTGGATTTGGTTTTGCATGGGTGGTGCTCTCGGATTGGCGTTCTACGGCCATTGCCGGATCGGCCGGCAGCCGGGAGGTAGAAACCAGCCGAGAGACTGGCGGCACGCGCTTTTAAGGGTTGCCCCTCTGGACATGGCGCGGCCCTCCCGGCCATAATGGCCAGCTTGGAGCGCACGCCAATGCGCTGCCTACGTTCAGCCGACCTCACCCGACGCCAATCGGGTGGATGCTGACCAAGCATTTGCGGCTATATCTCGGTCCGGGTTTCTACGCCCACGGACATGCTCACCTGATTTGGTTAAAAAAGCAATTCCCCTCAAAGGGGCCCCTTTGCGCGTGGATAGCGGGCTTTGCGGGGGTACCCACGCTATAGTGCTGGATAGTGCTGGAAACCGTCTTTGGGAGAGCGCTTGATCGTCGGAAGTCCCGGCGTAGATCGGCGGTGGAAATGGCCATGGAGTTCACCCGCGTCATTAATCCCGTCGAGGACATGGAAATATGGATCGCGAGCAGCGACAGCTTTTCGTTCGTGATCAGTTGTGAGAGCCGCAGCGGTCCCGGCTTTCACGGACCACCCGGTTATGTGGCATCGTGGCGTCCTATCCATCAGAACAGGGGCGCCATCAGGGTCAGCGGCTCGCCCTTTAAAACGCTCACTGAGGCCGAAGAAGCTTGCTGGGTCATGCTGGGGTACCTGAGGAGCTCGTTGAGCGAGGAGTGATTGCCAAGCCCCTCGGGGCTGCTTTCGCGTGTTTAGTCCCAAAGCCCGCGGCTCACATTGTCGCCTCTAGTCGTCGAGCTCGTTATTTTTCAACTAGAGCATGAGACGGGTGTTGAAGAGTGCGCAGTCGCGCGCGAAGCGTTGCTCGATCTTGGCCGTGCTCACCGCGCAGATACTCCACCAGATGAATTGCTCAACATTTTCGAGACGCATCGAGAAAAAATAGAAGCCGCCGCGCTCGTTAAACTCCGCAAAGCTGACTACGGCCTCGGAGGCATCCTTGTGACTTCCTCAGATCTAAGCCTTGGCTGAAGGCGAAGCCGCGTTAAAAATCCATCCCTTTCGAGGAGCGCAGTGACCACTCAGCAACAGATTTTTTGTTCCTGTTCGGGAACAGCGCATTTTAATTTACCTTTAGTAATATGTGGCCTTAGCTCTGCTCACCGGGGCTGGACAATTTCATAAGCATCAATTTTCGAACCCGGCGAGCCGCGGCGCGCGAATGCCTGCGGCTTTTTTGCTGCGTCCCTGACTGTCCCCGCTAGCCACCGGCTTGGATGCCGGTGCAGTACAGCAATTTCTCTCGCGGGTCGGAGGCTGTGAAATGCGTATTCCAGCAATTGCAGCGCTTCTCGCGTTGGTTTCGGCAGCCAGTCAGGCCGGGGAATATCCGTCGGCGTGCCGCGGCTTCACGAGTTTTCCCCAAGGCGATTTGGTGCAGCCTGCGCGACCGCCATGCCTGGATTATCTCGTTGACCGAGTATCAATCGAGATTTGCCAGCCCCTCATGGATCTCTACCAGATCGAGGTTCGCGCCTACGTCGATTGCCTAAAGAGTGAGAACAGCGCGATCATCGATCGTTTCAACGATGCGGCCAAGAAATTCAACTGTGCCCAAAATGGACGGTTGTGCTGAGCAATCAGGTGAGCCGACTCAAGAACCATGATATTTACAAGCGATGGGTCGCCGCGACTTGATCGATGCGATCGACGACTACGTCGAGAAGCTGACCGGTGACCGCGCCGCTCTGCATGCGAGATCTAGCAGCATTGGCTAAATCGACCAGCTAATGCTCAGTCGTCGGCCAGACCTTGGCTCATCCGAAGAGCGTCGCGATACAGAAAGGGCACCCAAAAGGTGTCTTCCTGGCGTGATGATTTTTCTTGAAAGAAGCCGATATCGATAAGCTGCTGCACGAGGCGCTCAGCATCATTGACCGAAACGCCCCATGTGGATCGGAGCGATTCGAGAGTCTGCTCCGTTTTCTGTCCTTCAAGCTTGGCAACGTAGGGCTTGAGGTCATCATACTCGGCGTAGATCGTTCCAGCCAATCGAGTCTTTGAAACCGTCGCGAGAGCAGCCTTAAACACAGAGCGGTCGAATAAGGTGCCGTCATCGGGCAGCACACCGCCCCTTTCAATTCGTTCTACCTCTTTTTCGCGCAATCCATTCAATAAGTGAATGACCTCCCGAGGTGCCGTCCGCCCCCGCCCATCGGCGCAACGGCTGACAATCCAGTCGAACGTTGCCCTCTTCTTTTCGCCCTGTTCGACTTGCGCCGGAAACAGCTTGTAAAAAAATTGTTTCTGTTGCTCGACACTTTTTAGTATGGCCGCGCGATCCGCACCGTACGCATCGATAAGCGCATCATTGTTGAGCGCTCGCCGAACAATGAGATTAAGAAGACTCGACTCATTCCATTCGAGATCTGCGGTCTTCGTGATGTGGCTTGCCTCGCGGAAGCCACCTTCCATGATGCGGCTCCAAATATCTAACCGTAGAAAATCTTGAACTTGAGATAATCGAAGCCGCTAAAATCGCGATAAGCGCGAAACAGCGCCCTTAGCGCATTCTTCTCTAGCCCTCCGCTTTCAATGAATGCCACGTCGAGTCGATCGAATAAGACCCAAACCCGATATCCGGCCCGGTCCAAGGCATCGTTTGCCAGCTCGGCCAAACGTCCAACCGAGACTGCGCCCCGCTTTTCGGCCTCGGGATTTGGCTCAGCGAGCGTTATTTTTCCCGTTGCAGTCGATTGGAGCGTATTGGGATCAACGGTAACCGTACCTTCGATCGTCTTTGGAAGGACATATCTACGAACCTTTAGGAACGTCCGCTTCAGGCTGAACGAAGGCTCCAGGAGGCCTGCCTCCTCAAGCGCGGCGAAGAGCTCGGTCGCTTTGTCATTGGCGATGTAGAACTCTTTCAGCTTCGCCGCGACTAGCGACACGTAATATAGCTTCCATAAGAAGACGAATTCGTTCTCGCTAGTCGGCGGTTCGGATACCAAATCCGAGAATACCGTGTCACCGCGCGGATTCTCGGCGGTCGTCAGCAGCACCCGCCGATCGAACAGGTCATTCGACTTGCTATCAAGCAGAGAATAGATGGCGCTCTTACCGGAACCTTTGTCACCTCTGACGACATCGATCTTGCCATCGAATATCCGTTCCCATTGATCCGTTTCGACGAAGTATTGCCCCAACGCGCTCGTCTCCTCCTCAGCGACTCGCTCGCCGAAGGTTATGCTCTTTAGTAGTTGCAACCGCTCCATATCGATTCCTCGCCTTTGGTGCGAGTATGACATGACGCTTGCGGACCGTCCGAGTCCTTTTCGGATATCGCTGTGCAACATTCTGGCTGCTTAGTGTTTGTTCGTTTCAGTTCTCATCGTCATTCCGGCATCGCCTCGCCGAACAGGTAGGCTAGTCACTTCACCGGGCGCCCGACGGAGTCATAGACGGCCCCGCTGGCCTTGTTTCGCCACTGCCTGGTCGCCTCGTTGTACTGCATTGCCGCGCCGCTGCTGAAGGCCTCGGCGTCTGGCTTCACCCAGCCCGTTCCGGTCCATTTGTACGGCCCCTGGGGCGTCGGATAGACGTGTCCGGCCTCGCGATCGGCCGGCAGCTTCGGGACGGCGGACGGCGTTGGCGTGGCAGGCGCGGGCGGCTCCGGAACGTTCGCGAGCCCGCCGAAGCTGACTACATAATCCGACATGCGCTGCGCCGCCGTCCGCTTGAACGGAGCCATGGCTTTCGAAATCATGCTGTTCGGGTCTTTCACATCGAGTGCGTTCGGCTCCAGTGTCCCGGCCCGCGACTTCGCCAGATACTGCGGAATGAACGACTGCATAAAACTGGCGTAGCTCTCGGTACCTTTCATGTCCTTTCCGATCGCGCCGGGAATGCTGACGATCAGCGCGTCCTTTGCCGCGGCCGCCGTCGCCTGCCAAACCGGTCCCTTGAGCGGCGAGGTTTCCAGTTCGGTGACGAGCCGCTCCATCGACTGGAACGAATGATCGCTCAGTTTGCCGGCAGCACTGGCCTTCATCAGGTCGATGCGCGTCGTCGGATTAGTTGGGTCGAACAGCCGATCGGTCAGGCCCTGCTTGACCAGCGGGTCATCGACGGCCTTCACTTCTTTGTTTTGCTGGCTTTCACCCCAGTCAAACATGGTCCGCACGGCTGCGGCTGCGCTTGGAGCGCCCGGATTGTTTCGAACGATGTCGAGCGCATCGCTGTAGAATTTTGGGTCGATGATCGGTCTACCGGTTTGTGGATCAATCGAAACATTGTCGCTCAAAGTCTTATTGGCGGCGGCATGCGCCTTCTGATCAGCAATCTCGCGGTTGGTCTTTCGATCTGCTTTTGCGTCAGTTCGTTCTTCTTTGCCTCAGCCTTCGCCGCGCTCTCGAATTGCTTGAGCTCAGCACCGTTGATGTACGGCGCGTATTTCGGATCGGTTGCCCACGGTGGCACCTTGGCCGTTTTTTCGATGTAACCGATTGCGGCAGACTTAACGATCGCTTCGGAGCCAGACTGCAACAGTTCCGACCGCACAGCCGCCGCTTGCGCACCCGTGAGATTGGGGCTGGTGGAGATCATACCCTCCGTAGAGCTTTTCAACGCGGTCGGCGAGAAGTCGAGACTCGTCGGATCAGAGTGCACCGTAGCCGAAAGGGAATTGACGGTCTGCTTCTGATTGACCCTCGCAGCCTCGCCGGCCATTGTCGACATATCGGCCATGGTCTTTTCGGCCATGTGCGTGCGTAGCGCCTCAACATGCGCCTCGGCCCATTTCTGTCCGCCCTCGGTATAGAAGCCCTCGTCCTTGAAGGTCGACAATTGGCCGTCGAGCGACTCCATGAACTTCTTGGCGACCGTCGGATCATTCGGGTCGGCGTGCGCACTGATGTCGTTCCAGTCTTTGGTGGCTTGCTGCAGGATGTTTGTCCACGCCGCCGACCCCTGGCTGATCTGCTTGTTGTCGAGATATTTGACCGCAGCGTCTCCGGCCTCGGCTATCGACGAACCAAGACGGCGGCCGGTGTCGGCCATCGACGCGCCCTTCTCCGCGCCGAGCGCCGACGTCTCGCTGCCGAGTTTTGCGGTCTCGCTGCCAAGTCGCGACGTCTCCTGCGCTAGCGTTTGCTCCGCGCCGGCCTGCTGGCTGAAGAACCCGCCGATCCGACGAGCCGTACCCGCGCGCGCTTCCACGCCCGTTTCGGTTGGGCGAAGGGCGAGGTTGCCGGCGTCGAAACCTTGGATGTTGCCTGCCATCGTCTATTCCTATGTCAACGCTGCTAGCGCGGCGGCGCGGCGCATGGCTTCCGTCACAAAATCGCATTCCGGGATTTCTGAAAATGCACGCTTGAGAGCACGGACGCTTTGCTCGCTGTACGATCTCAATTCGCGCGCGCCAAGTACCCGCCACAGCAAGTGCCTCGTCAAACGATCCTACAAACGTGTTGTCCGATTTTGTGGCACCGTTTTCGGCGTGTGCCACCATCCATCGGCCATCGGCCGTGGGCAAGATTAGGTGTAGGCGCGAGTGTCTGCCGTTGAGGATAGACAGAGCGTCGGCGGTCACGTCCATGAACCCGTGAGCTCGTGCAGAGTCTGCCTCGGGCCGTCCGATCCGTTCAAAGCTGCGGACGCCAGAATTGCACGACAGTGCGCTACATCTGCCGCCTTGATTGCCGCGTCGAAAGCCGGCCAGGCCGCCGGCGTGTTGTTGTACGCGGCCTTGGCTGCTGCGATCGCCGTCTGGCGAGCGCTCTCCGCGGCGAGAACATTGGTTTTATGCGCGGCCTCTTGCGCTGCAGTGGTGCCAGGCATGTCAATTCTCCTATTGCGAAATGACCAAAGTCGGTGGTTCGACGTGACGAAATCCGTCAGGAACTTCGCTGTAGGCGCGCCGCAGCGCACAGGCCTCAGCTGTGACTTCAGCCGTATCGTCGCCCTTATGCTTGCGCAGGCTCTCGATCGACCGGCATTCAGCCGCCGTGAGCGATGTAACGATCGATTTTCGTTCGTCGGTATCCGGATTGAGAAATTTGCAGGTGAAACGCATCAGGATTTTTCCTTCTTGATGTTGCTGTTCAAAACGATATTGGCGAGCGTCATTTTCTGCAGCGCGTCCGGATCTGAGTTCAAATATTTCTTCTGGAATTCCGGGTCGCGCATGGCTCGGTCCTTCCAGACCTTCACGAGATTAAACTCGGTTTGCGACACCTCTTTGCCCCGGCGGCAACAGCCGCGCCTTCAGCGCGACAAAGCTGCCGACCGCAGGCGCCGTGCCCTTCTTCACCGACAGCCGCACCCGTTCCAGTTTGGTTGGCCCGCGCGCGCTTTCCATGGTGACGACCCGCAGCACGAACCGGTCGGTGCGCTCGCGGATATCGCGGGTCTCGACGAACCCGGTCAGCGTCACCGAGAACATCGGCCGCGCCAGCACGCCGTGCGCGATCCGCGCGGTCTTCCAGGTCGCGGTGGCAAAGCCTGCCGCGACCGCCGCGATCATCACGGCCACAGGAAAGAATTTCTGCCGCCGCAACAACAGCGCCACCGCGCCAAGCGCCAGCGCCACGGTGGCGGCCACCGACAGCACCGGCTCGTGGTCGGCGGCAAAATAGAACGCGATGCCGGTGCCGAACGCGACCGGCACCCACGGCAGCAGCCGGCCGGCGCCCGCCTCCGCGCGCACCCATTGGCGCAGGGTTTCGATGAACGGCGGCCAGGCGCCGCGAACGGACGGTGCAAAACCGCCGACCGGCGCCGCCGTGCGCGGCGGCCAGGTTCCGGCATAGCCACGACGTCCACCCGGCGTATTGCCCTGCTCCGCCATCCCGCTACCCGCGATGCCCTGCAGGGCGCAAAGCTACCGGAACGTGTCATGAATAGCAGAACGGATGCAGAAACCTGAGGAAACGGATCCCGACTATCGGTACAGTCGGGCGGAATCGGATTCGGACCGGGATCAAGGGCGAGACATGAAATTTGCGGCCTGCTTCAAACTTGGCTTGTCATTGGCCTTGTCGTTCCCCCTGACAATGACCGCCTCCGTTTCCGCCGATGCTGCGGCCGAGCAATGCCGTTTCGTCCAGGACAAGGCCGAACGGGAGGCGTGCTATCAGCGCCAGGAGGCGGCCCGCGCCGACCGCCAAAAGGCGCAAGCGGCCCGCGAGGCCGAGCAGTCGAAGCCGCTGGAGCCGATGACATCGGACGATGTGACACTTGCCCGCGCCATGCGCGGCATTTGCCGGGGCTGCTAGGCGGCCTTTCGGGCAGTCGCCTAGATCAGCGCACCCCGAGACGACACATGATGGCTGACGATCTTCCAGTCGCCGTCTTCGCGCACGATCACCCAGGTGATCTTGACCGACAGGTTGGTGGCGCCCTCGTCGATCACGAAATTGGCAATGCCGGCGACATTGATCACATCGTCCCCGGCCGGCACCACGACCACGTCGGTGAACTGCACCTGCCGCGAGCGCCATTTCTGCAAGCCGTTGAAATACGCCGCGACGCCGTCCTTGCCACGATAGAGCACAGGCTTCGAGCCGAAGAACAGCGCGTTGTTCGAATACAGCGAAGCCTGTGCTTCGGCGTCGAACCTGCTGAAGTTATCAGCCCATTTCGCCATGATGCCGGAGACGATGTCGTCGGTCGCGCTCATCGGGTGATCCAATCAAACAGGCTTCAGCTCTTGGCGCCGACTTCCTTCGCAAAGGTGTCGCGCAGGCCGATGGTGCGGTTGAAGACCGGTTTGCCCGGCGCGGAATCCTTGTCGCGGACGAAATAGCCCTGCCGCTCGAACTGGATTACCTCGTTCGAATTGTCGGCCGCGACCGCCGGCTCGACCCGGGCGTCGGGCAGGATTTCCAGCGACTGCGGATTGAGGTCGGCAGCGAAATTCGCCGCACTCGGGCTCGGATTGGCGAACAGCTGGTTGTAGACGCGGATTTCCGCCGGCACCGACTGCGCCGCCGACAGCCAGTGCATGGTGGCCTTGACCTTGCGTCCGTCCGGCGCGTTGCCGCCCTTGGTCGCGGGATCGTAGGTACAGCGCAGCTCGACCACTTCGCCGGCGGCGTTCTTGATCGCTTCCCGGCACTTGATGAAATAGGCGTAGCGCAGCCGCACTTCGGTGCCGGGCGACAGCCGGAAGAACTTCTTCGGCGGGTTCTCCATGAAGTCGTCCTGCTCGATATAGAGCTCGCGGCCGAACGAAATCTTTCGAGAGCCCGCCGCCGGATCGTCCGGATGGTTGACGGCTTCCAGCTCCTCGGTCTGCCCTTCCGGATAGTTCTCGATCACGACCTTGAGCGGCCGCAACACCGCCATCCGGCGCTGCGAGGTCTTGTTGAGGTGTTCGCGGATGCAGAATTCCAGCATGCCGACATCGACCACGCTGTTGGCTTTGGCGACGCCGATGCGCTTGACGAATTCGCGCACCGCCGCCGGCGGCACGCCGCGCCGCTTCAGGCCCGCAATCGTCGGCATGCGAGGGTCGTCCCAGCCGGAGACGTGACCGTCGCGCACGAGCTGGGTCAGCACGCGCTTCGACAGCAGCGTATAGGTCAGGTTCAGGCGGGCGAATTCGTACTGCCGCGGTTTTGAAGGCACCGGCAGCTTGTCGAGCAGCCATTCATACAGCGGGCGATGATCCTCGAACTCCAGCGTGCAGATCGAATGGGTGATGCCTTCGATCGCGTCCGACTGGCCGTGGGCGTAGTCATAGCTCGGATAGATCGACCATTTGGTGCCGGTGCGCGGATGGTCGGCATGCAGGATGCGATAGAGCACGGGATCGCGCAGGTTGATATTGCCCGACGCCATGTCGATTTTGGCGCGCAGCACCCGGGCGCCGTTCGGAAACTCGCCGGCCTTCATGCGGCGAAACAGATCGAGGTTCTCCTCAGCCGTCCGCTCGCGAAACGGGCTGTTCTTGCCGGGCTCCGTCAGCGTGCCGCGCTTGACGCGGATTTCTTCCTGCGACTGGTCGTCGACATAGGCGTGGTCGGCCTTGATCAGGCCCTCGGCCCAGTCATACAGCCGCTCGAAATAGTCCGAGGCGTAGAACAGATCGGTTCCCCAGTCGTAGCCGAGCCAGTGCACGTCGGCCTGGATGGAATCGATATATTCCTGCTCTTCCTTGGTCGGATTGGTATCGTCGAAGCGCAGATGGCAGCGTCCGGCAAATTCCTGCGCGATGCCGAAATTGAGCGCGATCGACTTGGCGTGGCCGATGTGCAAATAGCCGTTCGGCTCCGGCGGGAACCGCGTCACGATCACGTTATGTCTTTTGGAGTCGAGGTCGGCCTGGACGATGTCGCGGATGAAATCGCGCCCCGCCTCTGCCGCTACCGGTTCTGTGGTCATTATTAAGTCCTGTTCGGGATCAGGGGCCCTTCTGCCAAATTCGCCCCTGCGAGCCAAGCCCGCTTTGCCCCTGCGGAGACTTTAGTTATGCACCGGTCCTGCTATACACCACCGCTTCTCATGCATATGGCCCGTCCCGATAATGACTGATTCCGTCGTCACCCGCTTCGCCCCCTCGCCTACCGGCTTCCTCCATATCGGCGGCGCCCGTACCGCCTTGTTCAACTGGCTCTATGCCAAGAAGCGCGGCGGCAAGATGCTGCTGCGGATCGAGGACACCGATCGCGAGCGGTCGACTGAACCCGCCATATCAGCCATTCTCGACGGCCTGAAGTGGCTCGAACTCGATTGGGACGGCGACGTCATCTACCAGTTCAGCCGCGCCGCCCGGCACCGTGAAGTGGCAGAGCAACTGCTCGCCAGCGGCAAGGCCTATCATTGCTACGCGACGTCGGAAGAACTGACCGCGATGCGCGAGCAGGCCCGCGCCGAGGGCCGCACCCGCCTCTATAACGGCCTGTGGCGCGACCGTGACCCTTCCGACGCGCCTGCCGGCATGAAGCCCACCATCCGCCTCAAGGCACCGCAGACCGGCGAGACCGTGATCGACGACCAGGTGCAGGGCCGCGTGGTCTGGCAGAACGAGAACCTCGACGATCTCGTGTTGCTGCGCGGCGACGGCAACCCGACCTACATGCTGGCGGTGGTGGTCGACGACCACGACATGGGCGTGACCCACGTGATCCGGGGCGACGATCACCTGATCAACGCCGCCCGCCAGAAGCAGATCTACGACGCGCTGGGATGGGACATCCCGAACATGTCCCATATCCCGCTGATCCACGGCCCCGACGGCGCAAAACTGTCGAAACGCCATGGCGCACTGGGCGTCGAGGCTTACCGCGCCATGGGCTATCTGCCCGCGGCGCTGCGCAATTATCTGGTCCGGCTCGGCTGGAGCCATGGCGACCAGGAGATCTTCTCGACGCAGGAGATGATCGACGCGTTCGACCTGCCGGCGATCGGCCGGTCCGCTGCGCGGTTCGATTTCGCCAAGCTGGAAAACCTCAACGGCCACTATATCCGCCACGCCGACGACCAGGCGCTGGTAAGCCAGTTCGAGAAGGTGCTGGACTACGTCCCCGACGGCGCGGAGTTGAAGGCGAAGCTCAACGACACCACCCGCGCCCAGTTGCTGCGGGCGATGCCGAGCCTGAAGGAGCGCGCCAAGACGCTGCTCGAACTGATCGCCGGCTCGTATTTCATCTTTGCCGACCGTCCGCTCGAGGTCGAGCCGAAGGCTGCCGCCGTGCTGACGCCGGAAACCCGCGCCCTGATCGGCCAACTCCGCACCGCGCTGGAAACGGTCACCGACTGGGGCGCACAGACCACCGAAGCCGCCATGCGGAATTTCGCCGAGCAAAACAATCTCAAACTGGGCGCCGTCGCCCAGCCACTTCGGGTAGCCCTGACCGGGCGCACGACTTCACCGGGTATTTTCGATGTTTTGGCGGTGCTGGGACGGGACCAATGCCTGGCCCGGCTCGGCGACCAGGCGGCCGGATAAGCCCCCTGCCAAGGACGGATGGCGGGCTACCAGGGTCCATCTTGCAGTGCACAGGGCAATAAGCTACCCATTTCACGCCGCCTTCTAGACAATCCGGCTCGCCTTGTATCTGCCCTGAGAATGGCACCCAAGTCGGCCCGGTTTTCGCAACGATTTCATCGGGGACTTCACGATGGACGCAAAATCCAGCAACAAGACTGCAACGCTAACGGTAGGTAACAAGACCTACGATTTTCCGATCCTCAGCGGCACGGTGGGGCCAGATGTCATCGACATCGCCAAGCTCTACAGCCAGGCCGGGATGTTCACCTACGACCCCGGCTTCACCTCGACCGGGAGCTGCCAGTCGAAGATCACCTATATCGACGGTGACGCCGGCATTCTCGAATACCGCGGCTATCCGATCGAGCAGCTCGCCGAGAAGGGCGACTTCCTCGAGACCTGCTACCTGCTGCTCTACGGGGAACTCCCGACCGCCGCCCAGAAGCAGGATTTCGACAGCCGCGTGATCCATCACACCATGGTTCACGAGCAGATGGCCCGCTTCTTCCAGGGCTTCCGCCGCGACGCCCACCCGATGGCGATCATGGTCGCCGCGGTCGGCGCGCTGGCCGCGTTCTATCATGACTCCACCGACATCAACGATCCGAAGCAGCGCATGATCGCCTCGATGCGCATGATCGCGAAGGTGCCGACGCTGGCCGCGATGGCCTTCAAATACACCATCGGCCAGCCCTTCATGTACCCGAAGAACTCGCTCACCTTTGCCGAGAACTTCCTGCACATGTGCTTTGCGGTGCCTTGCGAGGACTACAAGATCAATCCGGTGCTGGCTGACGCGCTCGACAAGATCTTCATCCTGCACGCCGACCACGAACAGAACGCCTCGACCTCGACGGTGCGGATTGCCGGCTCCTCCGGCGCCAATCCGTTCGCCTGCATCGCCGCCGGCATCGCCTGCCTGTGGGGCCCGGCGCATGGCGGCGCCAACGAAGCCGCACTGGCGATGCTGGCCGACATCGGCTCGGTCGACAAGATTCCGGAATTCATCGCCAAGGTGAAGGACAAGAACAGCGAAGTCCGCCTGATGGGCTTCGGACACCGCGTCTACAAGAACTACGATCCGCGCGCCAAGATCATGCAGAAGATGTGTCACGCCGTGCTGGCCGAGACCGGCCATGGCGACGACCCGATGCTGAAGGTGGCGCTGGAACTGGAAAAGATCGCGCTGAGCGATCCCTACTTCATTGACCGCAAGCTCTACCCGAACGTCGACTTCTATTCGGGCATCACGCTGAAGGCGATGGGCTTCCCGACCTCGATGTTCACCGTGCTGTTCGCGGTCGCCCGCACCGTCGGCTGGATCAGCCAGTGGAGCGAGATGATCGAGGATCCGCAGCAGAAGATCGGCCGTCCGCGCCAGCTCTACACCGGCGTCGCGCGCCGCGATTACGTCGATATCGCCAAGCGGAAATAACAACTCCCGCGTTTGCGAGACCATGGAAAGCCGGATGCACTCGCAGCATCCGGCTTTCTGCTTTGTAGGGTGGGCAAAGCGTAGCGTGCCCACCATTGAGGACCACGATCAATAATGGTGGGCACGGCGCAAGAGCGCCTTTGCCCACCCTACGCAACCTCCTAGCGCCGTGCCTCGCGCATGGTCGCGAGCACGATGTCGGCCGCCCGGACGCTGGGCGGTGCGTTGCCGGTCGACATGATCCCGTCGATTTTGCCAAACGCCTCGACCTGTTTCCGCCGCAGCACTGAATCGCCAAGCAAGTCGCGCAGCGCCGCGGCCAGCTTTTCCGGCGTGCAGTCTTCCTGCAGGAATTCGGGCACCACATTCTCGCCGACGACGAGATTAGCCAATATCACCGAATTCACCTTGATCGCCCGCCGCAATATCCAGGCCTCCATCGCGCCGGTCCGATAGGCCGTGACCATCGGCACGCCTGCCAGCGCCAGCTCGAGCGTCACCGTGCCGGACTTCGCCAGCGCCGCATGCGCGATCCGGAACGCCGCCCGCTTCTCCTGCTCGCCGATCACGACGCGGGGCTGCACCGGCCAGGCCTTGATCCCGTCCGCGACCGCCTCCTGCAGATGCGGCATGGTCGGCAGCACGGGTTCGAACGCCACGCCCTGCTCGGCCAGCCGTCCAAGCGTCGCGCCGAAGTCGGCCATGTGGTGGCGAATTTCGCTGCGGCGGCTTCCCGGCAGCACCAGAAGCACCGGCGGCGCCTCGTCGCGCCGCCTCGCCTCGTCGACGTTCGGCCGCAGCGACGCCAGTTGCTCGGTCAGGGGATGCCCGACATAGCTGCAAGGCGGCCCATGAAGCCTGCGATAGGCCTCGGGCTCGAACGGCAGCAGGGCCAGCACATGATCGACATAGGTCCGCATCGCCCGCGCCCGGCCCGGCCGCCACGCCCAGACCGAGGGCGAGACGTAATCGACGATCGGGATCCTGACATCGCGGGCGCGAACACGCCGGGCGACGCGGTGGGTAAAGTCGGGACTATCGATGATGACGAGGACATCCGGCGCGGCCTCGGTCACGGCGGCGGCGGTTTGGCGGATCAGCCGCAGGATCTTCGGCAGCTGCTTCACAACGGCGGCGAGCCCGATGATCGAGAGCTCCTCGATCGGAAACAGCGAATCCAGACCTTCGCGTGCCATCGCGCGGCCGCCGACTCCCTCAAACCGCACCGCGCCACCAAGACGCTGGCGCAGTATCTTCATCAGAGCGGCGCCAAGGCGGTCGCCGGATTCCTCGGTTGCGATCAGAAAAACCTTCCGCCCGGTCTCAGCGGCCGCGCGTCCCGGCGTCACGCTGGCAGGCCCTGGATGAAAACCCCGGCCTTGTCGGCAGCGGCGATCATTTCCTGCGATTCCGCGGCAATGGTGTTGCCGGCGATGACGGCCATGCCGGCGAGCCCGGCTTTGGCCACGCCTTCGACGGTTTTGGGGCCCACCGCCGGAAGGTCGAAGCGCAGATCCTGGCTACTCTTGGGGGCCTTCACCAGCACACCCCGGCCACGGCTGGCACGGATGCGGCCCGCCTCCCGCAGGCGCGCCACGCGTGCCAGCAAACCGTCCGTGCCCTCGATGTCCTCGACCGCCACGACGTGGCCGTCGATCACGACCACGGCCTGACCAATGTCGAAGGGACCGAGCGCGCGGAGCACCTGCCGTCCCCTCTCGATATCGGCGCTGGCCGCCGGATCGGGCGTGGCGCGGGCGATGGTCCCCTCCGGAATCAGAATATCCGGGGCGACGTCCCTTATGCCGACCATCCGAAAGCCGTCCTGTTCGAAGATGCGGCCGATCCCCGACAACAGATGGTCGTCGCCACCCCGAAACGCCGACATGATAGAGCCGATCCGGCTGATCGTGCCGAGGTCCAGCCTGATCTCCGACAGCGCCGGCCGCAAAAGCGAGCCGATGAAGATCAGGTCGCGGCAGCCCTCGCTGCGGAACAGTTTTATGGCGCGGCCGAGTTGTCCGACTGAAATCCAGTGATGCCGAAAGCGTTCCACGGCCACGGGATCGCAGGCGCCGCGCAAGGCAAACAGTACCGGCGCGATGCCGCGCTTCTGCAGCGAGTCCGCGACCGCGAACGGCATGGCGCCGCCGCCCGCAATGACGCCGACCGGCGAGGAAATTTCCGGGGCCGCTGACGTCATGGCTGCGGCGATCCCGTCATCAAGACTTGTTGCCGTCGTCGGCGGGAAGGCACAGCGCGCGATGCTTGCCGTGATCGATGAAGGCGAGAATTTCCGCGATCGCAGGATCGTCTGCGGCCTGCGGCTGCACCGAGGTCAGGCGCTCGGCAAAAATGCCGGGGCCGTGAAACAGCTTTTGATAGAACGACCGCACTTTGACGAGGCGCTCCTTGGTGAACTTGCGGCGCTTCATGCCGATGATGTTGAGACCTTCGAGGCTCGCATACTGGCCGTTGACGAGGCCGAACGGAATGACGTCACCGCGCACGCCGCAGACGCCGCCGACCATCACCTGCGGCCCGATCCGCGTGAACTGATGCACCGCCGACAGCCCGCCGATGAAGACGAAGTCGCCGATCTCGCAGTGACCGCCCAGCGTCGCCGAGGTCGCGAAGATCACGTCATTGCCGACCTGGCAATCGTGCCCGACATGGCTGCAGTTCATGAAGTAGCCGCGCTCGCCGACCCGCGTCACGCCGCCGCCCGCGACCGTGCCGGCGTTCATGGTGACGGATTCGCGGATGGTGCAGCCGGCGCCGATCTCGAGCCGGGTCAGTTCGCCGCGATAGCTCAGGCTTTGCGGCGGGGTGCCGAGCGAGACGAACGGATAGATGATGCAGCCGTCGCCGATCGTGGTCTGCGCGGTGACATGAACATGCGCGATCAGCCTGCAATTCGCGCCGATGACGACGCTGGGCCCGATGATGCAATAGGGACCGACCGAGGTGCCCTCGCCGATCACGGCGCCATCTTCAATCCGCGCGGTGGGATCGATCATGCTCATTAACCAAAAGTCCGCTTCAAGCCAGTAAGGGTCGGGGGAATATGCCGTATTTTCCGCTGGTTAGCGTGACATTCCGGCGCTGTCCAGTGACGTATGGTTACGCCGTGTTGCGAAGCTGGCAAGAGCACGATCGATGTCCCGTCAGGAAGGCGAGAAGAAAAGGCACAGCGCCCGCTCTCACGACGTCCGCAAAAACAATCGTCCACATCGAAGCGATGAAGTGCTTCAGTAAGAGAATGTTAAGCGGACATGGCAGCGTGAAAACACACCCCCTGTTCGTTCCAGCAGAACAAAAACAGATTTGATTGAAGCCCCGGTTCTGATTGAATCGGAATCAGCTGGCACGAAATCCCGTGTCGATATGCGCACAACACCATGATCCGGGCGGCGACGAGCTTCATCCTGCTTCTGCTAACCGCGCCGGCCGGCACGGAGACGGTGGAGGTGCGGGATAGCGGCCCGGTCGATCTCGGGACGTTCGAGTGCCGGGATATCAATCGTAGCACCATGATCCAGCGCGTCTGCTACGACCGCGCGCAATGCGCCATGATCGTCGGCATCAAGGGCGGCTACGATCGATTTTGCGAACTTCCGCCTGAAACATTCGACGGCTTCATGGGCGCGCCGTCGATGGGCCAGTTCTTCAATCAGAACATCAGGGGATCGGCGCCGGACGGACGTTACGGCTGCCGGATCAAGCGGCCTCCCGGTAGCTAGCGTTCGCGCGCGAGCCTGATCAGTCCGTCAGCATCGCACCGACATCGGCCTCGGCGACGACAGTGCCGTCCACCTTGGCATCGCCGTGAAACCACCACATGGTCTTGCGGCGGCCGATCGAGCGCATGTGATACTCGACGGTGTCGCCGGGCATCACGGGCTTGCGAAACTTGCACTTATCGATGGTGAGGAAATAAACCGCGCGCGGCTTCTCGGTGCCCTCGACCGACTTGATGCCGATGACGCCGGCGGTCTGCGCCATGGCCTCGATCATCATCACGCCGGGATAGACCGGCCGTTCCGGAAAATGCCCGAGAAACGGCGGTTCGTTGAAGGTGACGTTCTTGATGCCAATACCGCTGTAATCGGTCCGGATATTCTTCACCCGGTCGATCAGCAGCATCGGATAACGGTGCGGCAGCGTCTTGAGGATCTCGTTGATATCCACGAGCTCAAACCTGACCGGTGCCTCCTCGATCATTCCCGTCCCTCGTCCTTGGTGTCGGCCGTGGCGTCGCGTACCAGCCGCTCCACTGCAATGATCTCCCTAAACCATTGTTTGGTCGGTTTGGCAAAATGGCCGCCCCAGCGGCCGTTGGGCGGGATGTCGTCCTTGACCGCGCTCATCGCGGTCACCTGGGCGCCGTCGCCGATCTTGAGGTGGTTGTTGATGCCCACCTTAGCGCCGAGCGCGACATTGTCGCCGATCGTCAGGCTGCCTGCGAGCCCGATCTGGGCTGCGAGCAGGCAGTGCCTGCCGATGGTGACATTGTGGCCGATCTGGACCTGATTGTCGATCTTGGTGCCCTCGCCGATCACGGTATCGCGCAGGCTGCCGCGGTCGATGCTGGTGCCGGCGCCGACCTCGACGTTGTTCTGGATCAGGACGCGGCCGGTCTGCGGCACCTTCAGATGGCCGTCGGGGCCGAAGAAGATGAAGCCGAAGCCGTCCTGCCCGATGTTGCAGCCGGGATGTATCAGGACGTTGTTGCCGATCAGCGCAAACTGGATCGCAGTACGCGCGCCGACATTGCAGTCCCGGCCGATCCTGACGTCGGCGCCGATCACGGCGCCAGCGCCGATCACCGTGCCGGCGCCGATCTCGACCCGCGGGCCGATCACGGCCAGCGGATCGACGATCACGCCGTCTTCCAGATGGGCTGACGCGTCGATGATGGCTGACGGCGCGATGCCGCCATTGTCGAACCAGGTCTGCGGGCGCAGCGCATCGGCGTGCCATTCGCGCGCGAGGCTGACGAAGGCGCGGAACGGCTGCGCGGCCCGCAGGACCGCGACATGGGCCGGCACCCTGGCTTCGAAACGCGGGCTGACCAGGCAGGCGCCGGCCCTGGTCGCGGCGAGCTGATCGGCATATTTGAGGTTGTCGAAGAATGCCAGATGCATGGGGCCAGCTTCGTCCAGCGAAGCCAGTCCCCTGATTTTCCGGTCGCCGAGCGCAGGGTCAACCAATACCGCCTTCGTCAGCGCGGCGATCTCGGCCAGCGTCGACGAAGGGGGTTGTTTGAAGAATATCGGCTGCGCCATTCCATCCGTCGCAGTCCGGCCGGTAATCGGAGTTAGAACGATGTTCCGCCGCCAAACTTGAATTGCTGCACGCGGTCGAACTGACCCTTGGTAAGCGGAACCGCGTAGTCGAAGCGCAGCGGACCGAACGGCGACGCCCAGATCAGACCGACACCGACCGAGGTGCGGACGACATTGCCGCTGTCGTACTGTAGGCCCAGACAGGTACCGGCGTCGGTCGGCGAGTTCGTCCGCGCCGGCCGGCATCCAGCCACATTGACTTCGCCCGTCTGCGCCCAAGATGTCGGGCCCTTGTAGTCAAACAGCCCGCCGGCGTCGGCATAGACCGAGCCCTTGAGTCCGACTTCCTTCGGCAGGAACCAGAACGGCATCTGCAATTCCATCGACGCGCCCCAGTACTTGGTGCCGCCGAGCGCGTCGCCGGTGCCGAAGGGGTTGATATCGCGCGGGCCGATACCGTTCGGGGCAAAGCCGCGGACGAGATTCGGGCCCATCTGGAAGTGATCGAGCATGCGCAGCTCGCTGCCGCCGAACTGGTTGAGCATGCCGCCCTGGAGGTGGATCAATCCGACGACGTCGGCGACCAGCGGGGTGTAGTACTTCGCATCGATCGCCGACTTGACGTACTTCACGTCGCCGCCGAGGCCGGCGAAGTCCTGCTTCCAGTCGATCAACAGACCGTCGGTCGGGTTCTTGTTGTTGTCGAGCGTGTTGTAGTTCAGCGAATAACCGACCGACGAGGTCAGGGTTTGGCCGCTCTGCAGTTCCTTGCGGACCGGCAGCGAAGCTTCGCCATCGCTGTAGCACCATAGGCCGGTACCCGACGTGTCGGTGGCGGTCTGGCCACCGACGGTCGTGGTGCCTCCGTTGGGAAGCCCGTTCAGATTCGCATAGGCCGGCGACGGGTTGAAGGCGAGCAGTCCGTTGTTGGGGTTGTTGTTACAGTTTGCGAGGTTGCTCGGCAGCTGGATTTGCTGCTGATAAATCGAATAGCGCAGTTGCAAAGAGAGGTCTTCGCGCAGGCTGAAGCCCAGCCGCGGGCTGAAGCCCAGCGTCTTGGTGCCGTAGGCGATGTAGCTGTTGGCCAGTTGCTGGCGCTGGAACAGGTCGAGACCGAGGGCAACGCGGTAATCCAAGAGATAGGGGTCGACGAACGACAGCGAGTAGCCGCGCGCATACTGGCCGTAGGTTACCGACGCCTTCGCAAACAGGCCGCGGCCGAGGAAGTTGCGTTCGGAAATACTGACTTCGGCGAGCGCACCGTCGGTCGTGGAATAGCCACCCGATACCGAGAAGTCGCCAGTCGATTTCTCTTCCAGATCGACGATCAGGATGACGCGATCGGTCGACGAACCGGGCTCGGTCGCGATCTTCACGGACTTGAAGAAATCGAGATTCTTCAGCCGGCGCTCGGCGCGATCGACCAGCGCGCGGTTGTAGGCGTCGCCTTCGGAAAGGTCGAACTCGCGGCGAATCACGTAGTCGCGGGTGCGGGTGTTGCCGCGGATATTGATGCGCTCGATATAGGTACGCGGGCCTTCGTCGATGGAGAACACGATCGAGACGGTGTGCTGCTCGAAATTGCGGTCGCCGCGCGGACGCACTATGGCGAACGCATAGCCGCGCCGCGAGGCTTCGATCTGCATCTCCTCGACCGATTTTTCCAGCGCTTCGGCGTTGTAAAGCGAACCGACAGAGACCCGGCTGAAGCCGCGCATCGAGGCGGTATCGAGCGTGCCGATGCTGGTCTGGAAATCGACGGACGCGACGCGGTACTGCTGGCCTTCGTCGATCTTGAAGGTAACGAGGAAGCCCTTCCGCTCCGGATCATATTCGGTCAGCGCGGCCACCACCTGCACGTCGGCAAAGCCATGCTTGAGATAGAAGCGGCGAATCAGGTCGCGGTCGGCCTCGACCCGGTCGGGATCATAGACGTCGGCGCCGCCGAGGAAGCTCAGCAGGTTGGATTCGCGCGTCTTGATGACGTCCTTGAGGCGATAGGCCGAATAGGCAACGTTGCCGATGAACTCGATCGATTTGACACCAGTCTTGCCGCCTTCGGCAATCGTGAAGACGAGATCGACGCGGTTGTTGGGCTGCTCGATGATTTCAGGGGTGACGCGCACGTCATAGCGGCCCGAACGCCGGTAGATTTCGGCGATACGCTGGGCATCCGACTGAACCATCGGCCGCGAAAACGTGCCGCGCGGCTTGGACTGGATTTCCGCCGAGAGCTGCTCGTCCTTGACCTTCTTGTTGCCTTCGAAAGCGATGCGCCCGATCACGGCGTTTTCGACCACGACCACGACGATCCGGCCGCCGGCCTGGTTGATCCTGACGTCCTGGAACAGGCCGGTCTCGATCAGTGCCTTCAGGCCATCGTCGATCTCGGCCTGGGTCAGCCGGCCACCGGGGCCCGGCTTGAAATAGGAGCGAATGGTCTCGACCTCGACGCGCCGGTTCCCCTCCACGGTGATCGACGCCACGTTCTGGGCCGCAGCCGGCGCAGCCAGCACTACAGCCGCCAGCGTGGCGGCCGCCGGCGCGGCAAACATGATCAGAGCGGCCAACAAGCCCCCCCGCACTCGCATTCCAAACATCATGCGCAAAGCGCCCTTATCATCCAAGGCCGGCCCGCACCCCTACGAACCGGCAGATTCCCATTTGCTGCATTGCTTGTAGCCAATTTCGCCGGAGCGGCAAACGGGGCATCGCCGTGCGATTCCATTTTCATTCCAAGACGTTGCCGATGGGCAACGTCACAAAAAAGCCGCTTCACGATGCCGCCAGGTGCAGGATGTCGTTATAGGTCGCAAACACCATCAACATCAGCACCAACCCCAGTCCGATTCGGAAGCCCATTTCCTGGGCCCGCTCCGACAGCGGACGCCCCCGGATGGCTTCCACCGCATAGAACAGAAGGTGACCGCCATCCAGCAGGGGCACCGGAAACAGGTTTAGCAGGCCGATCGAGATCGACAGCACCGCCGCGAGCTGAATCAGGGCGGCAAGGCCGATGGTGGCGACCTGCCCCGAGATCTGGGCGATCCGCAACGGACCGCCGACCTGGTCGGCGGCTTCGCGGCCGGTGAAGACGCCGCCGATATAGGCCAGCGTACGGTCGACCACGAACCAGGTCTCCCTGACGCCGAGCCAGAGCGCGGTCGCGGGATCAACCCGCTCGGTCACGACGTCGCCCGGATTGGTCGCACGGGTAATGCCCAAGACCCCGAGCCGATGTGCGTTTCCAAACGAGTCCTTCACTTCCCGCTGCTCGGGCGTGCCGCGCAATTGAAGCGTGGTATCGCCGCGCTTGATGGTGAAGTTCAGGGTATCGCCGCCATGAACGCTGACGATCCGCTGCATGTCGGAAAAGCTGCCGATGATCTTGCCATCGATCACCGTAACGATGTCGCCGACCTGGAAGCCCGCTGCGGCTGCCGCGCTACCGGCTTCGACCTTGTCGACGCGCGCGGTGGTGCTGGGTTTGCCGAAGAAGGTGAACAGGCAGGTGAAGATCACGATCGCCAGGATGAAATTCGCGATCGGACCGGCGGCGACGATGGCAGCGCGCGAACCGACCTTCTTGTGATGGAATGAGCCCGCCCGCTCCTCGTCGGACATGCTGGCGAGCGTCTCGGCCGAGGCAGGCGTCGAGGCTTCCGACTCGTCACCGAAGAACTTGACGTAGCCGCCGAGCGGGATCGCCGAAATCTTCCAGCGGGTGCCGTGGCGGTCGTTGAACCCGGCGAGCTCCGGCCCGAAACCGAGCGAAAACGTCAACACCCTCACGCCGGCCCAGCGAGCGACCAGGAAGTGGCCAAGCTCATGGAAGAAAACGACGATGGTCAGGACGAACAGGAAGGGAACGATATACCCGATGAGCCCATGGCCCAACGTATTGAAACTATGTAGAAAAAACTCAGACATTCGATTCCCCTCGACGCGAGCCGATGGCTCCGTCCTTAACCCTCTAGGATGCCTTTAAGGCAATTTGAGGCAATAGGGAGGCAGCTTTATTTCTCGCGTTATGGTCAACGGCAATCGCGTCGTCGGCCGAGGTCAAGGGCGCGAGATTTCCGGAGCGAATCCAGTCGTTCATGGTGGCTTCGACGAGGCGCGCGATCGCCCCGAATTTGATCTGGCCGGCCATAAAAGCCGCCACCGCGACCTCGTTGGCCGCATTGAACACCGTGGTTGCGCCGCGGCCGGTGCGCAGCGCCTCATAGGCCAGCCGGAGTCCCGGGAACCGCTCGAAATCCGGCGCCTCGAACGTCAATTGTCCGATCTTGGCCAGATCCAGCCTTGCCGACGGGCCGACGATTCGATCCGGCCATCCCAGGCAATGCGCGATCGGAATCCGCATGTCGGGCGCGCCGAGCTGGGCGACCACCGAACGATCGGTGAATTCGACCATGCCGTGAATGATCGACTGCGGATGCACGAGAACGTCGATTTCATCGGCGCTCAGGCCAAACAGATACGAGGCTTCGATGACTTCGAGGCCCTTGTTCATCATCGAGGCCGAATCGATGGTGATCTTCTGGCCCATGCTCCAGTTCGGATGCTTCAGCGCCTGCGCCAGTGTCGCCTGCTCGATGTCGGCGGCGGCCCAGGTGCGGAACGGCCCGCCGGACGCGGTGATGATCACGCGCACCAGTTCCTCGCGATTGCCGGACGACAGCGCCTGAAACAGCGCGTTATGCTCGGAATCCGCGGGCAGGATGCAGGCCCCTGCCTTGGCGGCGCGCTGCATGAAGAAATCGCCGGCGCAAACCAGGCATTCCTTGTTGGCCAGGGCGACCGAAGCCCCCCGATCGACCGCCGCCAGCGCGGGCTTGAGTCCGGCCGCGCCGCTCACGGCCGCCATCACCCAGTCGGCGGGACGCGCGGCGGCTTCAATGATCGCGCTTTCGCCGGCGCCGCATTCGGTGCGGGTGCCGGCGAGCGCTGCCTTCAACTCACCGAGCCGTGCGGGATCGGCGATCGCCGCAAACCGCGCCCCGAATTCTTTCGCGAGCTTGGCAAGCCCCTCGACGTTGGAATTCGCCGTCAGCGCCTCGACCTCGTAGCGGTCGCGCGCGCCCCGCAGCAAATCCATGGTGCTGTCACCGATGGAACCGGTGGCGCCGAGGACCGTCACGGTACGCACGGCGGACGCCGTGGCCTTGTTGTTACGCAATGGAACTGCGCTCATCGTTTCACCAAACCATAAGACCGCGGCCGACGCCATCGGCGCCTCCGCGCAGGAACCCGAAAAGTGCCGCCAGGACGACGGCTGCGACAAACCCATCCAGACGATCCATCAACCCGCCATGGCCGGGAATGATGTGGCTGGAATCCTTGACGCCGAAGCGCCGCTTCACGGCGGATTCGAAGAGATCGCCGAGTTGGGAGGCGACCGAGAGGATGGCCGCTGCGACCAACAGCGGGACGGTCCTGCCGAGATCGAACGCCGCAAATCCGCAGGCCACGGCAAGACTGGCGGCGAAACCACCAACCGCCCCCGCCCAGGTCTTCTTCGGGCTGACCTGCGGCCAGAGTTTAGGGCCGCCAATGCCGCGGCCGGCGAAATAACCGCCGCTATCGGTCACCCAGACGATGAGCAGCAGGAATATCAGCGCGGCAAAACCCTTGACGGGATCGAGGCGCAGCAGCACCGAGGCGATCTCGGCCGCCGCCGCATAGCAAAATCCGGCCGCTGCCCAGCCTCGCCGGTCCGGCGCAGTCGATCCGACCGCGACGAAGCCGATCGCGAGGACAATCAACGCGGCATCGATCCGTCCAACCGCGAAGCAAATCCCTCCCAACGCCAACGCAACGCCGCCTCTGATCGCCAACGCCACCGCGCCCGCAAGTCCGACGACGGCCAGCCATTCCACGAACAGACCAATGGCGGCCGCCGTTACCAGCGCGGTCCAAAGCCAGCCGCCGGCATAGGCGATCGCCACCGCCAGCGGGATCAGCACGGCGGCCACGAGAACACGCATCAGGAGATTGCGCGAATTGGATTCGCTCGCTGCCGCCGGCGCGGCGTCGTCCTCGGTCACGAGCCGGTTTTCGCGGCCAGGCCGCCGAAACGGCGTTCCCGTCTGGCGTATTCGGCAATCGCGCTTTCGAGCGCGGCCTTGTCGAAATCCGGCCAGTGGATCGGCACGAATACGAGCTCGCTGTAGGCCGCCTGCCACATCAGGAAGTTCGACAGCCGCTGTTCGCCGCTGGTGCGGATGATGAGGTCGGGATCCGGGATATCGGGCGTGTCGAGATACTGGCCGAGGGAGTCGGCATCGACAGATGCAGGATCGCGCTTGCCCTCGGCGACTTCGCGCGCGAGCCGCTGGGCCGCCTTGGCGATCTCCTGGCGCGATCCGTAGTTGAACGCGACTACGAGATTGAGCTTGGTATTGGCCCTGGTCAGCTCTTCGGCTTCGTTGAGCAGCGCGCAGATGTCGGAATCCAGCCCTTCGCGCTCGCCGATCACGCGGACGCGCACGCCGTCGCGATGCAGTGTCGCCAGATCGTTGCGGATGAAACGGCGCAGCAAGCCGAACAGATCGCCGATTTCAGTCGCCGGCCGCGACCAGTTCTCCGAGCTGAACGAAAAGATCGTCAGATAGAGCACGCCGAGTTCATGGGAGGCCCGAACCACGCGGCGCAACGCCTCGACGCCGCGGCGGTGGCCTTCCGCGCGCGGCAGGCCGCGCGCCGCCGCCCAGCGCCCGTTTCCATCCATGATGATCGCCACATGCAACGGAACGGTTCGATCCGATCCTTCTGTTGCTGGGGCCGCGGCGTTAGACATCATTCAATTCCAGGGTCAGTCCCAAAGTCTTGATCGCAAAAGCCTCGATTGCAGTGTCTCGATTGCAGTGTCTCGGTCTTCAGTTATCAAACGGTGAGGATTTCCTTTTCCTTGGCCGCAAGCAACTGGTCGATTTCAGCGATCATGGCGTCGGTCGCCTTCTGCACGTCGTTGGCAAGGCGCTCCTGATCGTCTTCGGAAATCTCGTGATTCTTCTCGAGTTTCTTGACGGTATCGATCCCGTCGCGACGGACATGGCGAACCGCGACCTTGGCCGCTTCGGCATACTTATGCGCGACCTTCACCAGTTCCTTGCGGCGCTCCTCGTTGAGTTCCGGAATCCGAAGACGCAGCACCTGCCCTTCGGTAGCGGGGCTCAGGCCGAGGTTGGAATCGACGATCGCCTTCTCCACGGCCTTGACCATCGACTTGTCCCAAACCTGTACCGACAGCAGCCGCGGTTCCGGCACGCTGACGGTTGCAAGCTGGTTGAGCGGCATGTGCGAGCCATAGGCTTCCACCTGCACCGGCTCCAGCATGGACGCCGCCGCCCGGCCGGTGCGCAAGCCGCCCAGTTCGTGCTTGAGCGCCTGCGTGGCGCCTTGCATGCGGCGCTTCACTTCGTTGATGTCAAAACCTGGCGTGGGCATTACGCTCTCCCCTCCTCAAGAAAACCAGCCGCCGGCATCTCTGGCGCCGGCGGTTAGAAGCAGTACCGGCGTTTCAGCCGGCGACGACCGTGCCGTGGCCGGTACCGCGCAGGATCGCGCCGATCGAACCCGGCTCGGCGATCGAGAATACGATGATAGGCAGCGATGTCTCGCGGGCAAGCGCGAATGCAGTTGCATCCATCACCTTGTAGCCACCTTCGATGGCCTGAGAATGCGTCAACCGGTCGAAACGCCTGGCCGACGGGTCTTTTTTGGGATCGGCGCTGTAGACGCCATCGACATTGGTGGCCTTCAGCACCGCCTCGGCACCGATTTCGGCCGCCCGCAGCACCGCCGTGGTGTCGGTGGTGAAGAACGGATTGCCCGTTCCGCCGCCGAGCAGCACGATTCGGCCCTCGGAGAGGTATTTGTGCGCTGCACCGCGGGTGAACAGCTCGGAAACCTCCGGCATCACGAACGCCGACAGGGTCCGCGCCGGCCTCCCCTTGCGCTCGATGGCGGCTTCCAGGGCCAGGCAGTTCATCATGGTGGCAAGCATGCCCATGGTGTCGCCGGTCGGCCGCGACACGCCGCGAGCGGAAACTTCGACGCCGCGAAAGATATTGCCGCCGCCGATCACGACGGCGAGCTCGACGCCGAGCTTCTGGGCTGCGATCAGGTCGTCGGCAACGCGGTCGATGGTGGGCTGGTCGATGCCGAAGGACTGGCTGCCGGCGAGAAATTCGCCCGAGAGCTTGATCACGACGCGACGGTAGACCGGCTCAGCCATTGCTGCTCGCTTCCTTGCCCGCGCAGACAACTCCCGGCGCCAAAGCGCCGGAAGCCTATTCTGACAGCGGTTATTTCTTGCCGCTGGCCGCCGCGACTTCGGCTGCGAAATCGGATTCCTGCTTTTCGATTCCCTCACCGAGAGCATAGCGCACAAAACCGGTAATCTTCACAGGTCCGCCGACTTTGCCCTCGGCTTCCTTGACCGCCTGCGCAACCGACTTGCCGGTATCGTGGATGAAGGCCTGCTCGAGCAGGCAGACTTCCTTGTAATAGGTCTTCAGACCGGATTCGACGATCTTCTCGATCATGTTCTCGGCCTTGCCCTGCTGGCGATATTTGTCGGCCAGCACGTCCTTTTCGCGCTTCACGGTCACGGGATCGAGCCCGGCCGGATCGAGCGCCAGCGGATTGGTGGCGGCGACATGCATGGCCAACTGGCGGCCGAGGACCGCGAGCTCATCGGTCTTGCCGGTGGACTCCAGCGCCACCAGCACGCCCATCTTGCCGGCGCCGTCGATGACCGCACCATGGACGTAGCTCGACACCACGCCCTTGCCGACTTCGAGCAGGGCCGCACGGCGCAACGACATGTTTTCGCCGATGGTCGCGATCGCATCCGAAATCGCGGTCTCGACGGTGACGTCGCCGACCTTGGCGGCCTTGATCGCCTCGACGTCGGCGCCGGTCTTGAGTGCGACCTGGGCGATCATCTTGACGAGGCCCTGGAACTGCTCGTTGCGGGCCACGAAGTCGGTCTCGGAGTTGACTTCGACGACCACACCCTTGGTGCCCGCGGTCACGGCGCCGATCAGGCCTTCCGCGGCGACGCGGCCGGCCTTCTTGGCAGCCTTCGACAGGCCCTTCTTGCGTAGCCAATCCTGCGCCGCCGTCATGTCGCCGGCGGTTTCGGTGAGGGCCGCCTTGCAGTCCATCATGCCTGCGCCGGTCGACTCGCGCAGTTCCTTGACCATGCCAGCAGAGATCGTTGCCATCGTTGGATATCCTTCTTGCCTGTTAGCCGCGGGCGCGGCGCACGCCTTGCGCCGTGCCGCTGTCAGCTACCGGGATGCCGTATCGGGAAAATGAACCGGTGGCCGACAAAGCCGGCCACCCGGTGCTACCGTTATTCCGCTTCTGCGGTCAGCGTCTTGGCCTGGGCGACCCAGCCATCGGCGCGGCTCGGAAGTCCGACCTCTTCACCGATCTTGTGCGCGGTGTCGTGGTCGAGCTCGGCGAGCTGCCAGTAATGGAAGATGCCGAGGTCGTTGAACTTCTTCTCGATCGCACCCGACACGCCGGTGAGCTTCTTGAGGTTGTCGGCGGTGCCGCGCGGGCCGGCCAGACCCTGGAAGCCGGTCGGCTGCGCTGCGGCCGGAACTTCCTCCTGGACCGGCTTGGCGAAGGAGCCGGCATCGATCCCGGATTCACCCTGCGCGCGCGAAATGCCGTCGATAGCGGCGCGGGCCACCAGGTCGCAATACAGCGAGATGGCGCGGCCGGCGTCGTCATTGCCCGGCACCACATAGGTGATGCCCTTGGGGTCGGAATTGGTATCGACGATCGCGGCAACGGGAATGTTGAGCCGCTGCGCTTCCTGGATCGCGATGTCTTCCTTGTTGGTGTCGATCACGAAGATCATGTCGGGAAGCCCGCCCATGTCCTTGATGCCGCCGAGCGAACGGTCGAGCTTGTCGCGCTCGCGCTGCAGCGTCAGCCGCTCCTTCTTGGTGTAGGAGCTGGCTTCGCCCGACGAGAGCACCTCATCGAGGTGACGCAGGCGCTTGATCGAGCCCGAAATCGTCTTCCAGTTGGTCAGCGTGCCGCCGAGCCAGCGCGAATTGACGAAGTACTGCGCCGAACGCTTCGCAGCCTCGGCCACGCCGTCCTGCGCCTGGCGCTTGGTGCCGACGAACAGGATACGGCCGCCCTTGGCGACGGTGTCCGAGACCGCCGTCAGCGCACGATGCAGCAACGGCACGGTCTGGGCGAGATCGATGATATGGATGTTGTTGCGGGCGCCGAAAATGAACTCTGCCATTTTCGGATTCCAGCGGTGGGATTGGTGGCCAAAGTGAACGCCGGCTTCAAGCAGCTGGCGCATAGAAAAATCGGGTACCGACATCGTTTCAATTCTCCGGTTGGTTCCTCCGGAAGCGTGTGAGCAGACGAGCCTTATGGCCCGGTTGCCACCGGACGGCCTTTGAGAGCCATGCTTCCGTGTGAGATGGCGCGGTATATAGCCGGATTCTGCCGATAAGCAAGGAAATACGGCCGGTTTTCCGGCTGATCGCCGGTGATTTGGTAAGGCGGACCAAGGAGCGGCCCCGCTCCGACAAAATATCGAAATCAACCCCATGCAAAGTAGCAGGGATGATTGTGAGCTTTCTACATCAGAATATCAGGATTATGCTCCAAATACATGAATCTAAAGAAGTTGGAAGCCTTTGATGACGTTACCGAAACCCGCCCGCCCGGCGGCGCGGCGCTGGATCACTTCGCGATCGCAGCGCTGACGCTCGAACAGGGCGTCGAGCATGTCTGGCGGTATCTGGGTGTAGTCATCCCGTCCGGCGGTAGGCATCCTCTCATAGGAACCCATAACTCCCTCATGCGGCTCGACGAGACGATGTTCCTGGAGATCCTTGCTCCGAATCCAGACGCTACGCCGCAGCGGACGCGCTGGTTTTCGCTCGATGATTCCCGCGCGATGGGTCGATGCCGTTCGGCGGCGCCTTTCCAACGCTGATCGAATGGCCGCCGGCGTCGCACCCCGCCTCGCAGATGGCCGATCTGGGCTGCCGGTTCGAGCGTCTTTCCATCGCGCATCCGGACAGCGCTGAACTGACCGAAACCCTCGCGCCGCTGTTCCGCGATGATCGCGTCACCATCAGCAGTGCCACCGCCCGACTTCGGGCGACCATCAAAACGCAGGACGGGCTGCGCGAACTGACCTGAACGTCGGCCCGGTTCATCGCACGCAGCCTGCCCCGTCTTCAGGTCGCTCATCGATGTCCGTGAACAAGAGAATCTCATTCTGAGCGGAGACCAGCACTTCGCGATGCGCGGCCAGCGCGCGGAATTTATAGCGCTTCCGTCAACAAATGCCGCGCGTTGCGAAACGTCGCGGGTGGTGACCGACGTTACCCGCTTGAAAGGAATTTCCCCAATGCGGGCGGCGGATCCCGAGATCGCGAAATGCAAAATGCGAAATGCAAGTGTCGTATCGCGGTTACATCGACGTGATTGCCTCTCAATCGCATCACGCCCACGCCGAACGTAGGAACTTTGTCATGACACAAATCGATCACATCTCCACAATGGCGGTAGCGCCCGCTGGCGACAAGTCGCCCGACTCGATCACGGTGGCGAATGGCGACATTTGGGTGGCCTATACAAACGGCGCCGATTCCACCGGCCTGTCGGGTCACAGCACCGTCGTCGAATATGATCGCAGCGGCCACATTGATCACAGCTATCAGATCGCTGGTTACGTCGATGGCCTGAAGTTCGATCCGTACACCGGTCAGATCTGGGCGCTGCAGAACCAGGACGGCAACTCCACCCTGAGCGTCATCAATCCCGAGGATCATACGGTAAGCGCGCCCTTGTCTTATGCGGATCCTTCATCGACGCGGGGCTACGACGACGTCGTGTTCACCCACGGCAAGGAGTTCATGAGCTTCACCAACCCCGTAAATCCCGGCGATCCGACCCTGGTGCAGTTGACCAATGGCAACGACCCGGACGGTGCGCTCAAGACCAAGGCGATCCTGCACTTCGGCGACATGGGCCTCAATCTCGAAACCGGCAAGACCGAGATCATTCCCCAGAATGATCCGGACTCGCTCAAGCTCGCGCCGAATGGCGATCTGCTATTCTCTAGCGGAAGCGACCAGGTCATCATCGATGTGCATGATGCCGGCACCTCGCACCAAACAGTCGCCTTCACCCAGGTGAAGGGCGTACCGGCGGGCGCCGGGCTCGACGATGTGGTCAAGGTCAACGCCAGCGCCGGAACGTTCTATATTTCCGACACCGCGGATAACCGGGTGCTCACGGTTCACGCCACCGGCCTCAACCCCAACGATTATTATGCCTCGGTCGGCGATGCGTTTGGCGAGGTCGATCCGCTGACCGGCCAGTTCACCGCGCTTGTTTCCGCCGCCAATGCGCCCGGTTTCAAGTTCGGCAGCGCCCACGGTGTCGAGTTCGTCGCCGATCGTAATGCCGAAATCGCCCAAGTTGATCATATCTCGACTTTGGCGGTAGCGCCCGCTGGCGACAAGTCGCCCGACTCGATCACGGTGGCGAATGGCGACATTTGGGTGGCCTATACAAACGGCGCCGATTCCACCGGCCTGTCGGGTCACAGCACCGTCGTCGAATATGATCGCAGCGGCCACATTGATCACAGCTATCAGATCGCTGGTTACGTCGATGGCCTGAAGTTCGATCCGTACACCGGCGATATCTGGGCGCTGCAGAACCAGGACGGCAACTCCACCCTGAGCGTCATCAATCCCGAGGATCATACGATAAGCGCGCCCTTGTCTTATGCGGACCCGTCCGCGACGCGAGGCTACGACGACGTCGTGTTCACCCACGGCAAGGAGTTCATGAGCTTTACCAACCCCGTAAATCCCGGCGATCCGACCCTGGTGCAGTTGACCAACGGCAACGACCCGGATGGTGCGCTCAAGACCAAGGCGATCCTGCACTTCGGCGACATGGGCCTCAATCTCGAAACCGGCAAGACCGAGATCATTCCCCAGAATGATCCGGACTCGCTCAAGCTCGCGCCGAACGGCGATCTGCTATTCTCCAGCGGCAGCGACCAGGTCATCATCGATGTGCATGATGCCGGCACCGCGCATCAGTCGGTCTCGTTCACCCAGGTGAAGGGCGTACCGGCGGGCGCCGGGCTCGACGACGTGGTCAAGGTCGACGCCAGCGCCGGAACGTTTTATCTTTCCGATACCGCAGACAACCGGGTGCTCACGGTTCACGCGACCGGCCTCAATCCCAACGATTATTATGCCTCGGTCGGCAATGCGTTTGGCGAGGTCGACCCACATACGGGCAAATTCACCGCCCTTGTTTCCGCGGCCAATGCGCCGGGTTTCAAATTCGGCAGCGCCCACGGTGTCGAGTTCGTCGCAGACCACAACCCTGAAGCCTTAGTGGACACCGTCAAAGACGGTTTCGTGTTTGGAAACGGCGGCGGCGCAGGCAGCTTGACCAACAACGACGACCCGCACATCGCTCCGCAAGGTGCCTCAGTCGCGGATGCGCTTTTGCACCTCTCTTCGAACGTGCCAGACACCCCGCACGCTGACATTCAGCTCGACGCCTCGTTAGTTCATGATGCCAAGCTGGATTTGCACGCTTTTCATCTGATGTAGCGAACTCTCAGGAAACATCGCGGGGACGCGCGAGGGACGTAAGAGCCTCGCGCGTCCAAAGATCAGAGCGAGGATGCGATATCGAAAATCCGCAACGCCAGCGGCGAGTGCGCCAGCGCGCCGCCGGCCTTGACGGCCGCCGCGACAAACGCTTCGAAGATTTTTTGCCGACAATTTTTGAGAAGCGCCGGCGCGCTGGAGCCCCTGCCCGCCGGGATGGCAGCCAGGGTGCGCGCGCCGGTGGCTCGATGACGCGACCTCAGCTCACCATGCGCTTGCGGTTTTCCCAGAACGGTTTTCGCAGTTCGCGCTTCAGTATCTTTCCCGCACCGGACAGCGGCAGCGGCTCGTCGCGGATCTCGACCGAACGCGGGCATTTGTATCCGGCGATCCGCTCTTTGCAGAAGGCGATCAAGGTTGCGGCCTCGACATCGGCGCCCGGCTTTCTGACCACGACGGCATGCACCTGTTCGCCCCATTGCTCGCTCGGAATGCCGAATACCGCGCATTGCGCGACCGCGGCATGCTGCGCCAGGGCGTTCTCGACCTCGGTCGAATAGACGTTCTCGCCACCGGAAATGATCATGTCCTTGACGCGATCGACGACGAACACAAAGCCGTATTCGTCGATGTAACCGCCGTCGCCGGTATGCATCCAGCCATCGACGACGGCGCGCGCGGTTTCTTCCGGACGCTCCCAGTAGCCCATCATGACATTGTCGCCGCGGGCGATGATTTCGCCGACCGTTCCTGATGGCACCGGCCTGTTCTCGGCATCGACAATCCGGACCTCGCAACCGAGCGACGCCCGGCCCGCCGACCGGTGCCGGTTTTTGGCGCGGCCATCTCCGATATGCTCGTTCCAGTGCAGCAGCGTGGCGATCGGCGACAGTTCGGTCATGCCATAGGCCTGGGTGAACTGGACGTTCGGAAATGCCGCCATCGCGCGGTCGAGCACGGCTTCGCTGATCGGCGACGCGCCGTAGACGATGTTGCTGACGCTCGATGTGTCGTAGGAGCCGAGCGCGGGATGATCGGCCATGATCTGGATCATGGTCGGCACCAGCAGCACGTCGGTGACGCGCTCGTTCTGGAACGCCGCCATCACGCCCTCCGGTGTGAAGCCGGAGACGATGACATTGGAGCCGCCGCTCAGCAGGATCGAATACATCGCGGCGCCATTGGCGAGATGAAACATCGGCGCGGCATGCAGATAGATCGCCCCGCCCCCAAACAGACCCTCGGCCAGCGCGTTCATGGCGTTGGCCATCAGGTTGCCGTGGCTGAGCATCACGCCCTTGGACCGGCCGGTGGTGCCGCCGGTGTAGAAAATGCCGGCGAGGTCCGACGCGCCGGGCATCGCGTCCGCTACCGGATCGCTCCGGCGCAACAAGGCTTCGTAATCGAGCATGCCCTCCGGCGCATCGCCGTCGTCGGCATAGATCAGCGTCAGGCCGTCGATCACCTTTGTCAGCGCGGCGCCGATCGGCGCGAAGGCCTTGTCGACCAGCAGCACGTTGGCCCGGCAGTCGCGCATCGCGTCTTCATTCTCAAGCGGGCTCCAGCGGATGTTGAGCGGCACCACGACGGCGCCCGCCCAGCCGGTGGCGAGATAGACTTCGAGATAGCGATCCGAATTCAGCGACAGGATAGCGACACGGTCGCCGGTCTTGACGCCGAGCGCGTGAAAGCCTGACGCCAGCCGCGCCACGCGTTCGCCGATCTCCCGCCAGCTCCGACGCCGGCTGCCGAAAACCGTCGCCAGCCCGTCGGGGTTGACCTGCAACGCCTGCCGCAGCCCATGGGTAATGTTCATTTCCGCCCTCCCTTCGCCGGCCGGCTTTTTGATGTCACGGGGCTTCGCTTCCGCGCCGGCGATGCGGCGAGCCCTTCGGTCAGTTGAACCGCGAATTGGCCGGCAACGGCTTCTCCCGACCAGGCCCGGTCCCGCTGGTACCAGTGACCGATCCAGTTCAGCGAACCTGCAATCGCAAACGCCGCAAGCTTGGGATCGCAGGGCTTGATCGAGCCGTCGGTGACTCCGTCGGCGAGGTATCTGCGAAACGTGCGGTCGATCCGCTTCTTTGCGGCGCGGACGGTCTTGCGGTTTGCCTCGGTCAGGTCGCGCGGATCGAACCGCACCAGGCTTGCGCCGTAGTCCGTCGTCATGACCTCGGCATAGGCATGGATCAGCTTGCGCAGCTTGGCGAGCGCCGTGCCGCCGCCTTTGTTGATCTCGGCGATCAATTTATCGACGCTTTCCTGTCCGAGCGCCCAGCATTCGAACAATATCTCGTCCTTGCTGCGGAAGTAATTGTACAGCGCGGGTTTGGTGATGTTCAGCCGTTCGGCGACATCGTTCAGTGTGACGCGGTGATAGCCCTGCTCGAGGAACAGTTGCACGGCGGTTCTCAGCACCGCCTCGCGCTTCTCGTCGCGCGCGCGGCGCCGGCTCTCGAACGGCATCCATGGCGACGGATCGGCGGAAGGTGACGGTGCATCCATGTCGATTATCGCCTGTTCGATTGTCGCCTGCGTCGCATTGACGGGCCGGGCTGATCGATATATTACCCACGGGTAACAAAAAGTCCAATCGGTAATTTACGGAGCGCGCCATGACCTCTCGCGTCTATGTTGCCGGCGTCGGCATGATCCCCTTTGTCAAACCCGGCGCCAACGCGCCCTACCCCGTGATGGGCGCGGAAGCGACTGCGCTGGCGCTGGCCGATGCCGGGGTCGGCTACGACATGATCCAGCAGGCCTATGCGGGCTACGTTTACGGCGATTCAACCTGCGGCCAGCGCGCGCTGTATCAGGTCGGCATGACCGGAATTCCCATCATCAACGTCAACAACAACTGCTCCACCGGCTCGACGGCGCTGTTCCTGGCGCGGCAGGCGATCGAATCCGGCGCGCTCGATTGCGTGCTGGCGCTCGGCTTCGAGCAGATGAAGCCCGGCGCGCTCGGCGCCGTCTTCACCGACCGGCCGAGTGCGTTTGAGGATTTCGACGCCGTGACCGATGAACTGGTCGACGCCCGCAATATCCCGCTGGCGCTGCGGTATTTCGGCGGCGCCGGTCTCAGCCACATGAAGAAGTATGGAACGCCGCTGGCCTCGTTCGCCAAGATCCGCGCCAAGGCGAGCCGGCATGCGAAGAACAATCCGCTGGCACTGTTCCGCAAGGAGCTCACCGCCGATGACGTCTTGAACGATCAGGTGATCTGGCCGGGCGTGATGACACGGCTGATGGCGTGTCCGCCGACCTGCGGCGGTGCAGCCGCCGTATTGGTCTCGGAGAAATTCGCGAGCCAGCATGGCTTGCGCAAGGATGTCCGGATCGCCGCCCAGGCCATGACCACCGACACCGCCTCGACCTTCAAGGCAGGCGACATGATGCAGGTGGTCGGCTTCGACATGACGCAGGCGGCCGCCAGGCGCGTTTACGAGACTGCCGGCGTCGGCCCCGAAGATATCGATGTCGTCGAACTGCACGACTGCTTCGCGCACAACGAACTGATCACCTATGAGGCGCTCGGCCTCTGTCCCGAGGGCGGCGCGGCACGCTTCATTGACGACGGCGACAACACCTATGGCGGCAAGACCGTGACCAATCCCTCCGGCGGCCTGCTGTCGAAGGGCCACCCGCTTGGGGCCACCGGCCTCGCGCAATGCTACGAACTGACGCGTCAATTGCGTGGCAATGCCGCCGCGACCCAGGTCGACGGCGCGCGGCTGGGGCTGCAGCACAATCTCGGCCTCGGCGGTGCCTGCGTGGTCACCTTGTACGAGCGGGCGTGAGACAGCGACATGGTCGATCGATCAGCCATCGGGCGCAGCTTTACGCCGGTCACCGCGCGCGTCGAACCCGGGCGCCTTCGGTATTTCCTCAACACGCTCGGGGAACAGAATCCGGTGTATCGCGATGAGACCGCCGCGCGCGCCGCGGGCTATTCGGCGATGCCGGCGCCGCCGACCTATCTGTTCTGTCTCGAACTGATGGATGCCGAACGTCCGTTCGAATTCCTGACCGAATTGAACATCGATCTAGCCCGCGTCCTGCATGGCGAACAGCGCTTCAGCTACCACGCCCCCGTGGTCGTGGGCGATACCCTGACCTTCCAATCGCGCGTCGCCGACGTCACCGACAAGAAGGGCGGCGCGATGACCATGGTGGTGGTGGAAACCGCTGTTACCAACCAGCACGGCGCGCACGTCGCCGATACCGCGCGCACCATTGTCGTGCGGAACTAGGACGGGGTCATGAACGAGACAGCAACCAGGCCACCGTCGGTCGGCGACCGTATCGTCCACAAGACCTTCCCGCCGATCACGCGCCATACGCTTGCCCTGTATTGCGGCGCATCGGGTGACCACAATCCGATCCATGTCGACATCGATTTCGCCAAGGCCGCCGGCTTCCCGGACGTATTTTCGCACGGCATGCTGGTCATGGCCTATCTCGGCCAGGCGCTGACCGACGCGATCGCGCCCCACCGCATCCGCTCGTTCGCCACGCGTTTTGCCGCCATCACCCAGCTTGGCGCGCGCCTGACCTGCGAAGGTCACGTGACCGAATTGTTCGCGGACAACGGCGAAAGCCGGATCAGGCTGGCGCTGACGACCAAGGATGAAACCGGCGAGGTCAAGCTCGCCGGTGAAGCCATCATCACGCTCTGAAGGAAAACAGATGTCGAAGCTCAAGGGCAAGGTCGCGCTCATCACCGGATCGGGGCGCGGCATCGGCCGCGCCATCGCGCTGAAACTCGCGAATGAAGGCGCGAAGGTCGTGGTCAACGATCTCGATGCGGCGCCGGGCGACGCCGTCGCCGCCGAAATCGTCGCCGCAGGCGGCGAAGCGATCGCCGTCAATGGCAGCGTCTCGGAGACCGGCTTCGCCGATCGCTTCGTCGGCACCGCCATGGAAACTTTTGGCGGGCTCGATATCATCGTCAACAACGCCGGCTACACTTGGGATTCGACCATCCAGAAGATGACCGACGAGCAGTTCCAGGCCATGCTCGACGTGCATCTGGTGGCGCCGTTCCGCCTGCTGCGCGCCGCGTCCGAGCCGATCCGCATCATGGCGAAGAAGGAAGCCGAGGCCGGCCGCGAGGTGTTCCGCAAGGTCGTCAACATCTCCTCGATCGCCGGGCTCTACGGCAACGCCGGCCAAGCGAGCTATTCGTCGGCCAAAGCGTCCCTGATTGGGCTGACGCGAACGCTGTGCAAGGAATGGGGACGTTACAAGGTCAACGTCAATTGCGTGGCTTTTGGCCTGATCAATACCCGCCTGACCCAGCCGATCGAAGCCCAGCAGAAGACCATCGACGTCGCCGGCCGCGACATCAAGGTCGGGGTCCAGCCGCAGATGCTCGATGCGATGGCCAAAATGATTCCGCTCGGACGCGGCGGCACAGCGGAAGAAGCCGCCGATGCCGTTTATCTGTTCTGCAGCCCGGAATCGAACTATATCAGCGGACAAGTGATCGTCGCCGGCGGCGGTCTCATCATCTAAAGCGAGGACTTATGCCCTATCGCTCATCGTGGATGACCGAAGAACTCGACGTCTTTCGCGAGCAATTCCGAAAATTTCTCGCCAAGGACCTGGCGCCGCATGCCCAGAAATGGCGCGACCAGAAGATGGTCGACCGCTCCGCGTGGCGCGCGCTCGGCGAAATGGGCGCGCTGCTGCCGAGCGTGCCGGAAGTCTACGGCGGCCTCGGCGCCAGTTTCGCCTACGATGCCGCCGTGATCGAGGACATCGAAACCGTGGTGCCGGAAGTCACGACCGGGGTTTCGGTGCATAGTGCCATCGTCGCGCACTACATCCTGAACTACGGATCCGAGGAGCAGAAACGCCGCTGGCTGCCGAAGATGGCAAGCGGTGAATTCGTCGGCGCCATCGCCATGACCGAACCCGGTACCGGCTCCGACCTGCAGGGCGTGCGGACCACGGCGCGCAAGCAGGGCAACAATTACGTCATCAACGGTCAGAAGACGTTCATCACCAATGGTCAGGCCGCCGACCTGATTGTCGTGGTCGCGCGCACCGGCGGGCCCGGCGCCAAGGGATTATCGCTGATCGTGCTCGAGACCGAGGGCAATGAAGGTTTTCGGCGCGGCCGCAACCTCGACAAGATCGGCTTGCACGCGTCGGACACTTCGGAATTGTTCTTCGACGACGCGGTGGTGCCGCCGGAAAACCTCCTCGGAACCGAGGAAGGCAACGGCTTCGTCCAGTTGATGCAGCAACTGCCGCAGGAGCGGCTCTCACTGGCCGTCGGCGCCGTGGCTTCGATGGAACGCGCGGTCAAGCTGACGGTCGATTACACCAAGGAGCGCAAGGCGTTCGGTCAACCGATCATCGAATTTCAGAATACCGCCTTCACGCTAGAGCATTTTCCACCTAGCATGCGGCATATCCGGAGTTGCGGAAGTAGTTGGCGCATTCGTCCGGCAGGAAGGCGTCGAGCAGGCAGGCGATGCGGTTCCAGAGGCTCTCCACGGAGCGCTCGGCAGCCTTTCGTAACAAGGCTTTGAGTTTTGCGAAGAGCTGCTCGATCGGATTGAAGTCCGGCGAATAGGGAGGCAGGTAAAGCAGCTTTGCGCCTGCAGCTTCGATCGCTTCACGTATCCCCGGCACCTTATGGGCACTGAGATTGTCCAGCACGACAATGTCGTTTGGCTTGAGGGTCGGTACCAGGACCTGTTCGACATAGGCGAGGAAGGCATTGCCGTTCATCGGGCCGTCGATGACGCATGGTGCGGTAAGGGCTGTGGAGCGCAGGCCCGCAACAAAGGTGCTGGTTTTCCAGTGACCATGCGGGATTTTGCCGACCAGCCGCTCGCCGCGCGGAGCCCGGCCGTACAGCCGTGCCATCTTGGTCGAGGTGCCGGTTTCGTCGATGAAGACCAGTCGGTCGGGATCGAGCTTGGGTTGATTGTCCGCCCATGCCGTCCGCGCCGCGGCGACGTCAGGCCGATCTTGCTCGGCCGCCCGAACGCTTTTTTTTGAAGCTGATGCCGTGGCGGTCGAAGAACCGCCAGACCGACCCGATTCCCGCCTTTTGTTGATGCTCATCGAGCAGACGGCGCTGGATCTCTTCCAGAGTCAGGTCCGGTTCCTGCCGAACCAACCCAAGCAACCATTCCTCATGCTTCTTCAACGGCGACCGGCTCTGACCCTTGTTGGATTTGGCCTCAAAGCTACCGGTCTCCCGCCAGCGCTGTGCCCAGCGGATCGCCGTCGAATCCCCAATCACAAACTGTCTTGCCGCAGCCCGCGCCGCCGCGCCACCCTCAACAACCTGGATCACTCGAATTCGTAAGTCGTTCGAATACCCCATTGCCAGCCTCCTCAGTCCGAGAAGGCCACAGAATCTTATTCGCAGCTCAATGGGAATCCCTTCGATTCACAGAAAATGGAAAATGCTCTAGCCGAGCGCAAGACCGAGGCCATGATCGCGCGCGTCTTCGTCGACTGGTGCGTGGAACAGCTCGTCGCCGGCCAGCTCGATACCGTTACCGCGTCGATGGCGAAATACTGGTGTTCGCAGAAGCAGGTGGAGACCGCCGACGAGTGCCTGCAGCTTCACGGCGGCTACGGCTACATGGAGGAATACCCGATCGCACGGATGTTCGTGGATGCGCGCATCCAGAAGATCTACGGCGGCACCAACGAGATCATGAAGCTCCTGATCGCGCGGTCGCTGTAGCCCGGCGCGTGCGAGCCTGTCCCGATCTATTCGGCCAGTTGAAGCTGCGCTGCAGCGTCCGAACGTCGACCACGTCAAACGGCCGGTGCGAACTCACCTGAACCTGGCGAGGCGCAACAACGCCGCGGCGATTCACGCCGCATATTCATTTCGATCGGTCGGTGGGCCGCCCTTTTCCCCGGCGACCCTGCGCAGCTCCGGTCAGATCCAGCCCTGACCGGCAGCGCTTTGCCTCAGCACCGCGGAACGTTCGGCGGGCATTTCTTGGCTGCGGCTGGCGGCGCCGGACGCGGTGGTGGCGGCGCCGGACGTGGCGGCGGTGGGGGTGGCGCCGGCCGGGCGATCTGAGGTGCCGGAGCCGGCCGCGGAGGCGGCGGCGCGGCCATCCGGGGCGGCGGCGCGACAATCCGCGGCGGCGGCGGTGAAGCGACCCGAGGCGGCGGCGGGGCGGGCCTCGCCATCTGGGGAGCCGGACGCGGCGGAGGCGGCGTCGCCCGGCGCACATCCGGCTGAATGGTTGTCCGCTTCGGAGGAAGAGCTGCCAAGGGCTTGGGTGGCGGTTGAACGGCCGCCGGCCTGCTCACGGCTTGCGGCGCCACCGTTGGCTTTGCGTTTGCCCCCTGGACAGGCGCCAGGCTGTTCGGCTTCGGCGGGGCTGCCACCCCTGCCGGTACCCTCGGTGTGCCGGCGGCGGCAGGTGCATTCGAAACCGCTGCCGGAGGTGCTGCTCCCGGTTGCTGCGGCGCCAGCTTCACACTGGGATTGGTCGCATTCGCGGGCGGGGTCCCTGCAGCCGGCGGTAGCGGCGGCGCACCTTTGACGCCGGGCACCGGCAACGAATTGGCCTTCGGCAACGCCTGGCCTTGCGGCAGCGCGTTCGGGGCCACATTCGCAGGCTGCGGCGCATTCGCCGGGGCAATCCGGCCAACCGGCGCGCCCGCTGTACCGGCCTTCGCGGCAGGGTTTATCGATGCGCTCGGAGGCATTGGCAGTTTGCCTTGCTGGATCAGCGAGGCCTTTTGCGCGACCGCGGGTGGCAGCGCGGCCGTAGCGCCGGCGGGCCCGGGTGCAGGTACGGCCGGTGACGGCGCGGCGCCTTTGGCGGAGGGGAGCGCGGTACCACCCGGCCCTGTCGGCGCCGGCAGAGGCCGCTGGTTGATGACGGTGTTGATGACGGTCGTATTGTGAATGTTGGCGTAGATGATGTTGTTCGGCGGTGGCGCCACATAGACCGGCGCTTGAACGTAGACTGGAATCGGCACGAACAGCGGCTGCGGCAGGATGAAAAGCCCGATCGGTGGTGGCGGCGGCTCCAATACGATGAAATCCGGCGGCGGCGGCGGCAGGTAATAGAACGGCGGCGGCGGCGGCGGCGCAAAATCAAACTCGGGATCGCTGAAAACCAGCACCGGGCGATCGACGTAGACGATCTCTTCGGGCGGCGGCGGCGGTACATCGTAGTCCATGACCGCGAATGCCGGCGGCGGCTCCAGCGGTGCGGTGAGGATGGCAAGGCGGCGGCGCGCGTCGCCGGCGTGTGGCCCGCGCGGATAGCGCCGCAGATAGGACCAATAGGCGTTGGGCGTGTCGGCCCGGTAGGTCCGACCCCACGTGATCGCTTCGCGCCGCGCGGCGACGATGGCGCGCACGCGCCGGGCCAGTGGATCGCCGGGATAGGCGATCAGGAAATCCTCATAGCCTTGCAGCGTGTCGCGCTCGACCGCCGCGGTGTAGGCATCCTGCACGCCGAGATCGCGGATCGGCTTGTTGCGGAGAGCGGCGACCTGATCCGGCGGCGCCTGCGCCGGCGCATCCGGCGCACGGTCGAAGAACACGAACTGGGCGTCGAGCTTCTGCGAATCCCACGGCACCTGCGCGCCCTTGGTTGCTTCGTTGACGCGCAGCCGCACGCGGTTGAAAACTTCCTGCAGCGGCAATCCGCCGGCGCGGATCATCTCGGCGAGCGACTGGGCGTAGGCGCCGTACGGCCCCTGCTCCGGCGGTGCGACCGTGCCCGGCGCCGCGTTATAGGCGATCAGCATATGCGGATCCGCCTCCACCAGCGCCAGGCCGCTTGCGATCTGCCCCTCGACGAAGGGTTGCTGCCGCGCCGCATCCAGCACGACGATGCTGGCCTTGAGCGGAAGCGATGCGAGCTGCCGGATATAGTCGCTGATCCGCAAGGATTCGATCGGAATGTCGGTCTCGCGGTTGATCGCGGAGTCGACCGGCACGAAATAGTTCTCACCGGCAAGCTGCAGCCCGTAGCCGGCGAGATAAACCATCGCCACGGTGCCCGGCCCGGCGGCTTGAGCCTTCTGGACGAAATCGCGGAAACTCTTGCGCAGGGTGTCGCCATCGAGGTCGCGGGCGCCGATCACATCGAACCCCGCTGCCTGCAAGGTTTGCGCGATCAGGCCGGCGTCATTGGCCGCGGTCGCCAGCGGCGACTTCGCATACGCGCCGTTGCCGACCACCAGTGCGATGCGCTTTTCCGGCTGCTGCTGGGCGAAGGCAGAACTCAGGAGCGCCGGAAACCCGGACACGACAAGCAGACATACCGTAAAGATCGACACCCTTGCTGTCAGTCGCATGATCCTGTGTCCCCACCGCGATTCAAACGCACGCGCACATGGAGCGCCTGCCTGTCTGAACATTACTTGAATGAAATCCGGTTCAGCAACGTCTCCGGACCGCGTGCAGGGGCCCGCCAAGTTCCATCAAAGCGTCTGGACGTCCACCACGCCCGACACCGCCTTGATCGCACCGGCGATCTGCGGGGAGACCTTGAAGCGGCCCGGCAGCTTCATCTCCACCTCGGTTTCGAGGTCGAGCATGATGACGAGCGAGACATCGCCGTCGGCTCCGCCCGCCGGCGCGGGCGCAGGCTTCGCCGGCGCGCCCCTGGCCTGGCCGCCGGGCGGCGCCGCTTCCGGCATGTTCAGCCGCCGCGCGATCGAATCCAGCGGCTTGGTGTCGCGAACGAAAATCCGCAGGCCTTTTTGCGTCTTGGCCGCGGCGGCATCGAGCGGCTCGGCATGCAGCACCCTCGCCCGCACATCCTCGCCCTGCAGTTCGGCGCCGAGCTGCAGCAACACCGCAGCACCCGGCTCCAGCACGTCGCGGTACTGCGCGAGGCCTTCGGAAAACAGCACGGCTTCGAAATGGCCGGTCGGGTCGGACAGGCCCATGATGCCCATCTTGTTGCCGGTCTTGGTGCGCCGTTCCATGCGCGAGACCACGGTCGCTGCGACCTTGCCAGCGGTGGCGCCGGTTTTGACAGCGCGCGAGAATTCCGCCCAGGATTGCACCCGCAGCCGCTTCAGGACGGTCGCGTAGTCGTCGAGCGGATGGCCGGACAGGAAGAAGCCGACGGCATCGTATTCGCGACGGAGTTTTTCGGCCGGCAGCCAGGGCTCGAGCTGCGGCAGCATGATGGTCGGCGCGTCGGACGCGCCGCCGAACATGTCGTTCTGGCCGAGCGTTGCGGCCGAGTGGCTGCGCTGGCAGGCGGCCAGGATCGCTTCCGCGCCGCCAAATACCCGCGCGCGATTGGCATCCAGCGTATCGAAGGCGCCGGCTGCGGCGAGGCTTTCGATCACCCGCTTGTTGATGGCACGCGGGTTGGCGCGCGCGGCGAAATCGGCCAGCGACGTGAACAGCCCTTCGCGCCGCGTCTCGACAATGAGTTCGACCGCCGCAGGACCAACGCCCTTCAGCGCCGCCAGCGCGTAGTAGATCGTGTTGTCGCCGACCTCGAAGGTCGCGCCCGAACGATTGATGTTGGGCGATTCGACCTTGATGCCGAGCCGCTGCGCCTCGGCGCGAAATTCCGAGAGCTTGTCGGTGTTGTTGAGTTCGAGCGTCATCGACGCCGCCAGGAACTCGACCGGGTAATGCGCCTTCATATAGGCGGTGTGATAGGACACCAGCGCATAGGCTGCGGCATGGCTCTTGTTGAAGCCGTAGTCGGCGAACTTGGCCAGCAGTTCGAAGATCGTATCGGCCTGCCCCTTGGGCACGCCGTTCTTCACCGCGCCGGCGATGAAGATCGCACGCTGCTTTTCCATCTCGGCGCGGATCTTCTTGCCCATCGCGCGGCGCAACAGGTCGGCGTCGCCGAGCGAATAGCCGGCCATCACCTGGGCGATCTGCATCACCTGTTCCTGGTAGATGATGACGCCGAAGGTTTCCTTCAGGATCGGCTCGAGCATCGGATGCAGATATTCCGGCTCCTCGTCGCCATGCTTGCGCGCGCAATAGGTCGGAATGTTCGCCATCGGGCCGGGACGATAGAGCGCCACCAGCGCGATGATGTCCTCGAAGCGGTCGGGCCGCATGTCGACCAGCGCCCGCCGCATGCCCTGGCTTTCCACCTGGAACACGCCGACCACGTCGCCCTTGGCCAGCATCTGGTAACTTGCGGCATCGGTGATCGGTAGCGTCGGCAGATCGATATGGATGTTGCGCTGCTTGAGCAGCTTGACCGCGACGTCGAGCACGGTCAGCGTCTTCAGGCCGAGGAAGTCGAATTTGACGAGACCCGCCGGCTCGACCCACTTCATGTTGAACTGGGTCACCGGCATGTCGGATTTGGGATCACGATAGAGCGGCACCAGTTCGCTCAAAGGCCGGTCGCCGATCACGATGCCGGCGGCGTGGGTCGAAGCGTGCCGCGTCAGGCCTTCGAGGCGCTGGGCGATGTCGAAGGCGCGCGCCACCACGGCATCCTCGTCGCGGAAGGCCTGCAACTTCGGTTCGCTCTCGATCGCGGCCGCCAGGGTCACCGGCGCCGCGGGATTCTGCGGGACGAGTTTGGTGAGTTTATCGACCTGCCCGTAGGGCATCTGCAAGACGCGGCCGACGTCGCGCAGCACGCCGCGCGCCTGCAGCGTACCGAACGTGATGATCTGGGCCACCTGGTCGCGGCCGTAGCGTTGCTGCACGTAGTCGATGACCTCGCCGCGGCGGTCCTGGCAGAAGTCGATGTCGAAGTCGGGCATCGAAACGCGTTCCGGATTGAGGAAGCGCTCGAACAGCAGGCCGAACTGGATCGGATCGAGGTCGGTAATGGTCAGCGCATAGGCGACCAGCGATCCCGCGCCGGAGCCGCGGCCCGGACCGACCGGAATGTCATGGGCCTTGGCCCATTTGATAAAGTCGGAAACGATCAGGAAGTAGCCCGCATAGTTCATGCGGTTGATGACGTCGATCTCGAAGGCGAGACGCTTCTGATAATCCTCTTCCGTCGTGCCCTGCGACAGGCCATGGACCGCAAGCCGCCGCGCGAGCCCCTCCTCCGCCTGGCGCTTCAGCTCAGTGGCTTCCTCGCCCACGGCATCGGATCCGGAGCTGGCGCCGACGGTGAAGCGCGGCAAGATCGGCTTGCGCGTCATCGGCCGGAACGAGCAGCGTTCGGCGATCTCGACGGTGGACGCCAGCGCCTCCGGAATATCGGCGAACAGCACCGCCATCTCGGCGCGGGTCTTGAAACGATGGTCGGGCGTGAGCTGGTCGCGATCGGTTTCGGCGATCAGTTTTCCGCCGGCGATGCAGAGCAGCGCGTCGTGGGCTTCGTAGTCGTCACTGGCGGCGAAGTAAGGCTCGTTGGTCGCAACCAGCGGCAGGCCTTTGGCATAAGCGAGATCGATCAGGCTGCTCTCGACGCGGCGTTCCCGGTCGATGCCGTGACGCTGCAATTCGACATAGAGCCGATCGCCGAACAGGTCCGCGAGCCGGTCGCAGCGCGTTGCGGCAAGCGCGGCTTGATCGGCGTGCAGCGCCAGCGAAATCGGCCCCTCGGGGCCGCCGGTCAGGGCGATCAGGTCTTCCGCATCGCCCTCGAGCCATTCGAGCTTGATATGCGGCGCTTGATGGATCGGCGTTTCCAGGAACGCCCGGGAGTTCAGCCGCATCAGGCTGCGATAGCCGCGCTCGCGCGCCGCCAGCAACACGATGCGCGACGGCGCTGCCGAAAGCACGTTGCGCGCATTGGGGTCCTGGTCGCCGAAATCGATCGCGAGCTCGAGGCCGACGATCGGCTGGATGCCGTAGCCCGCCATCTTGTCGGAGAATTCCAGCGCCCCGAACATGTTGTCGGTGTCGGTCAGCGCCAGCGCCGGCTGACGGTCCGCCTTGGCCAGTTCGCCGAGCTTGGCGATCTTGATCGAACCCTTCAGCAGCGAATAGGCCGAATGAACGTGGAGATGGACGAATCCGGCACTGGACATGGCTGTTTAACGGGCTCTGGCAAAGTGGATGGGTGCGCTCGTCACGCTCTCGGGAAAGCAGAAGCCCTCCGCGAATGCCGACTCGCGCGCCGCAATGGTGATGCCTTGGCCTTGCAGAGTCCACGCGGAACGCGACCGGCGCGCCCGCCATCCGGCTTTTCCCCAGCAGGCATTTCCAGACCCGCAAAAGGCCGGTTCCGGCCCGCCATTTCAGAGCTGGGGAATCACCTGCGCCCAGACCGCAATCATGCCGATAAACAGTGAAATCGATGCCAGCGCCGCCGCTTCTTCCACGAACAACCTCAACATGAACCCGACTCCGTATGAGAACATATGAGGAACATTGTTCCTTTTTTGTTCCAGGAGTCAAGGGCCCCGTTCAGTGGTCGCGGGGCGACAATTTCCGATGGTTAATTGGCCGGTCCGCCCAATCGGGATAGGGGGGAGCCTCACAGCTCCGCCCCTCCCACACCACCGGACATACGGGTCCGTATCCGGCGGTTCGGTGGATCATGCGGTCTGTGGTGCCGCGACGGAAGTTAGGCCGAGTGCACTGAAGAACGCGATTGGCATGGCGATGGTGAGCGCGGGGCTGTTTGCGAGCCGCCAAGGGCCATGTGGGCTGCCGGCGGTTTGTGCCGCCAGATCCCGGCCGACGCCGCAACGTCGCAACTCGGCAAAGCGAGTGTCACCCCGTTTCCATTGTTTCCAGGCGATGGCGCGCAACCGCCGCCTGAGCCACTCATTAAGCGCGCGCAACACTGACGGTGTTTGGCAGAAGCCGAAGTAGCCGCGCCACCCGATCAGGTAGACCGACAGCTTCTTGACGATCTGCGCGAGGCTTTGCCCGCACGTGCGCCGCGTCAGCTCCCGGACTTTTGCTTTGAAGCGGGCGATCGCCTGCGGCGCGATGCGCCGCCGTGGCTCTTTCCCGCCGGTGAAGCTGAAGCCCAGGAACTTGCGGACACTCGGTTTGGCGACCGCGCTCTTGGCTTTGTTGATCTTGAGCTTGAGACGCTTTTCCAGGAACTTCTCGATGCCGGCCAGTACCCGCTCGCCCGCCTTCTGACTGCGCACATAAATGTTGCAGTCATCAGCATAGCGCACGAAGCGGTGACCGCGCTTCTCCAATTCCTTGTCCAGCACATCCAGCATCAGGTTCGACAACAGCGGCGAGAGCGGTCCGCCTTGCGGCGTACCCTCCTCCGTCGGACTGACCAGTCCTCCCTCCATCACCCCCGCATTCAAGAATGCGCGGATGAGCTTCAGGAGGCGCTTGTCAGCGACCCGCTTGGCAACCAGCCCCATCAGGATGTCGTGGTTGACCCGGTCGAAGAACTTTTCCAGATCGATATCCACGACGACGGCATGCCCGGACGCGATATACGCCTGCGCCCGTTCCACCACCTGATGCGCCGAGCGGCCCGGCCTAAAGCCGAAGCTTGTCTCGGAGAACGTTCCGTCCCAGTCCGCTTGCAGCACCTGCATCACCGCCTGCTGGATGAACCGGTCGAGCACCGTCGGAATGCCGAGCGGCCGCAGGCCGCCCGACGCCTTCGGTATCTCCACCCGCCGCACCGGCTGTGGCTGGTAGGTGTCCTCAAGCAGTTGGGCTCGGATCGCGAGCCAGTGCTCCTTCAGGTAGGCCGGCAGTTCGCCGGCGGTGATCCCGTCGACGCCCGCCGCACCCTTGTTGCGCGTTACTCGCGCCAACGCTTTCTTCAGGTTCTCACGCTCGATCACTACTTCCATCGACGGTCCCGCGACCGCCGGGCGTTCGAGACAGGCTTTCGCCGTGCCGGCTTCAGTCCCTTGGGAGGGGGCGCTTCGGGCTTCACCCGACGCGTCGCGGCCCAAGTCCAGTGTTTGCTGTGTCTTCTGCTGCACGGTCTGCACGAGATTGCCGCTCTACTGACCTCTTCCACCGTTCAGGCCTTCGGCGGCGCGCGACCGCCTACTATGCCCTCTGCTGACTTCTGCGCGGCGATCAGGCCGCCTTACGACAGCCTCAGTCCCGTTGCCGGGACACCGCGCAGACCTCCCGAGGTAAGACCGACCGCCTTCGCCGCACGCCCGCCGGATTTACCACCCCGGCCCTTGATGACCATGGACTTCGCGATCATGTGCTCGCTCGTCCGCCCGGGTAGGCCTCGTTATCCGGTACTTGTCCATCGAGCCGCGGTTTTGCTCCACGCTTTCTTCAGACCCCACCTCGCGGTGACGCCCTTGCGCTTCACTAATCCTTCGCCGTCATCAGGCTGGATAGAGGACTTCCACCTCCAAGCTGTCGTTCATACTCGGCACACACAAAAAAGCCCCGGGCAATGCCCGGGGCTTTCTGTCTTGATCGTGCGCCGAAGCGCGCGAAATCAGTACCTTGCGACGACCGGGCCACCGAACTTGTAGTTCAGGCGAGCGGTGACCAGATCGATGTCCTGACGGATGCGATCGCTGCCAACCACCAAGCCAGCTCCATTGGTGAAGCTGTAGGTCTTGTCCTGCATGAACAGATGGTCGTATTCGAGACCAACCGACCAATTCGGAGCGAAGGCATACTCGGCGCCGACGCCGATCGCGCCACCCCAGCGGGTGTCATCGGCAGTGGTTCCGAAGAGTGCGCCCGGAGCCGTATTGATGCGGTAGCTGTTCGAGGTCACAGCTGCACCGCCCTTGACGTAGAGCAGGAAGTTGTTGGCGGCGTAGCCGACCTGACCGGTGAACAGGCCAAACGCGTTGGTCTTCGAGTTGTTCACGAAACCGGGGCCAAACAGCGTGCTGGCGTTGCTGCCCTTGAAGTCAGCCCAGTTGCCCTGCGCTTCCAAACCGAACACCCAGGTGCCGGCCTGCCAGCGATAGCCGACCTGACCACCGACGGTGCCGCCGTTTGCAGTGTGGGAACCCTCGGGGCCCACCGCGCCCAGTGCGACCGAATCCCAGCTATTGCGGCTCGAACCCCAACCACCGTTGGCGCCGATGTAGAAACCGCTCCAGTCATACACAGCGGCGATCATCGCGGGCGCCTTGGTGTAAGGACGCGCAGCGAGATCCGCAGCGACTGCCGGCGCCGCCGCGCCGAGCGCGATCAGGCTGGCCGTAACAAGCAAAATCTTCTTCATTAGTTTATTCCCGTTCCAAGTTGTACAGCCCCCAAGGCCGTGCACAGTCTGATAGCATTCTCTAACCAAATTGCTGTAACCTCACAGCAACAGCGAATGCGAAACGACTTTGGTGAAGGCGTAAGTTAATGATGCGTTACAGGCATTTTTCGACACATTGTGCGCCGAACTTGCCGCAAAAATTTCACATTTGAATTTCACCGCGGTATTGCGGCAGAGATTGTGTTGATGAGAAGGCAAGCGTCGCAGTTCTGTCGGTGCCATGGAACCGAAGATGCGCCGATGGACTCGAGGAGATACGAAAATGCGTAGAGCGATTCTTGTGTTGCTGGCCGCGAGCGCGCTGGCCGCACTCGGCACGGCCCCCGCCGCAGCCGTCGGCACCCGCTATCCGTTCTGCATCCAGGGCAACGACCAGCCGGGTCTCAGCAACTGCACCTTCACGAGTTACGAGCAGTGCCAGGCGACGGCGTCGGGGCGGCTTCTGTCCTGCATCGCCAATCCCTATTATGTCGGCACCAACGACGCGCCGCCGGCCGGCTATCGGCCCCTGCCCGGCCGCACGTTGCCGCCCGCCTACGGCTATCCGCGCTACTGAGCGTCTCGAAATTTATTCCTCCGAACGCCATCAAATTTCGCAGCGCGCGTGACGAAATGCCTGCGCGTGAACGTGATTTGACGCGGACGCGGCCGGATTGTCTGCTGTCCGTCAGAATTCGACAAGCCGTGACGGAGGAAAGCATGCCGAGAGCATTGCGGGCGCTGATGGCGGGCCTCGCTGTCGCGGCGGCAGTTGCGACGCCGGCGGCGGCGCGCGAGATGGCCTTCTGCATCAAGGGCTGCGATTTCGGCGGAGGCGCCGGCGATTGCAGCTTCTCGTCGCTCGCGCAATGTCAGGCGACCGCCTCCGGGCGCGATGCGACCTGCGCCTCGAATCCCTATTTCGGCGCCAAGGCCGAACTGTCAAAGGCCGAACCGCCAACCAATCACAACCGCCTGTCACGAAGGAACTTTTGATGCGCATTACAGCTTTGGCCGTTCTCGCCCTCGGAGCCATATCGCTCGCCGCGCCGGCGCATGCCCAGACCTACGGTTCGAACTACCCGGTCTGTCTCCATGTTTATGGCCCGATCAGCTATTATGAGTGCAACTATACCTCGCTGCCTCAATGCAACATGTCAGCCTCGGGGCGTTCGGCGCAATGCGTCGTCAACCCCTATTTCGCAAACGCTTCCGAATACGGGCCGGTGCGCAGGCGGCATCGCGGCGTCTACTGACGCTAATCGAGTTCGACGACCTGACCGTCGACCAGCGACACCCGGCGGTCCATCCGGCCGGCGAGTTCCATATTGTGGGTTGCGATCAACATCGCGACCCGCGTCGCCTTCACCAGCTGCATCAGCGCGTTGAAGACATAATCGGCCGTGTGCGGGTCGAGGTTGCCGGTCGGCTCGTCCGCCAACAGCGCCCGCGGCGCATTGGCGACCGCGCGCGCGATCGCCACCCGCTGCTGTTCGCCGCCGGAAAGTTCGGCCGGCCGGTGCGTGATGCGGTCGCCGAGGCCGAGATAGGCCAGGATTTCCGTCGCGCGCGCCACGGTCTCGGCGCGCTTGAGGCCGCGAATCATCTGCGGCAGCATCACGTTTTCCAGCGCGGTGAATTCCGGCAGCAGCCGGTGCGACTGATAGACGAAGCCGATGTCGGTGCGCCGGATATGGGTGCGGTCGATGTCGGATAGTTGCGACGTCGGCGCGCCCCCGATATAGACCTCGCCGTCGTCGGGGGTCTCCAGCAGGCCCGCAATATGCAGCAGCGTCGATTTGCCCGACCCCGACGGCGCCACCAGCGCTACCGATTGCCCCGCCCACAGCGCCAGCTTGGCGCCGTTGAGAATGGTCAGCGTCGCCTCGCCCTGCCTGTACTCGCGTTTTATCTCGTGGAGATAGATAACCGGTACGTCTTCCGCCCCCTCGGCCATCTCGTCCTCACTCATACCGAAGCGCGTCGACGGGATCGAGCCGCGCCGCGCGCCAGGCAGGATAGAGCGTTGCCAGGAACGACAGCGTCAGCGCCATGATCACGACCGCGGCGGTCTCGCCGAAATCGATCTCGGCCGGCAGGCGGGACAGAAAATACAGCGTCGGATCGAACAACGGCGTGTTGGTGAGCCACGACAGGAACTGCCGGATCGATTCGATATTGAGGCAGATCAGCAGTCCGACCATGAAGCCGACGAAGGTCCCGACGACGCCGATCGAGGCGCCGGTGATCAGGAATATCCGCATGATCGAGCCCTGCGAGGCGCCCATGGTGCGCAGGATCGCGATGTCCTGGCCCTTGTCCTTCACCAGCATGATCAGGCCGGAGACGATATTGAGGGCCGCGACCAGCACGATCATGGTCAGGATCAGGAACATCACGTTGCGCTCGACCTGCAGCGCGTTGAAGAAGGTCGAATTGCGCTGCCGCCAGTCGACCAGGAATACCGGCCGTCCCGCGGCCTCCGTCACCGCCTTGCGGTAGGCGTCGATCTTGTCGGGGTTGTCGGTGAACACCTCGATCGCGGTAACGTCGTCCTTGCGGTTGAAATAGGCCTGCGACTCCGGCAGCGGCATGAACACGAAGCTCGAATCGTATTCGGACATGCCGATCTCGAACACCGCCGCGATCCGGTAGGGCTTGATCCGCGGCGTCGTGCCCATCGGGGTCACGGCCCCCTTCGGCGCCACCAGCGTGATGCTGTCGCCGGCATGCAGCGACAACTGATCGGCGAGCCGCCGCCCGATGGCGACGCCCTGCCCGTCATCGAAGCCTTCCAGCGTGCCCTGCTTGATGTTCGAGGCGATCGAGGTGAGGTTGTTGAGGTCATCGGCGCGCATGCCGCGGACCAGGACGCCGGAGGCGTTGAAGGCCGAGGACGCCAGCGCCTGACCGTCGACGACCGGCGCCGCCAGCCGGATGCCCTGAACCCCGCTGATCCGCTCGGCGACGTCCTTCCAGTCGGTCAGCGGCGATTCCAGCGGCTGCACCAGCAAATGCCCGTTCAGCCCGAGGATCTTGTCCAAGAGTTCCTTGCGGAAGCCGTTCATCACGGCCATCACGATGATCAGCGTGGCAACGCCGAGCATGATGCCGAGGAACGAAAAGCCGGCGATGACGGAGATGAAGCCTTCCTTGCGCCGCGCCCGCAGGTAACGCCCGGACAGCAGCCATTCGAAGGCCGCAAAAGGCGGGGTTCGGAGTGTTTCGTTCATGGTCTCATCCATCGCTCGATAATCCCATGATTCGGGGCCAAATGTGGCCGGACTGGCCAACATTAACGGCCACTCCGTGGATAAACTTATCCGGTTATCCGCGCCACCACTTCCGCCGGGCTGAGATTCTCGCGCGACCCGTCGCTGCGTCGCTTGATCTCGAGCTTGCCCTCGGCAAGCCCCTTGGGGCCCACCAGAATCTGCCAGGGAATGCCGATCAGGTCGGCGGCGGCGAACTTCGCGCCGGCACGCTGGTCGGTGTCGTCGTAGAGCACATCGACGCCCTTGGCCTCGAGTTCGCGATAAAGCTTCTCGCAGGCCGCATCGGTATCTTCCGAGCCCTGCTTCAGATTCAGGATCACGGCGGTGAACGGCGCCACCGCTTCCGGCCACTTGATGCCGGCATCGTCGTGGCAGGCCTCGATAATGGCGCCGACCAGGCGCGATACGCCGACGCCGTAGGAGCCGCCATGGATCGGCACGTCGACGCCATCAGGGCCGGCGACCATGGCCTTCATGACGTCGGAATATTTGGTGCCGAAGTAGAAGATCTGGCCGACCTCGATACCGCGGGTGTGGACCTTCTTTTCCGCCGGCACCTCGGCGTCGAATCTGGCGGCGTCATGAACGTCCTCGGTCGCGGCATAGACCGAGGTCCACTGCTTGATGATATCGGTGAGATCGCCGTCGTAATCGACGTCGTCGCCGGGGACCGGCAGGTTGAGCACGTCGCTGTCGCAATAGACGCCGGACTCGCCGGTCTCGGCGAGCACGATGAACTCGTGGCTGAGATCGCCGCCGATCGGGCCGGTCTCGGCGCGCATCGGGATCGCCTTCAACCCCATCCGCGCGAAGGTTCTGAGGTAAGCGACGAACATCCGGTTATAGGAACGCCGCGCCCCCGCTTCGTCGATGTCGAATGAGTAGGCGTCCTTCATCAGGAATTCGCGGCCGCGCATCACGCCGAAGCGCGGACGCTGCTCGTCGCGGAACTTCCACTGGATGTGGTAGAGGTTGAGCGGCAGGCTCTTGTAGGATTTGACATAGGCGCGGAAGATCTCGGTGATCATTTCCTCGTTGGTCGGCCCGTACAGCAATTCGCGCTTGTGACGGTCGGTGATGCGCAGCATCTCCGGACCGTAGGCGTCGTAACGGCCGCTCTCGCGCCAGAGATCGGCAAGCTGCAAGGTCGGCATCAGAAGTTCCAGCGCGCCGGCGCGGTCCTGTTCCTCGCGGACGATCTGCTCGATCTTCTTCAGCACCCGGAATCCCAGCGGCAGCCAGGCATAGATGCCGGCCGCTTCCTGCCGCATCATGCCGGCACGCAGCATCAGCCGGTGCGAGACGATTTCCGCTTCTTTCGGATTCTCTTTGAGGATAGGCAGGAAAAACCGCGACAATCGCATGGACAAACTCTGGGAATCAGTTGGGGACACGAAGGAGGAGCAGTGAAACCGGATCGGGTGTGAAAAGACAAGGCCGAAGGCTATGAAAAGGCCGCAGGAAACGCCGATTTCCGGCTGGTTTTGCCGGTGAATTGCGGCAGCGGCGTGAGGTGATCCGCGACTTCTCCGTCATTGCGAGCGAAGCGACTTGTCCGACGCAATCCTTCTTGTAGCCCGGATGAGCGCAGCGATATCCGGGGCGGTGCGAGAGTTGTCCCGGATGTCGCTTCGCTCATCCGGGCTACTCAATAATGGGTGATAGCAATCACCGCACCTCGAAATCGTCTTCCAGCGTGACCTTCTCGAAATCGGTCACCAGCGCATCGATCTGCATGTGCCAGCGGCCTGGCTGCGGCAGCGGCACGCCGCGGACGTGCCAGTAACCGTCCGGCCCGAGCACGGCGTTGCGTTCGATCGGTTCGATGCCGCGCTCCGGCAGGCTCAGCGTCAACGTCGCCTCCTTGGCCGGGAGCTTGCTGCCGTCGCCCGTCATCAGTTGCAGTACGAAATCGTCGGAGCCTACTTTGCCCGGCGATATCAGCACCTGGAACATCGCGGTCTCGGTGTGGATATGAACCGCAAGCGGCGTGGCGGCGGAATCGGCCAGCGCGCGCGGCGGCGTCGTGAAACGCCAGCCGGCAACCGCGATGAGAATGCCCACCACCAGCAGGAATTCCAGAAATACCGATCCGCCCAATGTCCGCGTGTTCTCACCATCCAGCACGACCGCCGGCGTGAGGAAGAACCGGTTCAGCACCGCCAACGCGAGCAGCAGGACCACCAGCACGAGCTTCACCAACAGAATAATGCCGTACCAGGTGTCGATCAGCGCGCGAAAACTCTCCAGTTGAATGATCGCGAGCACGAGGCCGGTCAACACCAGCAGGCCCACCAATGGCACCGCCGCAGCCGAGAATTGCCGGAGCGCCCGCGGCAAGGCGTTGTGCCGCCGCCGAGCCATCACCACCAGCGGCGCCAATGCGCCGACCCAATAAGCAACCGCAATGCCGTGAACGAACACCAGCGTCGGCGTCAGCCACTGCGGCGGCGCAGTGGCGGCGTGACCGCTGGTGGCCAGCGAAAACCCGACGCCGATCATCGCCAGCGACGTCAGCCCCCAGGCGACCGTCATGGTCGGGCTTTGCCAGGCGAACCGCGCGACGGCCATCGCGGCGATCGCGATCAGCATCGACGGTCCAAGGCTGGTGCCGAGCGCCGCCTTCCAGGGCGCCAACGTCGCAAGCGCTGTGAGTGGAAGGTTGAGCAGGTCGATACCTTGCAGGCCGAGCGAAGCCACCGCGCCGGCTACGCCGAGCGCGAGCGAACCAAGGATCGTCGTCGCGCCGTAAGGCCCGTACCCGATCCAGGCGGCGAAGAACACGCCGCCGACGCCGACAAACAATCCGAGATAGACCCCGATCCGCGCCAGCCAGATCAGGCTAACTGTGGTGACGGAGATCGCACCGGCGTTGGTCGGCATAGCAGTGCCGGTCACCGCGCCGATCGAAAACACCAGCGATCCCGCCACCGGGTGGCCGTCCTGCGACACCACGCGATAGCTCAGGACCTGGGTGCCGCGCGGCAGCTTCTCGGGCAACGCGATGACGACCGATTGATCGACGGCACGCATGGTGACGTCGTGCGCTTTGCCTGCGGCATCGATCAGGCTCGCCACCGCCGGCGCCACGTTCTCGTTGAAGCGCAATTGTACTGTAGTGGGCGCCTCGGACAGCACGCTGCCGTCGGCCGGCTCCGCGGAGACCAGTGACGCGTGCGCCCAGGCGCCGGTCGCAAAGCAGAGCGCCACCAGCAGCGCCGCGAGGCCGGCGATCAAGCGCGTCATTGGCGCCGTTACGGTTTTGGCATCAGCATGACGCCGGGCGCCGGCGACTTGCTGCCGTGGCCGTGGGCCTCACCTTCCTTGGGGATGTCGATCCAGCGGCTCACGCCCTGCTCGCATTCCTGCACCACCGGAAAATACAGAGTGCTGTTCGGCTTCATCCCGTCGGTGATAAACGTCGAGACGACGAACTCATCGTATTGGTGATCCGGCAGTTTGCCGCCGCTCCACACCACTTCCTTGACGCCCTCGGACAGCTTGCTGCCGTGAAAGTCGTATTCGGCGGCATATTTGCCGTTGATCGCCTCGACGTTCCAGCCGGCCTTCGGCATCGGCTTCGCGGCGATCACCCCTTCCGGAATCTGGACGCGGATCCTCGTCGTGGCCGATCCCGCACAGCCGTGCGGCACCGCGAACACCGCCTTGTACGACGATCCGATCGTCGCCTGTTTGGTTTCCAGCGAGACATGCGCAATCGCCGGCGACGCGACCAGCGCGGCGGCGACGCATACAGCGGCTGCTCCCATCCTCACTTTTTCATCTCCATGTGACCGCCGGAATGATCCATGCCGGCGGGCGCCTGGGCGCCGACGCCCTGCACGTCCAGCGACAAATTCACCTTGCCGGCCTTTTCGAACTCAAGCGTCACCGGCACCTTCTCGCCCTGCTTGAGCGGGCCTTTCAGGTCGAACATCATCAGATGGTAGCCGCCCGGCGCCAGCTTCACGGTCTTGCCCGGCTCAATCGCCAGTCCCTTGTCGAGCGGACGCATGGTCATGACGCCGTTGTTCATCGACATCTCGTGGACCTCGACCTTCCCCGCGATATCGCCGCTGCCGCCGATCAGCCGGTCTGGCGCAGCGCCCTTGTTTTCGATGGTGAGATAGCCGCCGGCGATCTTGGCGCCGTTTGGCGTGGCACGGCTCCAGGCCTGCGAGATCACGAGGTCACCGGCCTTGATGTCTTCAGCGCGTGCCGAAGCGGTGAACAGGCCGGCGGCGAGCGCGGCGGAAGCGAGAAATTTCAGAGCAGACTTCATTTTGTTTCTTTCGATTTGGGAGATGTTGCGGCCGCCGAGGTCTGCTGAGCCGTCCAGTTTTCCAGATCCTGCATTTCGGCCGAGCCTTCGATGGTGGTGGCGGCGCCGTCACGCGCAATCAGGATGGTGCGGGGGATGTCGCCTTGCCATGCCGGATCGATTTCGAATCGCAGGCGTTCGACAAAGCCGTCGTTGAATATCCAGTTTTCGGCCGGCCCCAGTCCGGCCTTTTCCAGCATCGAACGGGTAGCGCCGGGCAAATCGGGAACGAGATCGGCACTGATTGTGACCACGTCGATGTCGCCATGGTCTTTCATGAACTTTCCAAGCAGCGGCAGCTCGACCTTGCAGGGGCCGCAGGTCACGCCCCAGAAATGCACCAGCGTCGGCCGGCCGGCATGCGAACGCAGCACGTCCTGCCAGCTTCCCCGCACGAACGGCTTGAGTTGGGGCGGCGTCTCCGAACCGGGCGCCGGCGCGAGAAAGGCCACCAGCAAGGTGGCGGCCAGCAACAGGCGTCTCATGACTCATCCCCGATCGGCTGAAAGCGATACCCGTCCGCCTTCGTCATCCAGGAAAGAAAGGTTCGCTGTCCGTCACTGACGAGCAGCGGATGATCCGAGGTGTCGCTCGTGGAGGAAATCGCCACAGGCTTCGACCAGTTCTTGCCGTCGTCGTGGGAGGTCATCAGGTTGACGGTCGTCTTCTCGCCGTCGAATTCCTTCCAGACCATCGCGGTGCCGTGCGGACCCGCCAGCACGTAAGGCCGCGTCGGATTGCGATCCGCCCGGCCGACCGCAATCGGATCGGAGAACGTTCGCCCCTCGTCCTGCGAGCGGGCGTAGAACAGCCCCTTACGTGCTTTGCCATTGGTGTACCAGGTTGCGTGATAGGTGCCCGCCGACGAGATCGAGAGACTTGGGCCGTGATGCGGGCAGGCAGCAATCTGCCAGTCATCCGTACTGACGCGGCGCACTTCGCCCGGTGTCGCCAAATCAGGGAAAGCCATCACCGCGTGATCCCGCACGCCGCCTTCGAAGATGTTCCTGAACATGACGACCGGACGGCCGGGCCCGGCAAATGCCAGACCGAGCCGGCAGCACTCGCAGGTATTGTCGGTCGCGAGCCGCGCTTCGGCATAGGTTGCGCCGCCGTCCTTTGAAGACGCGAAGAACAGCCCTGCCCCATCGTATTTTTTCCCGGCCTGCTGCGCTGGTACGCGGTTGCGCTTGTCGAGCCACACCGCGAAAACCGTCCCATCCGCATCGAGGCCCAACGCCTCGAAGCGCTGGCTCTCGTTGTTTGACGTGATCGGCTTCACCTCGGCAAAGCTCCGGCCGCCGTCGCCGGACCGGGTCGTCAGCACCTGACCGTTGAAAGCCTTGTCCCGGAAGGTCGAAAACGCCAGGACGATGTCGCCCTTGCGATCGACCACGATCTTGGGACGCGCATCAGGACCCCAGTCCAGATTCAGCTTCTCCTTCGTCACCTGAACCGGCGTCGAGAGGTTCTTTCCGCCATCCTTCGAGCTTGCGACGGATATCTGGCCTCCCGCCATCCAGGCCAGCCACAACGTTCCATCGGCGGCGAAGGTCGGCGTGACCCTGGTGGCGCAGCGCAAGGCAGGTTCATCGCACGCCGCTTCCGAGGCATGCTGATGGCTCATCTGCGCGGCGGCGGCGGTTTGCCAGAGCGCGAAGGCAATCGCGCCTATCCACTTTGCTTTCGGCATCGTCATGCCCCTGTTGGTTTCACCGGTCATCGGAACGCCACCTTCATACCGGCCACAAACGCGCGCGGCGATCCGGCATAGATCGAACCGGTGGTATTCGCGGGATCCAGATAGATGCCCTTGGACGTAACCGAGTTGGAGATGTTGTTCGCTGAAGCCACATAGGTCCGATCGAACACGTTTCGGACCTCGAGGTACAGGCTCAAGGACCTGAAATAGTCGGACAGCAGATCCGTCTTGTAGTGGACGTTGAGGTTGACCAGTTCGTAACCAGGCGCCTTGAGCAGGTTGGCGTTGTCCATATAGAACGAGTCCTTCCACTGCACCTCGACAAAGGCTCCAACGCCCGCCAGCCGACCAGACGTCTCGTCATAACCCAACCGCGTCGTCAGCTCGTTCGGCGATATGCCCGGAATCTTGTTGCCGGCGCGGTTGAAGCTGAACACCGCGCCATTGAGGAGGTTTTCGGTGTATTCGGTGTAGACTTCGTCCAGATAGGTGTAGGCCGCCGTGAACCGCCAGCCGGGGTAAAACTTCCAATCGGCGGCAATCTCCACACCGCGATGCTCCGAGCGCGGCGCGTTGAAAGTGTAACTCGCGTTGGGCTGGTTCGGTTGGGTCGCCTGGGTCACAAGTTCGTTCCTGAAGAATTCATAGAAGCCGGTCACGCTGAGTTTCAACGCCTTGTTCGGCGTCCAGTCGAAGCCGAGGTCGTAACCGAGATTCTTCTGCGTCTCGAGCTGGGTATTGTTGCCGAACGCGCCGCTCGGCAACACGAACAGGTTCGAGACCTGGGGCGTCCCGTACCCGGTGGCGGCGCGCGCGCGGAACAGCCACTCGCTGTTCAGCTTGTACAGCAACGCCAGTTCGGGCGCGGTGTTCTGAAACTGCCGGTCGGCCGTAATGGGCGTTGCCGTCGTAACGCCGGTGGGTCCGGTGTAGGTGTATGCGGTGTTGATCCCCTTCAGATTGGTGGTTTCCCATCCGATGCCGGCTATCGCCGTCAGCGACGGCGCCAGCTTGAGTTCCTCGCGCGCGCGCATGCCGTAGTTCGAGGTGTCGCTGTAGGTATTGGCCGACAGCCTGCCCAACGTGGCGTTACCGCCCGGCATCACGTTGCGGGTATCGCTCGATGCGACCAGCGTGTTGTAGAAGCCGCCGAGGTAAGTGGTGCTGTCCATGCCGAACAGCTCACCACGCTTGGTGACGTCGCTCATGTAATTGTAGGACGGAAAATCACCGATCGCGCTGGTGGAACCGGTCGGTTGGTTGATGTTGCGATCATCAAAGACGAACTGGTTGCGCCAGGTCGTGGTGTTGTCGAAATCGTGCTCCCATCGCCCGCCAACGATGGTGCGGCGATCGTTGCGGCCGAGCCCCGCCTGCACTGCCGTTTCCTTGTCGGTACCGGCGACAGCGTTAAAGCCGTTGTTGAAGAGCGTCACCGTGCCGCAGCCGGGCGCTGCCGTCGCGCCGTTCGCGCAACCCTGCTGGAACGGATTTTGGTAGAACTGATTGAGCGAGGAGCGGATCGGTAGCCGCGTGCTCAAATCGTTGTTGATGAATTTGACCGTGAAGCGATCATCCGGCGTGGCTTGCAGCGTGCCCAGAAAATTCACCGTCTGGGTATTGAACCAGCTATTGCCGATATAGCCGTTACCCCGCGCGTCGCTTGCAAACAGCGAGCCTTCGAAGTTCCCGACCTTCTTGCCGGCCGCCAGATAGTTGTTGACGTAACCGAAGCTGCCGCCATCGACGCCGTATTCCACGCCGTCAATGGTGCCGCCCGGACGGGTGCGGAAGTTGAGCGCGCCGCCGGTCGCGTAGTTGCCATAGAGCGCCGATGACGGCCCCCGGATCACATCGATCGCGGCATAGGCGCGCGGGTCGATCAGGTCGCTACGGGAAAGCCCGTCCGGCTGCGTCACCGGGAAGCCATCCTCGAAAATCACGAGGTTGCGGATGCCGAAGCCGTTGCGGGCGTTGGAGCCGCGAATCGAGATACCGATATCGCGCGGGCCGTTGCCCTGCTTGACGGAGATGCCGGGACTGTCGCGCAGCACGTCGCTGACGGAGAACGAAGGCCTGTTGTCGAACTGGCTTCGATCGACCGTGGTCGCGGTCTGTCCCGCCGGTGCCTGGTTCAGCGTATCGCGCGCCGCCGTCGGAGTGACGCGCGCAACCTGCGTTACCGCCGTTGTGGCGTTGGGCGCCGCCGGCTTCGCCTGCGTCCGGGCCGTCGCGCGGACACTGGGACGCCGGACGGCGGGCCTCGCCGCAGCCGGCCGAGGCGCATCGACGTTGACCGGAGGCAACGTCTGGTTGGCGGTCTGCGCCACCACCATGGTGGGCAAAGCGAAAAGCGCGCTGCCAATTACAAGCAGACTCGCGCCTCCAACGGCATGATAACGAAACATGGAATGGTCCTGACACCGGCTCTGCGGCCGGTTAGCTGAATTGAACCGAGCGGCGCGGCCGGGGCCGCACCGATCCATCGGGTATTCGGGTCGTCAGGAAACGGTCGGGGGTGCGCGCGCCTGCGCATGCGAGCCGGCGCGGGACGCGAATCGCGCGGGCGTGAATTCGGTCCAGACCACGCGCGCGGCGGGGGAAACGAAGGTGATTGCTGCCGCAATTTGCGGCACATCGACCGGCGCCCCGGTCTGCAGCACGCTGCAAACCGAACAGCATCCGTCATGGGCGCGATGGCCGGTCTGGTCGGATGGCCCGTTCGGGGAAGCGCCATTGCCGTGACAGATCACGGCGGCGGCAAGCGGATCGGACGCGGCAATGCTGGCAGCCCAGCAAGCGCCGATCGGTGCGAAAATCTGCACCACCAGCGCCAACAGAACGATTGGCAGAAAATTCTTCAGCCGTGCGCGCATCGCTATTCCATCCGAGGGAGAACTAATCACCTAGGGAGTCCGAAGTCGAGATCAGGTTCCCGGATTTTTAATTCCCCTCCGCGGGATTAACCCGCCCGCGCCGGTGTCGGCGGCCCGCACGAAAACGGCCTACCGAATTACCGCCTTTTCTGAAGCATGAGCTGATATCTGCAACCGATAGTGGTGTAATCTCAATCATTTCGCAGATTGCTGGAATTTTGAACAATCGTTGCTGAAAATGGTGACAAGACGAACGAGATGGTCTAACAGTGCGGGCTCAGGCGGGCCGAGAGGTCTCAGTCTGGTGGTCCAAGTCTCGGGAGGAGCCCTGACGCGCACAAGCAGCGTCGCCTCGGTCATCAAGATCAAATCCAAATCTTCGAGGAAATTAAGGGTCGACACAATTTTTGAGCAGGGCTAGCGCCCTGCTCTTTTTTTTCGATAACGTTTTCGCACGAAGAAATCGCGTCAGAAGAATCGAGAGATGCTCGGAAGAAGCATGATGTCCGAATCGAATCCGATCGAGCGAAGCTTCGAGATTGCCGCCGAGCGCTGCGAGGACATCACGCCGCTGGTCTATCGCCGCCTGCACAGCGAGCACCCGGAAACGCTGACCATGTTCCGCACCGAGGGAAGTGAACCCGTCAAGGGTTCGATGCTGGCGCTGACGATCGACGCGATCCTGGATTTTGTCGGCCCCCGCACCGGGCATTTCCGCATGATCGAATGCGAGATCTCCTCGCACGACGCCTACGGCACGCCGCGCGATCTGTTCATCGCCTTCTTCGGCATCATCGCCCGCACCCTGCGCGATATCCTGGGTGAGGATTGGTCGCCCGAGATCGACAAGGCATGGCGCAACCTGCTCGGCGAGATCGAGGCGCTCGTCGCCCAAACCGCGCCGGCATGATCTACCCTGCGCAGCTCTTCACGAAATCCTTGCGCTGCGGCCCGACGATATTCTGATCGATCGCCTGTTTGAGGCAGTCGAGCCGCGCCTGCATCATGCAGAGCTGCATCTGGTCCTTCCGTGCCTGCCCCTTCACCGCTTCAGACGCGGCCTGGCAGGCCAGCTTTTTTCCGCTCGGCGCTGGCGCCGCGGTGGTCGCCGGGCCAGCAGGCGCTGCCGCGGCCGGCGGCGTTGCCGCGGAGGAGCCTGTGGGCGCCGGTGCGCTGGTGGATTGGGCCAAGGCTACCGTTGCGGCGACGGTTGCGAGCGCCAGCGAACCGGCGACGATGGCGGCGGCAAAAACTCTCATGGTCGGTATCCCCGGATGTTGAGCGGCGTTTTCTTAAAATCTTCGTCCTGAACGCGTTGTGAATGGAATGCGGCCCGTGCCGCCATATTTTTCCGATAGCTCATGCGTTTCATTGGCGATGCGCCCATTCAGAGTTTGTTCAGAAGGAACTCTCTTTACTGCCGCCCTGCCGTTACCGGGACAGTGACATGCGCCGAGCCGAACGATCATTCCGGATTGCCGTTTGCGGATGCGGTGTCGCGCTGGCGCTGTCGGCGGCATCCGCTGCCGCCGGCGAATTGAAGCCTGTCGATTTTGCCTTGATGGACCGGCTGACATGGGGCGTCACCCCATCGGCTGCGGAACATCTCAAGGCGGTTGGAACCGATCGCTGGCTCGACGAGCAACTGCACCCGAAGGAGCAGCCGGCGTTGCCGGCATCGGTGCGGTCGCAGATCGAGGCGATGCCCGACGTGCACCGGTTGCCGTTCGATGTCGCCAATGCCTTCGACCAGCAAAGCCGCGCAGCCAATCAGCTCCCCGACCCCGAACAGAAGAAAGCGGCGCAGCAGGCCTTTCAGCAGGCGATGAACGATCGCGGCCGGCAGGCGGCGGCGCGCAGCATTCTGCGGGCGCTGTACGCACCGGACCAGTTGCGGGAACGGATGGTCTGGTTCTGGTTCAACCATTTCAATGTGCACCTCTACAAGGCGAACATCCGCGTCATGATCGGCGACTACGAGGATCGCGCGATCCGGCCGTTTGCGATGGGACGCTTCCGCGACCTCTTGTCGGCGACGCTGCGTCATCCGGCGATGCTGCGCTATCTCGACAATGCTGACAACGCGGCCGGCCATCTCAACGAGAACTATGCGCGCGAGATCATGGAACTGCACACCATGGGCGTCGGCTCCGGCTACACGCAGGCCGACGTCGAGGAACTGGCGCGGATTCTGACCGGCGTCGGCATCGACCTGAAGAACGAAGATCCGAAACTCAAGCCGGAGCTGCAGCCGCAGTTGTTCCGCGAAGGCGCGTTCGAGTTCAACCCGGCGCGGCACGACTACGGCGACAAGATGTTTCTGGGGCACCCGATCAAGGGCCGTGGCCTCGCCGAGGTCGACGAAGCGCTCGACATCCTGTGCCGGCAGCCGGCCACCGCAACCCGGATCGCGCAGAAGCTCGCGACCTATTTCGTCAGCGACACGCCGCCCGCAGCCCTGGTCCAGCGCATGGCGCAGACCTTTCAGCAGACCGACGGCGACATCGCGGCCGTGCTGGCGACCATGGTCCACGCCCCCGAATTCACCGCTTCGCTGAAGTCAGGCACCAAGTTCAAGGACAGCGTTCAGTACGTGTTGTCGGCCGTGCGCATGGCCTATGACGACAAGGTCATCCTCAACACCAACCCGATCCAGAACTGGCTCAATCGTTTGGCCGAAGGCCTGTTCAACCGTCCGACGCCGGACGGCTATCCACTGACTTCGGCGACCTGGAACGGCCCGGGCCAGATGATGGTGCGGTTCGAGATCGCCCGCCAGATCGGCTCGGGCTCATCAGGCCTGTTCAAGCCGGATGTTCCCAATGCGACAGACCAGCCGGCGTTTCCGCTGATTCAGAACGCGCTGTTCTTCGGCAGCCTGCGGCAGACGTTGAGCGCCACGACGCAGGCCGCGCTGGATCAGGCGGTGTCGCCACAGGACTGGAACACGCTGTTTCTGTCGTCGCCGGAATTCATGGACTGACTTGTACGCCGCGTTTGCGAAAAGGAGCCTGCCGATGAACCGTCGCGAACTGATCAAGGCCTTTGCCGCCACCGCCTCGCTGACTGTCGCCGGAAGAGTCTGGGCGGCGCCGTCCACCGATGCGCGGCTGCTGGTGGTGTTCCTGCGCGGCGCCTATGACGCCGCCAATGTCGTGGTGCCGACGGGCAGCGATTTCTATTATGCCTCGCGGCCGACGCTGGCGATCGCCCGGCCGGACGCCGGCAACCCCAATGCGGCGCTGGCGCTGAATTCCGACTGGGGACTGCACCCGGCGCTGCGCGACAGCCTCTATCCGCTATGGGCCAAGCGCGAGATCGCGTTCATTCCGTTTGCGGGGCCGTCGGATGACACGAGCCGCAGCCATTTCGAAACCCAGGACACGATCGAACTCGGCCAGGCCGTCGGCGGCTCGCGCGACTACCGCTCCGGCTTCATGAGCCGGCTGGCCGCGGAGCTGACGCGGGTCAAGCCGATTGCCTTTACCGACCAGTTGCCGCTGACGTTCCGCGGCAAGGCGCAGATCCCCAATGTCGGCATCAACGCGGTCGGCAAACCGGCGATCGACGACCGCCAGGCCAAACTCATCAAGCAGATGTATGCGCACAGCGATCTCGCATCCGCGGTCGAGGAAGGCTTTAAGGTACGGGACGACGTCTACCGCTCGATCTCGGAGGAAATGACTGCGGCCAACCGCGGCGCGGTATCGCCGCGCGGTTTTGAGCTTTCCGCCCGCCGCATCGGCCGGCTGATGCGCGAGCAATATAATCTCGGCTTCGTCGACGTCGGCGGCTGGGACACCCATGTCAACCAGGGCGCGGCGCAAGGCTACCTCGCCGACCGGCTCGGCGAGCTCGGTCGGGCACTGGCGGGATTTGCCGAGGAAGTCGGCCCGGCCTGGCGCGACACCGTCGTCGTCACGATCTCCGAGTTCGGGCGGACGTTCCGGGAAAACGGCGACCGCGGCACCGACCATGGCCATGGCAGCGCCTACTGGGTGCTCGGCGGCGGCATCAACGGCGGACGGATTTTAGGCGCGCAGGTCAAGGTCGAACAGGCCAACCTGTTCCAGAACCGCGATTACCCCGTGCTGACGGATTACCGGAGCCTGTTCGCCGGCCTGCTGCAGCGCATGTATGGGCTACAGACAGCGAGCCTGGAGCGGATATTCGCATCGACGCGGCCGGCCGATCTCGGCATCGTCTAGACCCACCGCAAAAGCCCCGCTCGCGGCTAATGCGAAGCGGGGCGCCTAGACGCGTTGCGCGAGCCAGACGGTATGGCGTCCGCAGTCCGGATCTTCGGCGACATGCGAGATGACTTGAAATCCGTGTTGATCCAGCAGCGAACGATACTCAGCCGGGTCGAGGCTCGCGTGATACAAAAGCTCGCCCTCAAAGCTCCCGACCGCCTCTCCGTGCGCGGGTCCGCTTGTAAACATCAGAGCCGCGCCGGGCGCGGCGTGCTGCCGAAAAACCGGAAACATCTGCCGTTGGTCGTCCGGACATAAGTGGAAGGAGCTGTCCCATGCAATGATCCCGTCGAATGTCTGTCCAAGCGCGAGTGTGCGCATGTCGGCCGCAATCCATTCGTGCGCGGGAAAACGATCGCGGCAGAGATCGATCAGGGTAGCAGACGAGTCCACCCCGGTGACGTGGTGCCCGGCTTCGATCAGATAGCGGGAAATCGGCACGCCGGATCCGTATCCGATATCCAGGATGGACGCCGCGGACGGCACCAGCGCGCGAAACTGCTCGAGCCAGGATTTTTCCACCAAGCCGCCGCCACGTTCCCGATCCCGGGCCCATTCCAGCGCCCTGCGCTGATACAGATCGATGATCCGCGTGGCCTCTGACGACATCACAAGCCCTGATCACAAGCCCTGGCGGTTCCGTGTGCCCTCGCCGTCCGCACTCAGCACGATCCGGCCTTCACGGATTTTGTCCGGGCGCGTGCCTTGGTCTTTCTCACGGCGGTTTTCTTGACCCCGGTATCGCCGCTCGGCCAGGCGTTCATCGCCAGACGGCCGATCTCGGCCAGCCTTTCACGCGACGCGCCGTCGCGGGCCTGCACCGCAAGGCCGCGGGCAACGGTGCTGTAATAGGCGGCCAACGCACCGATATCGGTATCCCCGGGCACGTCGCCGTGCGCAACGCCCTGCTCGATCCGCGCCGCCATCGCGCCTTCGGAAAATGCGCGATGCTCGGCCATCAGTTCGCGGATGTTCTTCATCGCCGGCGGCGTGTGGGTGCCGGCCAGCGAGATCATGCAGCCGAGCGGATGATCGCCGCGGGTGAATTCTTCGGCGGTGGTGGCGAACAGGCGCGCAAACGCCGTCTTCGTATCGGTGGTTTCGTCGTTGAGGATGCCGAAGAACCAGCGGCCCGCCGAATCCAGATAGGATCTGGACGCCTCGCAATAGAGGTCTTCCTTGCTGCCGAAGGAATTGTAGAAGCTCGACGCGCTGATCCCCATCGCCGCGATCAGATCGTCGAACGATGTGCCTTCATAGCCGCGCTCCCAGAAAAGCTTCATCGCTTCTCCGAGGGCCTGGTCGCGATCGAAGACCACCGGCCTTCCGCGCCGGCGCTTGCTGGTTTCAGCAACACTTGTAACTATTTTTGGTGTCATCGCTCCAATAATCCTTGAACGACGCCTCCCCGATTTTATATCCGGCATATTGGAGCAGACCCTCCAAATATCAACCCCTTTGTGGTTGGGACAAAAGACTGCGGAATAACAAAGGTTTAGGGGCGCACGAATGGACCAGATCACCGATCCTTCGAGTATTGAGCGTGAGGCAGCAAACCCACCGGCACCGCGGAAGAGCTGGGGGATTCGGGCCGCGACGGCCGTCATTGCCGCCGCAGCCATCGCATCGGGCGCCTATTTCGGTCTCTCAGAACGCCACGACGTCAAGGCCGCCATACCGCCGGCCGCAGCCCCCGTGGTGACCGTCAGCACGCCGCTGCAGCACGATGTCGACACCAGAATGGGATCGCTGGGCCAGTTTTCCGCGATCGACCGCGTCGAACTCCGCGCGCAGGTCGGCGGCACGCTGACCGAGATCCACTTCAAGGACGGCCAGATGGTGCGCAAGGGCGACTTGCTCTTCGTCATCGACCCGCGTCCCTATGAAATCAGGCTGGCGCAAGCCAACGCGGCGCTGCAGACGGCACAAGCGCGCGTCGCCCTCGCCAATAATCAGCTCTCGCGCGCGAGCTCGCTCCGCCGCAACGAATTCGCCACCCAGGAGACGGTCGACCAGCGCACGTCAGATCAGGATTCGGCGCAGGCCACCGTCGAAGACGCCAAGGCGCGGGTGCGCGATGCCCAGCTCGATCTCGAATATTGCCGCGTCACGGCGCCGTTCGCGGGGCGTATCGGGGCCAGACAAATATCGATCGGCAGCCTAGTGGCGGGAAGCCGTGCGGCCGCCAGTCCGACGACGTTGCTGGCGACGCTGGTGTCGCTTGATCCGCTCTATCTCGACTTCGACATGAGCGAGTCCGATTATCTGACCTTCTCGCGCGAACGCGCCCGGCTTCCCGGTCCGCTCGCCAACAAGGTCTCGATCGGGTTGAGCGACGAGAATGCCTTTGCGCGCGAGGGAACGCTCGACTTCGTCGACAACGCGATCGACCGATCGAGCGGAACGATCCACGCCCGCGCCACGGTACCCAATCACGACCTGTTTCTGGCGCCAGGCCAGTTCGCGCGGCTGCGCGTCAGCGTCGCACCACCCTCGCCGGTGTTGCTGCTGCCGGACGCTGCCGTCGTGCTCGATCAGTCGCAGCACCTGGTCATGACGGTTGCAGCCGACGGCACCGTGGCGCCCAAGATCGTCGAAACCGGCGATCTGCGCGGCGGGCTGCGCGTGGTCCGCTCCGGCCTCGAGCCGGGCGACCGCGTCGTGATCGACGGGCTGGTACGCGCGGTGCCCGGCATGAAAGTCGCACCGCAGGACGGTGCAATCCATTACGACGCGGCCATCGACGGCCGAGGCTAGAGCCATTTCGGTTCTGATCAGAACCGGGCTCCAGCTTTTTGTTTTGACGCGTTTTCTTCCCGCGAACCGGTGTCCGCTTCGCTCGAAAACGCTACGAAGGAGTGCTCCCCGTGCGCCTCACCCATACCTTTATCGACCGGCCGATCTTCGCCACCGTGCTCAGCGTCTTCGTGACCCTGATCGGACTCGGCGCGCTCGCAATCCTGCCGGTGGCTCAATATCCGGAAATCGTGCCGCCGACCGTGCAGGTCACGACCGCCTATCCCGGCGCATCGGCCGAGACCGTTTCACGAACCGTGGCGACACCGCTGGAGCAGCAGATCAACGGCGTCGAGAACATGCTGTACATGAGCAGCCAGTCCACCGGCGACGGCAAACTCACCATCACCGTGTCGTTCCGGATCGGCACCGACCTCAACGTCGCGCAGATGCTGACGCAAAACCGGGTGCAGGACGCGATCCCGCGGTTGCCGGAAGACGTCCAGCGCCTCGGTGTCCAGGTGCGGAAGTCGACGCCCAACATCCTGCTGGCGGTGCATCTGTATTCGCCGGACAGTTCGCGCGACACGCTGTATCTGTCGAACTACGCCACGCTGCACGTCAAGGACGTGCTGGCGCGTTTGCCGGGAGTCGGCGACGTCACCTTCCAGGGCGCCCGCGAATACGCGATGCGGATCTGGCTCGACCCCGACAAGGTGGCGGCCCATAACCTGAACGCCAGCGAAGTCCTTGCCGCCCTACGGGCGCAGAACGTCCAGGTTTCGGCCGGCGTCCTCAATCAGCCGCCGATCGCCTCGCAGCAGGCCTATCAGCTCAACGTGCAGACGCTCGGCAGGTTGTCCTCGCCGGAACAGTTTGCAGCCATCGTACTCAAATCCGATTCCGAGGGACGCGTGACGCGCCTGCGCGACGTCGGCCGCGTCGAGGTCGGCGCCGCCGACTACGGCTCGACCGCCTACATGGACCGCGGGCCCGGCATTCCCCTGCTGATCTTCGCCCAGCCCGGCGCCAACTCGCTCGCCGTGGAAAAGGCGGTGCTGACAAGCATGGAGCCGCTGGCAAAACAGTTTCCGCCCGGCGTCGCCTACAAGGTGATCTACGATCCCACCATCTTCGTCGGCAAATCCGTCGATGAAGTCATCACCACGATCTTTATCGCGATCCTGCTGGTGGTGGGCGTGGTGTTCCTGTTTCTGCAGAGCTGGCGGGCCGCGATTATTCCCGTCATCGCGATCCCGGTATCGCTGGTCGGCACCTTTACCGTGCTGTGGGCGGTCGGAATATCCCTCAACAATCTCTCGCTGTTCGGACTGGTGCTGGCGGTCGGCATTGTGGTCGACGACGCCATCGTCGTGGTGGAAAACGTCGAGCGCAATCTCGAGCGCGGCATGACGCCGGCAAAAGCGGCACATACGACGATGGACGAAGTCGGCGGCGCCCTGGTCTCGATCGCACTGACGCTGTGCGCCGTGTTCGTGCCGTCCGCCTTCCTGTCCGGGATCACCGGCTTGTTCTTCCGCCAGTTCGCGGTGACGATCGCGGCGTCGACCCTGATCTCCTGCTTCGTATCGCTGACGCTCAGCCCTGCCCTCTGCGCGGTGCTCTTCAAGGCGCACGAGCCCGGCCACAAGCCGCAGTCCTCGCTCATCGTCCGCCTGGTACGGGCGGGATTTGACCGCTTCAACCTCGGCTTCGAATGGCTGTCGAACGGCTATGGCCGCATGACCCGCCGTTTCGTGCAATTCACCGGCCTGGTGCTGCTGGCTTACGCGGTGCTGATCGGCGTCACCGGCGTTCAGTTTGCCCGCACCCCCACCGGCTTCATTCCGGAACAGGATCAGGGCTACCTGATTTCCGTGGTGCAGCTTCCGCCGGGCGCGACGCTGGAGCGGACCGAAGCGGTCGTGAAGAAGGCGGTCGAAATCATCATGTCGACGCAAGGCGTCGAGCATGTCGCGCCCTTCGCAGGGCTCGACGCCACGACCTTCACCGTCGCATCGAATTCGGGGACGATCTTTTCCGGGTTGCCGTCGCTCTACAGCCATCACATCGACGGCCTGACGGCGGCAACCGTGCTCGCCGACCTGCGCAAGCGCCTGTCGGTGATCCAGGATGCTTATGTGCTGACGATTCCGCCACCGCCGGTTCAGGGCCTCGGCAGCGCCGGCGGCTTCAAGATGATGCTGCAGGATCGCGCCGGGCTCGGCTCCGACGCGCTGGCGCGCGCCGCACAGACGCTGGTCGGCGCCGCCAACAAGGACCCGAGTTTTGCAGGCGTATTCACCCTGTTCGGTACCCGCGCGCCGTCGGTCTATGCCGATATCGACCGGGAAAAAGCCGAGAAGGTCGGGCTGACGCCGACGGACGTATTCTCGACGCTGCAGGTCTATCTCGGCTCGCAATACGTCAACGACTTCAATTATCTCGGACGCACTTATCAGGTAATTGCGCAGGCCGACGGCAGCTATCGGCGCGACCCGCAGGATATCGCCCGGCTCAAGGCACGCAATACCGCGGGCGAGATGGTGCCGATCGGCACGGTGGCCCGGCTCAAATACGAAAACGCGCCGTATCGCGTGCCCCGGTTCAATCTGTTCCCCGCGGCGGAGATCATGGGCGTCGCCGCACCCGGGGTTGCGACCGGCACCGCGCTGCACCGGATGGAGGAACTTGCGCAGCAGGTGCTGCCGCCCGGCATCGGCTTCGAGTGGACCGAACTGGCCTACCAGCAACAACAGCCGGGGACGTCGTCACTGCTGGTGTTCGGCGCCGCCGCCTTGTTCGTGTTCCTGGTGCTAGCGGCGCAGTATGAAAGCTGGAAGCTGCCGCTCGCGGTCGTCATGATCGTGCCGATGTGCCTGCTGGCGTCGGTGACTGGCCTGTTGATGCGGGGTATGTCGATCGACGTTCTGGCACAGATCGGGTTCGTGGTTCTGGTCGGGCTGGCGGCCAAGAACGCCATCCTGATCGTGGAATTCGCACGCCAGGCTGAAGACCATGGCGCCAGCCCGGCCGAGGCCGCGGTCAGTGCGGCGCGGACCCGGCTGCGGCCGATTCTAATGACGTCGCTGGCGTTTATTCTCGGCGTCGCCCCGCTGGTGGTTGCAACCGGCGCAGGCTCCGAGATGCGGCAATCGCTCGGCACCGCCGTCTTCTCGGGGATGCTCGGCGTCACCGGGTTCGGCCTGCTGTTCACGCCCGCGTTCTACACGGTGGTTCGCAAGCTGCGCCGCAAGCCGAAGCTGGCAGCGACCGAAGCGGTGCATGTGGCTTAGAACTACTCCCGCTCCAGGAAGTTCGATCCGATGTCGGCTTTCTTCCTGATCGGGTCGTAGTCGCAATAGACGCTGTCGGCGACCAGCGTATAGCTTGCGATGACGGTGTACTTGTCGGGCCGGACCGAATTCAGGCCGACCACGGCGGTCTGCTTGCCGCCATTCCATTTGAACGGGGTCGTGCTCGGCGCCTTCTCGCAGGCCGCGACCGCGTCGGAAACACCGCGCCCTCGACGAAGGCCTTGACCGTGCGAAGCTGACCGAGCGTCTTCCAGTTCATGTAGAACGATCCGGCAAGGCCGGCGATGAGCAGGACCAAAAGTCCGGCAACGCATCTTTGACACGTCATTTCCTGTTCTCCAAAAACCACGCAATTCCCAAGAAAACTGCGAGAAAGCTGCAAGAAAACCGCGAGAAAACCCAGCCGACCGGAAACAAATATCCCCGTGGAAACCCGGAATATGATTATCGCATCTTGCGGAGTTTGTCCGAACCGGATTTCCTGCCCGCAGCCGCAAGGAATTGCGATTCATCCATCTTTTGATCGGAGAAAGGTGCGCCTGATCGATGACTGACGACGATCTCGAAACCATCGGGTTGCGCCCCGCCGTCGTCGACGGCGTGCGGCGGGATGACGATTTCGAGGTGCTCTGGCGCGGCCTCCCGATCGGACGAATTTTAAAGCAGCCCGACAATGCGCACTGGTGGTGGGGCTGCAATGTCTATGGCCAGCCGGCGACCCCGGGCGACCGGGGGCCGGCCATCAATTTCAAGGACTGCCAGGTCCGGTTCAAGCTCGCCTGGGCCAGGATCAGGCCGACACTGACGGAAGAAGCGATCGCGATCGCCATGCAGCACGCTGAAACGCTGCAGCCCACGCAACCCGGCGCAACGGAGCAAGCTGCCCAGGAGCGGCTCCAGGTGCTGGAGAACAACCGCGCCGCGCAGCGCCATCGGGTGCTGAAATCGGGCTCCATCGAATTCAATGGCGGCGTCATCGATTGCCTTGTCCGGAATATCTCGGAGACCGGTGCAGCCCTTGAGGTCGCAAGCCCGCTCGGCATCCCCGAAACATTCAATCTGGTGATCTCCGGCGACTCCAGCCGCCGATGTCAGATCGCCTGGCGCAGGGACAAGCGGATCGGCGTTGCCTTCACGTAAAAGCCGCCGGCGCAATGCGGCGAAGAAGGTTGCGGTCTTCCAGTGGCCGCGCGTCCCAACGACTGAGATGCATAGTTGCATGATCGGTCCGTGACAGGCGCGCGAACACCCCTTGCGGTTGCAGCAACGATCGCGCTTGCCCTCGCGTTGAATTGGATGCAAACTTCTGCTTGCGTACCGGCGCCGGAAAGCAGTTTGCGCGTTCTCAAGAGGACGAGTTTTCGATGCGTATTGCCGAAGCGAGCACTTCGTCGGCGAGCAAGCGGCAGTCGCAGTATGCCAACACGCGTCGTATGCCCGGCGGCACATTCCGCATGGGATCGGGCAACCACTACCCAGAGGAAGCACCCGTTCATCGCGTCACGGTCGACGGCTTCTGGATGAAGCCCCACGCGCCCCCAGACGTTATCCGAGGACCGGTCTGAAGACCTTGCAAAAGAGAAGGCTTGGTAAAAAAGCGAAAGGGTATTGCGAGTGGAGCGACGCGCTTGAAATCAATCAAACTCCCCATGTGGCTTCGCATTGTGCTGCTCGTGATTGTCACCGTTCTCGGGACGGGTGCAGGTGTGCTAGCCTATCACTACTACAAGCATCCCGCAGCCCTGACCGTCGCTGTCGGTTCAATCGATGGTGAAGCCGCCAAAGCGATGACCGTCATTGCGAACCGGCTCGTTTCGGATAACGCTCCGGTGCGGTTGACGATTGTCGACACCGGCACTGTGGTCGAGGCCGCCAACGCGTTTTCGGCCGGCAAAGTCGATCTCGCCGCGGTGCGGGGTGACGTCGGCGATTTGTCGCAAGCGCAAGCCGTCGTTATCCTGGCCCATTTGACCGCGCTGGTCGTCGCGCCGCCGGGTTCATCCCTGGACAGCATCGACGCGCTGAAAACGCGCCGGGTTGGCGTGATAGGTGGCGAGGCGAACGCCAGACTGGTCGATGTCTTGAGCAAGACCTATGGCCTGTCGAAGGCAAAGGTCTTCAAGGACATCGCGATAGCGGATGTCAGGGCGGCGTTTCAATCAAAAGACATCGGCGCCTTGCTGGTCGCGATCCCTCTGACCGAGAAGTATTTGTCGCTGGTCAAGGGATTTTTCCAGCAAGGTCCCAAAACGTCGCCGGTGCTGATTTCGATCGATTCCGCGGGCGCCATCGCCGAAACCGAACGGGCCTATGAAAGCTTCGACGTGCCCAAGGGAACACTGCGCGGAGTCCCGCCCGTGCCCGAGGATGATCTAACCACGCTTCGAACGTCGCTCTATCTGGTCGCGCACAAGAAGCTCAACTCCAATACGATCGCGACACTGACGCAGACCATTATGGGCGTGCGGAGAGAGCTGCTCGGCGAACAGCCTATCTTTGCGCAAATCGCCGCCGCCAGCACCGACTCCGATGCCTTTATTCCTGTCCATCCCGGAGCAGCGGCGTTCTACAACGGCACGCAACAGGGCTTCATGGATCAATACTCAAACGAGATATTTCTGGCGCCAATGATGTTGGGCGGCATCGCCTCGGTGCTCGCGGCGGCCTGGAAATTCCTGGGGATCGGGAATCCGGAAACCATTCAAGGCCCGCTCGATTCACTCTACGCCCTGGCACGGCGGATACGTAATGCCACTACCGATGCCGAACTCGAAGCGATCGAGGATGAAATCGACGGCATTCTGAGAGCGCAACGTGCGTTAGCGGCGAGCGGCGACGAAAACGCGATCGATGCTTCCACATTGAATGTCGCAGCTCATCGGCTGGAGAACTTGATTCACGATCGGCGAATGATCCTTGCGGCGAAACCGGGGATCGTGTCCGCCGCCTGAGCGCCGCAAGCTTGATCGGACTACGTGCTACACAAAGCCATGGGAGGACAGCAAGATGAGTAGACATGTGATGGCTCTCACTCTGACTCTTCTTGTCGGCCCGGCACTCACGCCGGCGGCGATGGCGCAGACTACTCCGGCGATCACCGAGCAGGCTGCGCATGCCATTGGCGTCGACGCCTACATTTATTTCTATCCGCTCATCTCGGTCGACATCACGCGGAAGCAATCCACCAACATCGAGGCAGGGAAAGAGTTCGGCAAGGGTCCGATGAATATGTTCGTGAACGTGCCTGCTTTCCCTCCAGCCGATCTAAAGCTGGTGGTGCGGATCAACTTCGATACGCTCTATTCGATTGCCTGGCTCGATCTCACCAAGGAGCCGCAAATCGTCTCCGTGCCGGATACGAACGGGCGTTTTTACCTGATGCCGATGCTCGACATGTGGAGTGACGTTTTCGCTTCGCCGGGCTGGCGGACGACAGGTACTCAAGCGGGGAATTTCCTCGTCACGCCGCCCGGCTGGAGTGGAACGGCTCCGGAGGGGTTTTCGCGCATCAATGCGCCAACACCCTATGTATGGATCATCGGCCGCACCAAGACGGACGGTCCGGCCGACTACGACGCGGTACACAAGGTACAGGCTGGCTATAATGTCACGCCGCTCTCGCGCTGGGGCAAGCCGCCGGAGCCGGTGACTGTGAAGATCGACCCAAGCGTCGATATGAAGACGCCGCCGAAAGTTCAGGTCGATACCATGACGACCGCCAAATATTTCGCCTACGCGGCCGAACTCCTCAAATTGCACCCGCCCCACGTCACGGACGAGCCGATCATCGCGCAGATGAAGAGGATCGGGATCGAGCCAGGCAAAAGCTTCGACTTCGATAAACTCGACCCGGTTGTAAAGAAGGCGCTGGAAACTGCGCCGGAGGACGCCCAGCAACTCATGCAGTGGAAAATCCCGTCGCTGGCCCGAACAGCGAACGGATGGTCGATGAACACGGATACCATGGGCGTCTACGGCAATTATTACCTGAAGCGCGCCATTGTCGCACAGGTCGGCCTCGGCGCCAATCTGCCCGAGGACGCCATCTATCCGCTGAACCTCTTCGACAACACCGGCAAACCGCTCGACGGCGCGAACAAATACATCCTCCACTTCGATAAGGGAGCCACACCGCCCGTAAACGCCTTCTGGTCCATTACGCTCTACGATAGCGAAGGCTTTCAGGTCGCGAACGTGCTCAATCGTTTCGCGGTCAGCAGTTACTTTCCCTTCAAGACCAATGCTGATGGATCGCTCGACCTTTACTTTCAGAACGAAAGTCCCGGTAAAGACAAGGAAGCCAACTGGCTGCCCGCACCGAAGGGTGCATTCAACCTGACCATGCGCCTTTACGGCCCGAAGTCCGAAGCGCTCACTGGCAAATGGAACCCGCCGCAAATCGCGAAAGTCGAGGGACTACCTGGTTTAACCGCTCAATGACGAGATCAACACGGGCGCGGGAATTCACCAGATCAAGAACGGCAACATGTCAGTTTGCATCCTGGAGGATCAAGTGAGCATCGTTAAATCAGGCAAGACAGGTGCAACGCTTCGAGCACCCGCAGTCGCCGCGCTCCTTTGCGTTGGCCTTCTTTTCGCGACAACGTCCATTTCGCGCGCCGACGAAAGCGGCGTCAGCTTCTGGCCTCCCGGCCAGTTTGGTAGTCTCGCGGCTTTGCCTGGACAGCCAGGATGGGCGCTGGCGACGGCTCGGATCGGCATAGCCACCAAGATGGCGGAGAATTCGCGGGTATGACGGACCTACTGATCTCGCTCCTAGTGTTCGTGGTGATATTTGGTGGCGCGCTGGCTGGGATGGTGGTTCGACCGTTATTGTCGGAACACCACCTGCACGCGGATTCCAAGGACGTCGTCAAGCTGACCGCGGGCCTGATTGGCACTCTGACCGCACTCGTGCTGGGTCTGTTGATCGCATCCGCCAAAAATACGTTCGACCAGAAAACCAACCAGGTCCGGCAGATGACCTCAGCGGTCATCGTTCTGGACGATCTGCTTGCACAGTACGGTCCGGAAGCAACCTCTCTCCGAAAGCTCCTGCGGCTGAGCATACCACCGTTGGCAGATCGTATTTGGCACGAGCAGGTGAATCCGGCCGGCCAACCCGCTCGGTTCGAGTCCAGCGTGGAGGCGCGCGCATTCGACAATGAACTCCAGCGGCTATCGCCGAACAACGATACGCAACGTTCCCTGCAGTCTCGCGCCATTGCGGCTTTCACCGAAGGCGCGCAGATGCGACTGCAGTTGTTTACGCAGGCCGGCAGCTCAATTCCGACGCCCTTTCTGATAATTGTGGTATTTTGGCTGAGCGCGATCTTTGTAAGCGTCACCCTGTTTGCGCGGGCGAACACGGTTGTCACGATCTCTCTGTTTGTATGCGCGCTGTCGTTTGCCGGCGCGATCTTTCTGGTCCTGGAGCTGGATGATCCCTTCACGGGACTCATGGGGATCTCAAGCGCGACACTGCGGGATGCGCTGTTGCCGCTGAGCTCGTGAGCTCCGGCGGTCGAGACATACGCAACGAAAGGAGGCGCTCGTTGGCCGCGAACCGAGCGCAAGCAGCCGAAGCCGCGCTGCAAGCAAGCGAACGGGAATTGCGCAATGCAAGGGATGCGGCCGAAGCGACGTGGCGTTCACGTGAGGGCCGCCTGCCGCCGGGAGGCGATCCCTGTCGACGACGCTTTTCAGCGTCCCTCGATCGGCCGACGCGAGCTCGCAAGCGGCTTGATCTTCACGGACGGCGCATGCGCGGCCACTGAATAGTTCTTTGGCACCGCAACGTGCGGGGTCGATGCGCAATGTTCCTGATTGGCGTCGCAGGCCATCAGGCAATTGGTCTCTTCCGTGGCGGATGGATCCATCGCGGACGCCGCGCCGGACGATGCGCACAGCAGCAGAAAACCCAGGCCGAGACCGCGCAGTGCAACGTGCATGTGCCTCTCCTCTTGTCTGCGCATGACCACGGAACAAACCAATTGGTTTGTTCCGGGCCTAGAGCATTTTCCATTTTCTGTGAATCGAAGGGATTCCCATTGAGCTGCGAATAAGATTCTGTGGCCTTCTCGGACTGAGGAGGCTGGCAATGGGGTATTCGAACGACTTACGAATTCGAGTGATCCAGGTTGTTGAGGGTGGCGCGGCGGCGCGGGCTGCGGCAAGACAGTTTGTGATTGGGGATTCGACGGCGATCCGCTGGGCACAGCGCTGGCGGGAGACCGGTAGCTTTGAGGCCAAATCCAACAAGGGTCAGAGCCGGTCGCCGTTGAAGAAGCATGAGGAATGGTTGCTTGGGTTGGTTCGGCAGGAACCGGACCTGACTCTGGAAGAGATCCAGCGCCGTCTGCTCGATGAGCATCAACAAAAGGCGGGAATCGGGTCGGTCTGGCGGTTCTTCGACCGCCACGGCATCAGCTTCAAAAAAAAGCGTTCGGGCGGCCGAGCAAGATCGGCCTGACGTCGCCGCGGCGCGGACGGCATGGGCGGACAATCAACCCAAGCTCGATCCCGACCGACTGGTCTTCATCGACGAAACCGGCACCTCGACCAAGATGGCACGGCTGTACGGCCGGGCTCCGCGCGGCGAGCGGCTGGTCGGCAAAATCCCGCATGGTCACTGGAAAACCAGCACCTTTGTTGCGGGCCTGCGCTCCACAGCCCTTACCGCACCATGCGTCATCGACGGCCCGATGAACGGCAATGCCTTCCTCGCCTATGTCGAACAGGTCCTGGTACCGACCCTCAAGCCAAACGACATTGTCGTGCTGGACAATCTCAGTGCCCATAAGGTGCCGGGGATACGTGAAGCGATCGAAGCTGCAGGCGCAAAGCTGCTTTACCTGCCTCCCTATTCGCCGGACTTCAATCCGATCGAGCAGCTCTTCGCAAAACTCAAAGCCTTGTTACGAAAGGCTGCCGAGCGCTCCGTGGAGAGCCTCTGGAACCGCATCGCCTGCCTGCTCGACGCCTTCCTGCCGGACGAATGCGCCAACTACTTCCGCAACTCCGGATATGCCGCATGCTAGGTGGAAAATGCTCTAGAACGGCGTTCCCATCAGCTTCGACAGCCGTTCGATGTTGAAATAGCCCTGGTAATAGGCCCACATCGCAACCGCGAAAATCACGGCCGAGATCAGCGTGGTCCAGATCAGCTTGCGTCCCATCCGCGCCAGCACCGGCGCGCCGGGATCGGTGCCGGGCGCGCCCTCGCCGTCCTCGTGCTGGCTGCGAATGCCGAACGGCAGCGTGACGAACAGCACCAGCCACCAGAGCACGAAGTAGATCGCAAACGCGGTGGAGATGCTGTAGACCATGGGCTCTAGGCCTGTTCGATTTCGACGAGCGCGCCGGAAAAATCCTTCGGATGAAAGAACAGCACGGGCTTGCCGTGGGCGCCGATCTTCGGCACGCCGTCGCCGAGCACCCGCGCGCCTTCCTTGATCATCCGGTCGCGCGCCGCAATGATGTCAGGCACGTCATAACAGATGTGATGGATGCCGCCGTCGGCGTTGCGCTCGACGAATTTGGCAATCGGCGAGGCCTCGCCGAGCGGCTGGATGAACTCGATCTTGGTGTTGGGCAGCGTCACGAACACGGTGATGACGCCGTGCTCCGGCAACGGCACCGCGCCGGAGATCTCGGCGCCGAACGCGCCGCCATAGATCTTGGCGGCCTTTTCCGCATCCTTGACCGCGATCGCGACGTGATTGAGCCGGCCCAGCATGTTACTCCTCCGCTTAACTGTTTTCTCAGACTGTCAAAACATGAACGAGGCAGATCGGCTTCTTGCCCCAGTGCTCGTTGATGACGGATCGTACCGCACGGCGCACCGACTCCGCCATCGCGTCCGGATCGCGCCGGCGCGCCTTCGGCAGGCTTTCGACCGTCGAGACCACAACGTCGAACACGATCTCGTCGATAACCTCGCCGGCCGCATTCTTCTCGGGGATGCCGACGAGATCAACCTCGGGATCGTCGGACAGCTCGCCTTTTTCGGTCACCACGATCGCCACAAAGGCGCAGCCGGCAAATGCCAGCCGCCGCCGTTCGACCACGGCGCGCGACTTGGAATCCTCCAGAATGGTGCCGTCCTTGTAGAGCCGGCCCGACGGTATCTGGTCGATGATGCCGGGGTCGCCGGGCCCGAGCTTGACCAGGTCGCCGTTGCGGCAGATCAGCACTTTTGGAACGCCGGCGGTGCGCGCCAACTTGGCATGCTCGTGCAGATGCAGGGGCTCGCCATGGACGGGGATCAGGAGCTGCGGCCGCACCCACGAGATCATGTCACGCAGCTCGTCGCGGCGCGGATGGCCGGAGACATGAACGAGGTCAGTGCGGTCGGTGATGACCTCGATGCCCTGGGTGACCAGACCATTGATGATCGCCCCCACCGCCTTCTCGTTGCCAGGGATGGTGCGCGAGGAGAAAATCACGCAATCACCCTTGTTCAGGGTCACCTGCGGATGGTCGTCATTGGCGATCCGCGCCAGCGCCGCGCGGGCCTCGCCCTGGCTGCCGGTGCACAGCGCCAGCACCTTGTCGGGCGGGAAATGGCCGTAGAGATCGGCGCCGCGAAAATTCTGCACGCCGTCGAGATAACCGGTCTCACGGGCGACTTGCACCACCCGCTCCATGGCACGGCCAACCACCACCACCTCGCGATCGGCGGCCTTGGCGGCATCCGCCACGGCCTTGAGGCGGGCGACGTTGGAGGCAAAGGTGGTGACGGCGACGCGGCCCTTGGCGGCTTTCACCAGCTTGGTAATGGTGGCGGCGACCTCGGTTTCCGAAGGCGAGCGCCCTTCCCGCACCGCGTTGGTGGAATCGCCGATCAGCGCCAGCACGCCGGCATCGCCGAGCTCGCGCAGGCGCCGCTCGTCGGTCGGCAGGCCAATGATCGGCGTCGGGTCGATCTTCCAGTCGCCGGTATGCAGCACGGTGCCGACCGAGGTGTGGATCGCCAGCGCATGCGATTCCGGAATTGAATGCGCCACGGGGATGAATTCGACATTGAACGGCCCGAGATCGATGCGGCCGCCCGACGGCACCACCGTGACCGGGATTTTGGGCGCATTGCGCTCGGCGGCGCATTTGGCCTCGAACAAGGCGGCGCTGAACTTGGTCGCGTAGATCGGACATTGCAGCTTCGGCCAGAGATCGATGATGGCGCCGAAATGGTCCTCATGGGCGTGCGTCAGCACCAGGCCCATCAGGTTCTTGCGCTCCTTCTCCAGGAAGCGGATGTCGGGCATGATCAGGTCGATGCCCGGCAGATGCTCCTCGTCGCCAAAGGAGACGCCGAGATCGACCGCGAGCCAGGACCGCTGGTGGCGGTTGCCGAGCCCGTAGATCGACAGGTTCATGCCGATCTCGCCGACGCCGCCGAGCGGCGCAAAGGTCAGTTCATCCGGCCGCGCCATCACGCTGCTCCCACGGAAGCTGCCGCGCCGAAATAAACCTCGCCCGCGGCGATCGGCATGCGCTTGCCCTCCGCCGTGCGGACGATCAGGCAGCCGGTCTCGTCGATGGTATCGAATGTACCCTCGATCGACATGGTTCCGGTATTGATGGCGACCCGCTCGCCAAGCCCGGCGGCGCGTTCCAGCCACAACTTGCGGATCTCGGAAAACCCTCGGCCATTGTCCCAGATGCCACGGAATTCGACCCAGGCGTCCGACAACGCCGAAAACAGCTCCTCCGCGCCGACATGGACGCCGAGCGCGGATAGCGAGGTCGCCGGCGTCGGCGTGCCCTCGGGCGCCCCCACCACATTGGTGCCGATGCCGACCACGACCGCGAGGCGGTCGCCGGGCACGGCTTCGGCCTCCAGCAGGATACCGGAGAGCTTTTTCTGCCCGGCCAGCACGTCGTTGGGCCACTTCAGGGAGTATTTCAATCGATCCGATCCGGCCAACCGCAGGTTGGCCTCTATGCTGAGCTTCTGTAGCGCGCTTTCGAGCGAAAGGCCCGCTGCAAAGCCCAGCGTGGCCGCAACCGATGGCGATACGTCGATGATTTCAAGCACGCTGCTGGCGAGGTTACCACGCGGCGCGATCCAGGCGCGCTGCCGGCGTCCCCGTCCCGCCGTCTGTTCCGAGGTGACGAACCAGGCCGGGCCGCGCTCGCCGTCGCGCGCGCGCGACATGGCTTCCGCATTGGTCGAACCGGCCTTGTCGAAGGCAAAGAGGCGGTAGCCCGCCGATGTGGCTCGGGGACCGAGCGCGAACGGCATCAAAAAAGCGACTTCGCCGCGACCGTGGCGACACTGACCAGCGGCCCCGGATAGACGAAGAAGAAGATGTTGAAGAGACCGGCAACCGCCAGCACGGTGCCAAGCTCGACCCGCATCGGGTCGAGCGCCGGCAGCGGCTCGTCGAAATACATCACCTTGATGATGGTGAGATAGTAAAACGCGCCGACCACGCTGGAGAGCACGCCGATGACAGCGAGCGTGAACAAATGCGCGTTGATCGCGGCAACGAACACGTACCATTTGGCAAAGAAGCCCGCGAGCGGCGGCACGCCGGCCAGCGAGAACAGCAGCATCATGAAGAAGAAGGCAAGCAGCGGGTTGGTGCGCGACAGCCCAGCAAAATCGCTGATCTGCTCCACCGCCTGGCCGTTGCGCTTCATGGTCAGGATCACCGCAAAGGTGCCGAGCGTCATCGCGACATAGATCGCTATATAGACCAGCACGCCCTGCGCGCCCTCGACGGTGCCGGAGGCGAGGCCGACCAGCGCGAATCCCATGTGGCCGATCGACGAATAGGCCATCAGGCGCTTGATGTTCTTCTGCCCGATGGCGGCGAACGAGCCCAGCACCATCGAGGCGATCGCCACGAACACGATGATCTGCTGCCATTGCGAGACGATACCGGGAAACGCGGTCAGCGCTACACGGGTGAACACCGCTAGCGCCGCCACCTTCGGCGCCGAGGCAAAGAACGCCGTCACCGGTGTCGGCGCGCCCTCATAGACGTCGGGCGTCCACATGTGGAACGGCACGGCGGAGACCTTGAAGCAGAGACCCGCCAGCAGGAACACGATGCCGAAAACGATACCGATGCTGCCGGTGGTCGCCGCCGCGGCGATGCCGGCAAAGCTGACGGTGCCGGTGAAGCCGTAGATCAGCGAGGCGCCGTACAGCAGCATGCCCGAGGACAGCGCGCCGAGGACGAAATATTTCAGGCCGGCTTCGGTCGACTTGGCGTTGTCGCGGTTGCTGGCGGCGACCACGTAGAGCGCAAGGCTCATCAGCTCGAGCCCGAGATAGAGCATGATCAGGTCGGCGGCCGAGATCAGCACCATCATGCCGAGCGTCGAGAGCAGCACCAGGATCGAAAATTCGAAGATCCGCCGCGACGGATCCGACAGGAACTCCGTCGCCAGGATCAGGGTCACGCCCGAGCCAATCAAAGCGAGGATCTTCAGGAAGCGGGCGAAATCGTCGACGATGAAGCTGCCGCCGAAGGTCACGAGCTTGCCGGCCGGCAGCATCAGTTCCAGTGCGCCAACGAGCACGAGCAGGCACACCGCGAGCGTGGTGACGAGCCGGGTCGTCCCCTGCCCGCGATAGGCGCCTACCATCAGCAGTACCATCGCGCCGAACGCCAGCACGAGCTCCGGCAGCACCGGCTGCAACTGATATCCTGCACTCGAAAAGCTCATGGGGCGGAGGCCTTAGTTGATCAACGCGGCTGCCTTCACGGCAGTCACGGCGGTGTTGTAATTATTGACGAGTTGCTGAACCGAGGCCGCCGACATGTCGAGTACCGGCTTCGGATAGACGCCGAACAGGATGGTGAGCGCGACCAGCGGGAACAGCAAAAGGCTCTCGCGGAAGGTCAGGTCCTTGATGCTGGCCAGCGACGGCTTGGTCAGCGCCCCGAACACGACTTTCCGGTAGACCCACAGCGCATAGGCCGCCGACAGGATCACGCCCAGCGTCGCGAACGTCGCGGTCGGGATCGAGACCTTGAAGGTGCCGATCAGCGTCATGAATTCGCCGACGAAGCCGGATGTGCCGGGCAGCCCGACATTGGCCATGGTGAACACCATGAACACCAGCGCGTAGAGTGGCATCCGGTTGACGAGGCCGCCATAGGCCGCGATTTCGCGGGTGTGCATGCGGTCGTAGACGATTCCCACACACAGGAACAGCGCGCCGGAGACGATGCCGTGCGAGATCATCTGGAACACGCCGCCGGCTACGCCCTGCGTGGTGGCGGCGAAGATGCCCATGGTGACGAAGCCCATATGGGCCACCGACGAATAGGCAATCAGCTTCTTGATGTCTTCCTGCATCAGCGCCACCAGCGAGGTGTAGATGATGGCGATCGCCGATAGCGAGAAAATCAGCGGCGCGAAATCATGCGACGCCAAGGGGAACATCGGCAGCGAGAAGCGCAGAAAGCCGTAGCCGCCCATCTTCAGCAGGATCGCGGCCAGTACCACCGAGCCCGCGGTCGGCGCCTCGACGTGGGCATCGGGCAACCAGGTGTGCACCGGCCACATCGGCATCTTCACCGCAAACGAGGCAAAGAACGCCAGCCATGCCCAGGTCTGCAAGCTACGCGGCACCGCGGTGTGCATCAGCGTCGGAATGTCCGTCGTCCCGGCGTTCCAGTACAGCGCCATGATGGCGAGCAGCATCAGCACCGAGCCGAGCAGCGTGTAGAGGAAGAACTTGAACGAGGCGTAGACCCGGCGCGGGCCGCCCCAGACGCCGATGATCAGGAACATCGGGATCAGGCCGCCTTCGAAGAACAGATAGAACAGCATCAGATCGAGCGCCGAGAAGGTGCCGATCATCAGCGTTTCCAGCAGCAGGAACGCCATCATGTATTCGCGCACCCGCAGCGTGACCGACTTCCAGCTCGCGAGGATGCAGAACGGCATCAAGGCGGTGGTCAGGATCACGAACGGCAGCGAAATGCCGTCGACACCCATGTGGTAGGTGATGCCGGAGGCCAGCCAGCTCGCCTTCTCGACGAACTGGAAGTCCGGCTGCGCCGGATCGAAGCGCAAGACCAGTATCAGCGAGACCACGAAGGTGATCAGCGTGGTCCACAGCGCAATCCAGCGCGCCGTGCGGTTCGCCGCCTCGTCCCCGCCCCGCGCGAGCAGGTAAACCAGGACCACGCCGACGATCGGCAGGAAGGTGACGACGGAAAGGATAGGCCAGGTTGTCATTACTGGCCTCCCAAGCCGAACATGAACCAGGTGATCAGGCCGGCCACGCCAATCAGCATCGCAAAGGCGTAGTGATAGAGATAGCCGGTCTGGATTTTGACGACGTTGCGGGTGATGTCGAGCACGCCCGCCGACACGCCATCGGGCCCGAAGCCGTCGATGAGGGAGCCGTCGCCCTTTTTCCAGAGAAAGCGACCGAGCCACTTGGTCGGGCGGACGAAGATGAACTCGTACAGCTCGTCGAAATACCATTTGTTGAGCAGGAACTGGTAGAGCATCTGGTGCTGATTGGCGAGTTCGACCGGGAGGTAGGGCCGGCGAATGTAGAACAGCCACGACACCACGAAGCCCACCGCCATCATGACGGTCGGCAGGAAGGCGATGCTCTCGGGGATGTGGTGCATCTCCTCGATGATGTGCGGGCTCATCTTCAGCGACTCGCGGAAGAATTCCTCCACGCCGTGGCCGGCGAACAGTTCCTTGAACGGGAAGCCGGCCAGGATCGATCCGGCGGCGAGGATGCCGATCGGGATCAGCATCCACAGCGGCGCTTCGTGCGCGGCCTCGTAATGCTCCTGATCGTGCGGTTCGCCGTGGAACGTCTTGAAGATCAGGCGCCACGAATAGAACGAGGTCAGGCCGGCCGCGATCACCGTCATCAGGAAGCCGTAGAACGCGAGCGGATTATGCGAGGCGTATGCGGACTCGATGATCGCGTCCTTGGAGAAATAGCCGGCGGTGAGCGGGAAGCCGGTCAGCGCCAGCGTGCCGATCACCATCACGATATAGGTGAAGGGAATCCGGTCCTTCAGCCCGCCCATGTTGCGGATGTCCTGCTCGTGGTGCATCGCGTAGATCACCGAGCCTGAGCCCAGGAACAGCAGCGCCTTGAAGAAGGCGTGGGTGAACAAATGGAACATGCCGACCGAATAGGCCCCTGCTCCCATCGCCACGAACATGTAGCCGAGCTGCGAACAGGTCGAGTAGGCGACGATGCGCTTGATGTCGTTCTGCACGAGGCCGACGGTGGCCGCAAAGAACGCGGTGGTGGCGCCGAAGAACATCACCACGGCCTGCGCATTCGGTGCGAGTTCAAACAGCGGCGACAGCCGCGCCACCATGAAGACGCCGGCGGTGACCATGGTCGCGGCATGGATCAGCGCCGAGACCGGGGTTGGGCCTTCCATCGCGTCCGGCAACCAGGTGTGCAGCAGGAACTGGGCGGATTTGCCCATCGCGCCCATGAACAGCAGCAGGCAGATCAGGGTCAGCGCATCGGCGTGCCAGCCGAAGAAATCGATGGTCTTGCCTGATAGTCCCTGCGCACCCGCGAAGATGGTCTCGAAGTCGGTCGAGCCGATCAGCGCGAAGATCGCGAAAATGCCGAGCGCGAAGCCGAAGTCGCCGACGCGGTTGACCACGAAGGCCTTGATCGCCGCCGCATTCGCCGACGGCTTCTGGTACCAGAACCCGATTAGCAGATAGCTCGCCAGACCGACGCCCTCCCAGCCGAAGAACAGCTGGACCAGATTGTCCGCGGTTACCAGCATCAGCATCGCGAAGGTGAACAGGCTGAGATAACCGAAGAACCGCGGCCGGTACGGATCCTCGTCCATGTAGCCGATGGAATAGAGGTGAACGAGCGAGGAGATGGTGTTGACCACCACCAGCATCACGGCGGTCAGGGTATCGACGCGCAGCGCCCAGGAGATCTGCAGGTCGCCGGAACTGATCCAGGGGAACAGCGCGATCCGCGCGTCGTGGTGCATGAAGCCGACATCGACCAGCGTTACCCAGGACAGTGCCGCCGAAATCATCAACAGGCAGGTCGTGATCAGCTCCGCCGCGCGCGAACCCTGCGCCGGCGGCTCGGAGACGTGATGGTCGTCGTGGCCATGGTCATCATGGCCATCGTCGTCATGGGCGGCCGCGGCATGCGCGTCGGCGCCATGCCCGTCGTCGTGATGCTCGACCACATCGCCGCTCGGGTTGCGCGCATGCGCCCCGAAAATGGCGATCAGGCCGGCCAGGATGGCGCCCAGCAGCGGCAGAAAGACAATTGCTTGAATCATAATTGCCCTTAGCCCTTCATCAGATTGACGTCTTCAACCGCGATCGAACCGCGGTTGCGGTAATAGACCACCAGTACCGCAAGACCGATCGCGGCTTCGGCCGCCGCCACCGTCAGCACCAGAAGCGCGAACACCTGGCCGACGATGTCGCCGAGGAAGGTCGAGAACGCCACCAGGTTGATGTTGACGGCGAGCAGGATCAGCTCGATCGACATCAGGATCACGATGATGTTCTTGCGGTTGAGGAAGATGCCGAGGATCCCGAGCGTGAACAGGATGGCGCCGACCGCGAGATAGTGTCCAAGACCGATCGTCATTGCACCCACTCCGCCGCGTCCGCGTCCTGCAGCCCCTGCCCCGACGCCACGTTCTTGCGCAACGCCATCGCCAGCTCCGGCGTCCGCGCGTTCTGCACGTTGATGTCCTGCCGCTTGATGTTGGCCTTGTGGCGCAGCGTCAGCACGATGGCGCCGATCATCGCGACCAGCAGCACCATGCCCGAGAGCTGGAAGTAGTGGATGTACTTGGTATAGAGCACCAGCCCGAGCGCCTCGGTGTTGCTGACATTGGCCGGGATCGCCGCCGTGATCGTCTTGGTGGTAGCGGGATTGATGACCCAGCCGCCGCCGACCAGCAGCAACTCGACGAGGAAGATCGCGCCGATCACCAGACCAATCGGCAGGTATTCCAGAAAGCCCTCGCGCAGTTCGACGAAGTCGACGTCGAGCATCATGATCACGAACAGGAACAGCACCGCGACCGCGCCGACATAGACGACGACCAGGATCATCGCCAGGAACTCGGCGCCCATCAGGATGAACAGGCCGGAGGCGTTGACGAAGGCCAGGATCAAAAACAGCACGGAGTGCACGGGATTGCGCGAGACAATCACCATCACCGCCGACGCCACGCAGATGCCGGCAAACAGATAGAAGAACAGCGCGGGAAGGATCATGCCCTCACCTCACCGGTACGGCGCGTCGAGTTCGATTGATTTCGCAAGCTCGCGCTCCCATCGGTCGCCGTTGGCGAGCAGTTTCGCCTTGTCATAATAAAGTTCCTCGCGGGTCTCGGTCGCGAATTCGAAATTCGGTCCCTCGACGATGGCATCGACCGGACAGGCCTCCTGGCACAGGCCGCAATAGATGCATTTCACCATGTCGATGTCATAGCGCACGGTGCGGCGGGTGCCGTCGTTGCGGCGCGGGCCGGCCTCGATCGTGATCGCCTGCGCCGGGCAGATCGCCTCGCACAGCTTGCAGGCGATGCAGCGTTCCTCGCCGTTCGGATAGCGGCGCAGCGCATGCTCGCCACGGAAGCGCGGCGAGATCGGCCCCTTCTCGAACGGATAGTTCAGCGTCGGCTTCGGCTTGAAGAAATAGCGCATGGCGAGGAAGAACGCCGATACGAACTCGGTCAGCAGAAGCGAGCGGGCGGTTGCGTTGATATTGACACTCATAGCGACCTCATTTCGGTGCGATCCCGGCGAACTGCAGGACACCGGCGACGATCACCACCATCGCCAGCGACAGCGGCAGGAACACCTTCCAGCCGAGCCGCATCAGTTGATCGTAGCGGTAGCGCGGCACGATCGCCTTAGCCATCGCAAACATGAAGAACATGAAGAAGACTTTCAGCGCGAACCAGATCACGCCGGGCACCCAGGTAAACGGCGGCAGCGCGATCGGCGGCAGCCAGCCGCCGAGGAACAGGATCGTCGCCATCGCGCACATCGTGGTGATCGCGACGTATTCGCCGAGCATGAACAGCAGATACGGCGTCGAGCCGTATTCGACCATGAAGCCGGCCACTAGTTCCGATTCCGCTTCGACCAGGTCGAACGGCGGGCGGTTGGTTTCGGCCAGCGCCGACACGTAGAACACCACGAACATCGGGAACAACGGCCACACATACCAGTTCAGGATAGTGAGCTGCGGCAGGCCGATCAGGCTGGCGAACCCGCGGGTGTTCTGGGCCTCGACCACGGCCGAGAGATTGAGCGAGCCGGCGCAGAGCAGCACCGTGATGATGACGAAGCCGATCGAGACTTCGTAGGACACCATCTGCGCCGCGGAGCGAAGCGCGGCCAGGAACGGATATTTCGAGTTAGACGACCAGCCGGCCATGATGATGCCGTAGATCGACAGCGATGAGATCGCGAAGATGTAGAGCACGCCGACATTGATGTCGGAGATCACCCAGCCGAGATTCATCGGGATCACGGCCCAGGCGGCCAGCGCCAGCACGCAGGACACCAGCGGCGCCAGCAGGAACACGCCCTTGTTGGAACCCGACGGGATGATCGGCTCCTTCAGCACGAACTTGAGCAAGTCGGCGAAGGATTGCAGCAGGCCGAACGGGCCCACCACGTTGGGCCCGCGGCGGATCTGCACCGCCGCCCAGATCTTGCGGTCGGCGAGCAGGATGTAGGCGATCGCGATCAGGAGCACGACCAGCAGCAACACGCTCTCCGCGATCATGATGATCAGCGGCCAGAGGAAGCCGGTCCAGAACGCGCTTGCGAAGAATTCAGCCATCAGGTCACGCTCACTCCGCTGCCGTCAGCATTTGCCCGGACGCCAGCCGGGAACATTCCGCCATCACCGCCGACGCCCGTGCGATCGGGTTGGTCAGGTAAAAGTCCTCGACCGCGGTCTTGAACGGGGTCTTGTCCACGCTGCCGCCCTTGCCCGCCAGCGCCTTGACGTCGTCGGCCTTGCCGGGCTCGATCTGGTCGAGCCGCATCAAATGCGGCGCGACCTTGAAGATGGCCTGGCGCAGCGCCTGCAACGAGTCGTAGGGCAGCTTCTTGCCCAGCACGTCGGACAGCGCGCGGATCACCGCCCAGTCCTCACGCGCCTCGCCGGGCGGGAACGCCGCGCGGTTGGCGATCTGCGCCCTGCCCTCGGTGTTGACATAGATGCCGGACTTTTCGGTATAAGCCGCACCCGGCAGGATGACGTCGGCGCGATGCGCGCCGCGGTCGCCATGGGTGCCAATATAGACCACGAAAGTGCCGTCGGGCACCTTGACCTCATCGGCGCCGAGCAAAAACAGCACGTCGAGCGTGCCGAAGGTGGTCATCTGCGCCAGGCTGAGGCTGCCGCTGCCGGCCGCAAAGCCGATATCGAGCGCGCCGGTGCGGGACGCGGTGTCCTGCAGCACGGCAAAACCGTTCCAGCCGTCCTTGAGCGCGCCGAAATCGGCCGCGATCTTCGCCGCCAGCGCCAGCACCGCAGCCCCGTCATGGCGCGCCAGCGAACCGGCGCCGACCAGCACGATCGGCTTCTTGGCGCCCTTCAGCACGTCGGCAAAGGCATTCTTGCCGGCGGCGAGTTCGCTGAGAGAATCCGTGCCCGCGCCGAGATAGTCGTAATCGTAGGTCATGTCGGCCTTGGCGCCGATCACGCCGACCTTGAGCTGGCCCGAGCGCCAGCGCTTGCGGATCCGGGCGTTGAGAACGGCGGCTTCCTTGCGCGGGTTGGAACCGATGATCAGGAGCGCGTCGGCCTGCTCGATGCCGGCGATGGTCGGGTTGAAGATGTAGGAACCACGGCCCAACTTCGTATCGAAGGCGTCGCCGCCCTGCACCGCCAGATTGGACGAGCCGCATTTCGCCAGCAGTTCCTTCAGCGCGAACATCTCTTCGACCGCGGCGACGTCGCCGGCAACCGCGCCGATGCGCTTGCCGTCGATCCGGCCGGCCTTGGCGGCAATCGCGGCAAAGGCTTCCGGCCAGGAGGCGGCGCGGAGCTGGCCGTTCTCACGGATATAGGGCCGGTCGAGCCGCTGGGTGCGCAGGCCATCGACGATGTGGCGGGTCTTGTCGGAAATCCATTCCTCGTTCACGGCCTCGTTGATGCGCGGCAGGATCCGCATCACTTCGCGGCCGCGGGTATCGACGCGAATGGCCGAACCGACGCCGTCCATGACGTCGACCGACTGGGTCTTGCCAAGCTCCCACGGGCGCGCCGCGAACGCATACGGCTTCGAGGTCAGCGCACCGACCGGGCAGATGTCGACCAGATTGCCCTGCAATTCGGAGGTCAGCGCCGATTCCAGATAAGTCGTGATCTCCATGTCCTCGCCGCGGCCGGTCGCGCCCATTTCCGGCGCGCCGCAGACTTCGGCGGAGAAGCGGACGCAACGCGTGCACTGGATGCAGCGGTTCATCGAGGTCTTGACCAGCGCGCCGAGATACTTGTCCTCGACTGCGCGCTTGTTCTCGGCGAAGCGCGAGGTATCGACGCCGTAGCCCATCGCCTGGTCCTGCAGGTCGCACTCGCCGCCCTGGTCGCAGATCGGGCAATCCAGCGGGTGGTTGATCAGCAGGAACTCCATCACGCCTTCGCGGGCCTTCTTGACCATCGGCGAACGCGTCGAGATTTCCGGCGGCTCGCCCTTCGGACCCGGACGGCAATCACGCACGGCCCAGGCGCAGCTCGCGACCGGCTTCGGGCCGCCCTTCACCTCGACGAGGCACATCCGGCAATTGCCGGCGATCGACAGCCGTTCGTGGTAGCAGAAGCGCGGAATTTCGGCGCCTGCGGCCTCGCACGCCTGCAGCAGCGTGTATTCCGCGGGGACATCGATCTCTTTGCCATCGACGATGAGTTTGGTCATTGCGATCTCAGGTCTTTCCCAGCTTGCAGTCTGGCGGTGTAACGCTGGCGGTCTTCATGGACGTCTTGACCCATTGCTGGGTCTCGGTGCCGTAGGTGGCGAGATAGGCCGGCTGCGCCGCGTTCTTCTCGCACAGGAACGGCAGATGCGGTTTCAAATCGTAATCGCAGGAGGCCTGCCATTCGCGCTTGTCGGCGAATGCGGCAATCGTCTCCTCGCAGGCGTAGAGGAAATACGTGACGAAACTCTCGTACTGGACCTGCTCGTCGCGACCGGCCGCCCTGATCCTGTCGTAGTCAGGATAGGAGAACTTCGGATTCTTGAACGCCAGATCGGTGTAGCCCAGAAACGCCGCCCGCGCGCTGGCGGCGCGGTTGTTGGTCCGGATCTCGTTGATCTGGATCAGGATCGCAACAAAGCCGAGCAGCGCCACGGTCGCCTGCGCCATCTGCGCCAGCGTCCCGTATTTCTGCCACCAGAAGCTCGGTTGCGACATCACCATCACTCCGCCGCCACCATGTTGACGGGGTCGAGTATGCCGGCATCGTCAATGTCGGCCTTGTGCGAATACTGGTCGATACGCTCTTCGATCTCGTGACGGAAATGCGCGATCAGGCCCTGGATCGGCCAGGCCGCCGCATCGCCGAGCGCGCAGATGGTGTGGCCTTCGACCTGCTTGGTTACTTCCAGCAGCATGTCGATCTCGCGCTTGTGGGCGCGGCCGTCGGCCATGCGGGTCAAAACCCGCCACATCCAGCCGGTGCCTTCGCGGCACGGCGTGCACTGGCCGCAGCTCTCGTGCTTGTAGAAATAGGAGATGCGCGCGATCGCCCGGATCAGGTCGGTCGACTTGTCCATCACGATGACGGCGGCGGTACCGAGGCCGGAGCGCAGCTTGCTCAGGCTGTCGAAATCCATCGGCGTGTCGATGATCTGCTCGGCGGGCACCATGCGCACCGACGAACCACCGGGGATCACCGCCTTGAGATTGTCCCAGCCGCCGCGAATGCCGCCGCAATGGCGCTCGATCAATTCGCGGAACGGAATCCCCATCGCCTCTTCGACGTTGCAGGGCCGCTCGACATGGCCGGAAATACAAAACAGCTTGGTGCCGACATTGTTGGGCCGGCCGATGGCGGCAAACCACGCCGCGCCGCGCCGCAGGATGTCCGGTGCCACCGCGATGGATTCGACGTTGTTGACGGTGGTCGGGCAGCCGTAAAGGCCGACATTGGCCGGGAATGGCGGCTTCAGGCGCGGCTGGCCCTTCTTGCCCTCGAGGCTCTCCAGAAGTGCAGTCTCTTCGCCGCAGATATAGGCGCCGGCGCCATGCGCGACGTAGATGTCGAACGGCCAGCCGTTGATGTTGTCCTTGCCGACCAGCCTGGCCTCATAGGCCTGGTCGATCGCGGCCTGCAGATGTTCCCGCTCGCGAATGAATTCGCCGCGGACATAGATGTAGCAGGCATGCGCGCCCATCGCGAAGCTTGCGATCAGGCAGCCTTCGACCAGGAGATGCGGATCGTGCCGCATGATCTCGCGGTCCTTGCAGGTGCCGGGCTCGGACTCGTCGGCATTGACCACCAGATAGCTCGGCCGCCCGTCGGTGGACTCCTTCGGCATGAACGACCATTTCAGCCCGGTCGGAAAGCCCGCTCCGCCGCGCCCGCGCAGGCCGGAGGCCTTCATCTCGCTGATGATCCAGTCGCGGCCCTTGTCGATGATCCCCTTGGTGCCGTCCCAGGCGCCACGCCGGCGCGCGCCCTCGAGGCCCCAGTCGTGGAGGCCGTAGAGGTTTTTGAAGATGCGATCCTTGTCGTCGAGCATGACTGGGAACTTCCTGGGATCAACGATTGGATTGGGCGTAAGCGAGACCCGCGGCGCAGCCGCCGAAGGTCACCGCCCACAACAGGCTGGATTCCAGCGTCGCGCTCAACGCGTAACGCTGCAGCAGAAAAATGAACGTCGCCGCCGCCACGGCGTGCAGGCCGATATAGCGCCAGTTCTTCATCGCGCTGCCCTTCCCCGGCCGGTTTGCGGACAATATGCCGTCGCGCGTCATGTGGATTCCTTCAGCGTCGTCGGGCCACCCACCGGCGCGGAGAACTGACGGTCGATCTGCGGGCCCGGCTTCGGCGGATTGCCGGAAGCGAAACCATCAAGCACCTTGCCGAAGTTTTCCTTGGTCAGGTCCTCGTAGGTGTCCTTCCAGATCAGCACCATCGGCGCGTTCACGCAGGCACCGAGGCACTCGACCTCTTCCCAGCTGAAATTGCCGTCCTTCGACAGATGGAAGGGATCGTGGTGGATCCGGCTCTGGCACACCTCGATGATATCAGCCGCGCCGCGCAGGCGGCACGGCGTGGTGCCGCAGACCTGGACGTGGGCTTTCTTGCCGACCGGCTGCAGCTGGAACATGGTGTAGAAGGTCGCCACTTCCAGCACGCGGATATGGGGCATGTCGAGCAGGTCGGCGACGGCGCGGATCGCCGCTTCCGAAACCCAGCCCTCGTGCTGTTCCTGCACGCGCCACAGGATCGCGATCACCGCCGACGCCTGACGACCGGGCGGATATTTGGCGATCTGCGCTTTCGCCCAGGCGAGATTCTCGTCCGAGAACGTGAAATTCGCGGGCTGCAATTCCTTCGGTGCGAGGCGGCGGACGGACATCGTTCAGTCTCTCATTGCGCGCGGCGCGCGGCTTTCGCATTGAGCGCATTGATCCGGTCGAGCCAGAATGCGCTTGCGGTGCCGAACACGTTGTAGCCGACGTGGGTTGAAACCTTGATGCGATCGAGGATCGAAAGCTCGGTCACGGTTTCAAGGCGATTGCTGCGCGGATCGAAGACGATCAGCGTCAGCGGGGTCTGTTCGAGGATGTAGCGCGACACGGTATGCCGGGCATCGTTGCCATGCTCCTCGCACAACAGGACGCTGTCGCCCTGCATCAGGCGGGCGCCCCCCTTCATGGCCTCGATCTCGACGCCCTCGACGTCGAGCTTGATCAGGTATTTGCCGTTTGCGGCGATCTTGCCGTCATCCAGCAGATTGTCGAGCGCGAGGACCGGCACTTCCTCGCCGCCGGACTGGTCGCCGGCGATGCTGAACGCCTCATGCTTGGTGCCGGAAAGGCGCGCGGTGCCGCGCGCGGACCCGATCGCGCACTTCAAGACTTCGAAGCGATTGCCGTTGATTTTGGCGTTGTTGGCGAGCTTCGGGTAATTCTGCCCCGACGGTTCGATCGCGATCGCCTTGTGCGAACCGAACGGCTTGCTCGAGACCAGCACCGACCAGTAGCCGTAGTTGGCGCCGCAATCGAGCAGCGTGTAATCGATATCGGCGGAATCCCTGAACAACAGTTCGAGTTCATTCTCGTAGCTGAAGTTGCGGTTGAGCAACTTGCTCCAGTAGCCGTCGCCGTAGGGAAACTCGAAGACCGCATCGGGGTTGAGCCTGACCTGGATGCCGCGCTCGGTCAGCGCCTTGCGCAGCAGATTGGCGCAGAGATTGTAGCCGCGATGCGAGAAGTTCGCGCCCACCTTGGAGCCCAGCGTCAGCGCGACCGCGGCCAAACGCTCCCATGCGTTCGCGCCTTCGAGCACGCCCGACACCCGGTCAAACTGGATGGGCGCCTGCGCCGTCACCGATCGACCTCTCCGAACACGATATCGAGCGAACCGAGGATGGCTGAAACGTCGGCCAGCAGATGGCCCTTGCAGATGAAATCCATCGCCTGCAGATGGGCAAAGCCCGGCGCGCGGATCTTGCACTTGTAGGGCTTGTTGCTGCCGTCGGCGACCAGATAGACGCCGAACTCGCCCTTCGGCGCCTCGACCGCGACATAGACTTCGCCGGCCGGTACGTGAACGCCTTCGGTGTAGAGCTTGAAGTGATGGATCAGCGCTTCCATCGAGCGCTTCATCTCGCTACGGCGCGGCGGCGCGATCTTGTTGTCGTCGACGACGACCGCTCCCTGCCCGTCCGGCGCGCGCAGCTTCTGGATGCATTGCTTCATGATCCGCACCGACTGCCGCATCTCTTCCATGCGGATGCAGTAGCGGTCGTAGCAATCGCCGTTCTTGCCGATCGGAATGTCGAAATCCATTTCGGCGTAGCATTCGTAAGGCTGCGACTTGCGCAGGTCCCAGGCGGCGCCCGAGCCGCGCACCATCACGCCTGAGAAGCCCCACTCCCACGCCTGCTTCAGCGACACCACGCCGATGTCGACGTTGCGCTGCTTGAAGATGCGGTTGCCGGTCAGGAGCGTTTCGAGGTCGGCGACGACCTGCAGGAACGGATCGCACCAAGCATCGATATCGTCGATCAGCTTCGTCGGCAGGTCCTGATGCACGCCGCCGAGGCGGAAATAGGCCGCATGCATGCGCGAGCCCGAGGCGCGCTCGTAGAACACCATCAGCTTTTCGCGCTCTTCAAAACCCCACAGCGGCGGGGTCAGCGCGCCGACGTCCATCGCCTGCGTGGTGACGTTGAGCAAGTGAGAGAGAATGCGGCCGATCTCGCAATACAAGACGCGGATCAACTGGCCGCGGCGCGGCACCGTGATGCCGAGCAGCTTTTCCGCCGCGAGACAGAACGCGTGCTCCTGGTTCATCGGCGCGACATAATCGAGCCGGTCGAAATATGGGATCGCCTGCAGATAGGTCTTCTGTTCGATCAGCTTTTCGGTGCCGCGGTGAAGCAAGCCGATATGCGGATCGACGCGCTCGACCACTTCGCCGTCCAGTTCAAGGACGAGACGCAGCACGCCATGGGCCGCCGGATGCTGCGGCCCAAAGTTGATGGTGAAATTACGCAGGTTCTGTTCGTTCATGGTCAGGCCTTCGGCTCAGCCTTCTCATCGCCCGGCAGCAGATAGTCCGCGCCTTCCCAAGGCGAGAGGAAATCGAATTTGCGGAATTCCTGGTTGAGGCGGACCGGCTCGTAGAGCACCCGCTTCTCCTGGTCGTCGTAGCGGACCTCGACGAAACCGGTGAGCGGAAAGTCCTTGCGCAGCGGATGGCCGTCGAAGCCGTAATCGGTCAGGAGCCGCCGCATGTCGGGATGGCCGGTGAAGATCACGCCGTAGAGGTCGTAGCACTCGCGCTCGAACCAGTCGGCGCCGGGAAACACGTCGATGATCGACGGCACCTGCGTGGTCTCGTCGGCTTCGGCCCGCAGGCGGATGCGCGCGTTCAGCGTCGGCGACAGCAGGTGGTAGACCACGTCGAAGCGCTTCTCGCGGCCGGGATAATCGACCGCGGTGACGTCGGTGAAGTTGACGAAGCGGCAGTTCGGATCGTCGCGCAGGAATTTCACGACGTCGACGATCTTGCCCGCTTCCACCGTGACGGTGAGCTGGTTGAACGCGACCGAATGGGCGCTGGCGGCACCCGGAAGCGCGCTAACAATCGTCTGCCCCAAGGCGTCGAGCTTGCCGTCGTCCATTAGCTTAAAACCTTAGCGTTCGATGGTCCCGATGCGCCGGATCTTCTTCTGCAGCAGCAGCACGCCGTACAGCAGCGCTTCCGCCGTCGGCGGGCAGCCGGGCACGTAGATGTCGATCGGCACGATACGGTCGCAGCCGCGCACGACCGAGTAGGAATAGTGATAGTAGCCGCCGCCATTGGCGCACGACCCCATCGAGATCACGTAGCGCGGCTCGGGCATCTGGTCGTAGACCTTGCGCAACGCCGGCGCCATCTTGTTGGTCAGCGTGCCCGCGACGATCATGACGTCGGACTGCCGCGGCGAAGCGCGCGGCGCGAAGCCGAAACGCTCGACGTCGTAGCGCGGCATCGACACCTGCATCATCTCGACCGCGCAGCAGGCCAGACCGAAGGTCATCCACATCAGCGAGCCGGTGCGCGCCCAGGTGATCAGGTCGTCGGTGGCCGCGACGAAGAAGCCCTTGTCCGAGAGCTCGTGGTTGACCTCGAGGAAATACGGATCGTTAGCGCCGACCGGCCGGCCGGTGGCGGGATCGAGAATGCCCTTCGGCGCCGGCGCGATCGCCGGCGAAGACGCTGCAGTGACTGTGGGGCTCAATCCCATTCGAGCGCGCCTTTCTTCCATTCATAGGCAAAGCCGACCGTCAGCACGGCCAGGAACACCATCATCGACCAGAATCCGGTGGCGCCGAGCTTGCCGAATGCCACCGCCCACGGGAACAGGAACGCCACTTCGAGGTCGAAGATGATGAAAAGGATCGCGACCAGATAGAAGCGGACGTCGAACTTCATGCGGGCGTCGTCAAAAGCGTTGAATCCGCATTCATAGGCGGAGAGCTTTTCCGGATCCGGCTGCTGGAACGCGACGATGAACGGGGCAATCAGCAGTACCAGACCGATGAGGGCCGCCACCCCGATAAACACCACAAGTGGAAGGTAATTCTGCAGGATGCCGTTCATCGGCGGTGCCTTTTCCTGCGGTTTCGGACAGCCGCAGATTCGCTGATTGGAATTATTCTTGAGGCTTAGCGCAGCGCAACAGAGGGCGCAAGACAAGCTATCTTGACGCTTTCATCGGCCGATCCGGCGCCGGGACAACCCGAAAAAGTGGCGTGTTCCTGCCGTCACCAACCAGCGCGAGGGGCATTGTCCGCTGCCCGAAATTCGGGCCTGACGTCAGCTCAAATCCTTCTCGGCGGCGAGCATTTGGGCAGCGGTCGCGGTCAGGCGATCGATTTGCCGCAGCAGCGCCTCCAGATCTTCCTTGCTGAGCAGTTCCAGCAGCCGCCGGTTTCGCTCCTGTGCGCCCGCCACAATAACATCATGAGCGGCGAGCCCGGCCTTGGTCAGGCAAACCAGCGTCTCCCGGTTATCCCGGGGGTTGTCGGCCTTGGCGACCAGCTTGCGCGACACCAGTTCGGCCAAGGCCCGGCTGATCTGGCCCTTGTCCATGCCGACTGCCTCGGCCAACCGGGCAACGCTCATCGGCGGATGCCGTCCGAGCGAGGCCACCAGGCCGAACTCGACCGAAGACAGCCCGGCCAGCCGCTTGTAGCGCAGGATCGCGCCGCGCTTGAGCAGGTTGGCCAGCACCATCAGCCGCGACGACATCATCGCGGTAATCGGCGCCAACTCCTCGGCGTTCCCGGCCGCGGGCGGAGGCGTCTGTTTCTTCGCTTTCTGGCTCATCACCAAATCTCTGCCAACAAAGCGCGCCCCTGCCAAGGAAACCGAAGCCTACCACGAGATCGTTGACAATGTCATCGATCTCGATTTGACTTTGATCAGATTTGACTTGGATCAATCGTCAAGCGACCGCGGCGCCAAAGCCGTGGCGGGAGGAACCGGCATGAACATTACCCAGCGGGATCGCGATCGCGGGACCGGCTACGCCATGAAGCCGTCCACCACCCGGACCGAACTGACGTCGGTCGGCCGCGGCACACCGATGGGCGAACTGCTGCGGCGCTACTGGCACCCGATCGGCCTCGTCACCGACGCCACCGATATCCCCAGAAAAGTGCGCGTGCTGGCTGAGGATCTGGTGCTTTTCCGCGACAAGCACGCCCGGGTCGGCCTGCTGCACGCCCGCTGCTGCCACCGCGGCACCACGCTCTATTACGGCAAGGTCGAGGAAGACGGCATCCGCTGCTGCTACCATGGCTGGAAGTTCGACACCGAAGGCCATTGCCTCGAACAGCCCTGCGAACCCGACGGCGGCCAATTCAAGGACAAGGTGCGCCAGCCCTGGTACCCGGTGCAGGAGCGCTACGGCCTGATCTTCGCCTATCTCGGGCCATCCGAGAAAAAGCCGGTGCTGCCGCGCTACGAATGCCTGGAGAACATGGACGACGGCGAGTTCGTCGAGGCCGACGATTCCTCCATTGGCGGCGGCGGCCCGGCCGTCATTCCCTGCAACTGGCTGCAGCATTTTGAAAATGTGGTCGATCCCTACCACGTGCCGGTTCTGCACGGATCCTTCTCGGGCCCCCAGTTCACCAACATGATGGCCTCGATGCCGGAGGTGAAATTCGAGACCTCGCCGCGCGGCGTCACCGTGCGGTCGATCCGGCAGCAGGACGACGGCAAGGTTTTCTACCGGGTGACGGAAGCCGCCCTCCCCACGCTGCGCGTGGTGCCGAACCCGCGCGTGGCGCAGTTCGCCCGCGTCGAGTCGATCGGCTGGACGCTGCCGATCGACGACACCTCGTTCCGCATCTATGTCGCCGGCCGGGTCAAGCAGTCGGGCGACATCGGCCGGATGCGCTCGAAATTCAACGGCAAGTTCTGGTGGGACATGACCGAACAGGAACACCAGCAATTCCCCGGCGATTACGAGGCGCAGACAGGCCAGGGGCCGGTGACGCTGCATTCGGAAGAGCACTTTGGTCAGAGCGACCGCGGCATCCTGATGATCCGCCGCCTGCTGGGCGACCAGCTCGCGGCCATGGAAGAGGGGCGCGATCCCGCAGGGGTCACGTTCGATCACGAGGCTCCCCCGGTCGAATTCGAGGCGGGGAATTTCATTCGCGAGGCGTGACGGGATCGAATCAGCCAAAGATAGTCCGAGGGGGAAACCATGGTCGATTTTGCGCCGCGGGTAGCGGCAGAGGTGAATGCCGCTGCCAAACCCTCGATGCGCCGGTATTACGTCCTTGGCGTCCTGACCGTCGTCTACGCGCTGAACTTCCTCGACCGCACCATCTTCAACGTCCTGATCGAGCCGATCAAAAAGGAGTTTGCGCTCAGCGACACCATGATGGGCCTGCTCGCGGGCTTCGGCTTCGTGCTGTTCTATTCACTGGTCGGGATTCCGATTGCGCGCGTCGCCGACCGGATCAACCGTCGCAACATCGTGGCCGCAGCGTTCGCGTTCTGGAGCGCGATGACGTTCCTGTGCGGCATGGCAACCAGCGTCACCAGCCTGGCGCTCGCCAGAATGGGCGTCGGCATCGGCGAATCCGCCAGCAGTCCGGCTTCGCAGTCGTTGATCGCCGATCTCTTCGCCAAGAACGAGCGGCCGCGGGCGCTCGGCATCTTCGCGATCGGCACCTATCTCGGCATCTTCCTCGGCTATTTCATCGGCGGCTATGTCAACCAGCACTACGGCTGGCGCATGGCCTTCTTCACCGCCGGCCTGCCCGGCATCGCGCTCGCCGCCGTGCTGTGGCTGACGATCTCCGAGCCGAAGCGCGGCGCCATGGCGGAGACGTTCACGCCGGAGCCGCTCGGGCCGACGCTTCGGTTCCTCGCCTCGCAACAGAGCTTCGTCATCGTGCTGATCGGCTTTTGCCTCACCACCTACACCAACTACGCCACCGCGGCCTGGATCCCGCCGTTCCTGGCGCGGGTGCATCATCTGTCCAGCGCCGAGATCGGCACCTATGCCGGCACCTTCAAGGGGCTGTTCGGGATGGCCGGCACGCTGGTCGGCGGGCTCGTGGTGGCGCGGATCAGCCAACGCGACGATCGCTGGAAATTATGGGCGCCGGCGATCACGTCATTCCTTGCCGGCCCGGTGTTTGCCGTCTGCATGCTGACGCAGGATTTTACGACCATGGTCGCGGCGTTGTCGCTGACCTCGTTCCTGGTCGGCTTTCATCTTGGGCCGATCTTTGCGATCGCGCAGACCGTGGCGCGCCCCAGCATGCGAGCGCTGGCGTCCGCCATCATCGCCCTGACCGCGACCTGCTTCGGCCAGGGCGTCGGTCCGCTCGCCGTCGGCATGATCAACGACGCGCTGAAGAACGATTATGGCGCCAACGCCGTGCGCTATTCGCTGCTGTCGGCCGCGGTCACCACCTCGGTCGGCGCGCTGTTGTTCATCTTGGCGGTGCGGACGATCCGCGAAGATATCAAGCGGGCGAGTTGAGGCAGCGCATTTTCCAAGACGTGCTCAGCCGAGCTTGCCGACATGCCCTTCGAGCAGGGACCAGCACTTGGCGCCGAGTTTCTCTTTCCAGACGGCATACACAGGGGCCATGCGGGCGCGGAACAGCTCCTGGTCCACGTCGTTGAACACCATGCCACGCTCGGTCAGCGTCTTGCGCAGGCCGCCGTTGAATGCCCCCTGTTCTTCGCGCTGCAGGCGCACGTACTTGGTGGCGTTGCGCTCAATCACAGCCTGGATATCGGCCGGCAGCTTCCGCCAGAGAGCGAGGTTGGCCATCAGGTTGAAGCCCGACCACATGTGGTTGGTCATGGCCATGTACTTCTGCACTTCGTAGAGCTTGAACACCTCCGTAACGGCCAGGGGATTTTCCTGGGCGTCGACCTTGCCGTCCTTGAGCCCGCCATAGATCTGGTTGACGTTGATTGTCACAGGCTCGGCACCGAGCGCCTTGAACGTGTCGGTGAACATCTGCCCGGCAGGCAAGCGGATGCGGATGCCGTCGAAATCCTTTGGAACCAGAATCGGCCGACTGGTGGTCGACGTCTGGCGCATGCCATTGTCGAAGGCCATCACCGGGAAGCCGTGCAAACCCTTTGCCGCCATTTCTTCGCGCAGATAGACGCCGAGCGCACCGTCCGCGGCGGCGTGAGCGTCGCTCGCCGTCTTGAAAGCGAACGGCACCTGCTGCACTTCAGCGACTGGCACCGACTGGCCGAGAATGCCGCCCATCAGCGTGAAGAAGTCGAGCTCGCCGGAGATCACCATCTTGAGAGCAGCCGGGTCCGAGCCCTGAATGCCCGCATTCTCCGCAAATACCTCGGTGTCGACTCGGCCATTGGTCTCCGTCTTCACCGCCGCCCACATCTCGACCAGCCGCTTGTGCAGCGGGCTTGAGAGGGCCTGATTATGGAATTGGCGGAACTTGAAGTCCGCGGCAAGACCGGACCGGCTAAAGATCGTGAGTGAGCCCAGCGCGGCGGCTCCCCCTATCACCGCACGGCGGCTCGACATTGTCGGCATGGCATTTTCTCCCTTTAGCCAAAGTTGCAGGCCATTCTTGATGACGAGATCCGGCAGGACCGTGGGCTTCGCGCGCACGCGCCCTCAGGTCAGCTTGCCCGTATATTTCTCGAGCTGCGTCCAGGCCTGCTCGCCATAGGTCTTCTGCCACTGCGTGTAGAAGCCAGCCTTCACCAGCGCCGCCCTGAACTGCACCGGATCGGGCGTGTTGAAGGTCATGCCCTTGGCCGTCAGTTCGGCCTGCAGCGAGCGGTCCATCTCGACGAGATCGGCGCGCTCCTTGACCGCAGCCGCATCGAAATTGCTGCTGACGATTTCCTGCAGATCCGCGGGCAACGCCGCCAGCGCGCGGCGGTTGGCGACGATCCAGTAGCCGCTCCAGCAATGGTTCGACAGCGCGCAGTATTTCTGCACCTCGTACAGCTTGCCGGTCGACACCTGCGCCAGCGGGTTCTCCTGCCCCTCGACGATGTGGGTCTGCAGCGCCGAGTAGAGTTCGTTGTAGCTGATGCTCGACGGCAGCGCGCCGAGCCCGGAGAACAGCGATGTCAGCAATGCCGTGACGGGCACGCGAATCTTGAATCCCCTGAGATCGTCGACGCTGTTGAGCTGCCGGCTCGACGACGAGGTGATCTGCCGAAAACCGTTGTCCCAGATCTTCTTCATCGGAACGATCCCGGCCTTGCCGATGGCCTCGCGCACGACCTCACCGACGCCGCCGTCCATCGCCGCCCATACCTGGTCATAGGACTGGAACGCGAAGCCGATGCTCGGCAGGCCTGACATCGGCACCAGGATTGACAGCGTGAGACTAGGCACCGCCAGCAGTTCGATACCGCCGGAGCGGACCTGCGACAGCATCTCGGGATCGCCGCCGAGCTGGCTGTTGGAAAACACGGTGACATTGAGCCGGCCCGACGATTGCGCGCCGATCGCCCTGGCCGCCTCGGTCAGCCTGATCGTCAGCGGATGGGTTTCCGGCGTATTGACGCCGAGCTTGAAGTCGAACTCGGCGGCGGCAGCTTTGGCGGGTTGGCCGAGGATCGCGGTGGCCCAAGTGGCGGAAGCCGCGCCGAGCAGGCCCCGGCGGGTGAGTTTCGTTGTTTTCATTATTGTTTTTCTCCCGAGCGCCGTTACCGCGCCTGAGAACATTTTCGGCCGATCTGCGACCTTGCGCAAGCCGGGCAAGAAACGGGCAAGAAATCTGGCCAAAAAGCCACAGATGAAACCATTTTGAGGAAGGCGCGAAACCATCCTGAAACAGTGTGGGCGTACGTCTCTTCCCAACAGAGGGCGGCATTGGCGCCCCGGGGAGGCTCTCATGAACCACTCAATTCACTCTGCAGACCGCAGCACGCACCTGAAGATTGTGGTCGTCGCGCTCGTCGCAGGCATCGCGGTGGCGGCTTTCGGTATCTCGGCACGCACCGGTTCGGATTTCACACAGACCGCCCATGTCACGAAGGCGGGCAAGCCGGTGGTTGTCACCAGCTCGGACGTGTCGTTGGTCCGCTAAACGATAATGATTTGACCGGAATAAAAACGGCCGCCCGATGGGCGGCCTTTTCCGTTTGCGCTGTTAAGCCATTGAAATAATGGCGCGAGAGACGGGACTCGAACCCGCGGCCTCCGCCGTGACAGGGCGGCGCTCTAACCAACTGAGCTACTCCCGCGGATGCCGTAATCAACTCGTGATCCGCGCAGGACCGAGGGCATAAAGGCCTGCCTTACGTTAGTCAAGGACGTTGCGAATCCCCTTGCCAGATGGGCATTTCTGCGACGCCGATGCAAAAAACGGCTTGTTTTCAGGCAAATCAGCGTAGGCAGCCACCACCCGAATCATTTAAGGCCTGATACGTCTAAGTTTCTTGAAATCTTCGCCGTTCCGCTCGCGTCGGAATCCGGAGGTTCAGGTCTCTGACGGACGCGGTTTTCCGGCGTGGATCACGATCCAGCCCCGCTATCGAGGCGAGGCAGGCTTCGCCCGAAAACCCGAGCTTAAGCCATTAACCAACGAGGAGGGCCAAATATGGCGAAGAAAGCAGCGACTCCAGCCACCGTGACGCTCAAGCATCTGGCCGCGGATATCGCGGAAGAGCACGAACTGTCGAAGAAGGCCGCCGAGGCGATTCTGACCGACATGGTCGGCAGGATCACAAAACACCTGAAGAAGGGCGAGCGCATCCGCATCGTCGGCCTCGGCATCCTCCAGGTCCGCAAGCGCGCCGCCCGCATGGGCCGCAACCCCGCCACCGGCGAAGCGATCCAGATCAAGGCCAGCAAGAAGGTCGCCTTCCGTGCCGCCAAGGAACTCAAGGAAGCCGTCTGATACGGCGTCCCTTCTGATCGGACCTAAAGCGCCATTCCGGCGGGGACCCGGAATGGCGCTTTTCTGTTATAGAGCCATACTCATAGCGCCCGTCTCTAACGTCTCAGTTGTCGGGCTTGGCCCGTTCTCTTCATCCGGATTGTCATGCTGGCTTCTCCCCTCGCCTTTACCCACACCGTGACCGAACGCTTCCTGCGCTATGTCGTGATCGACACCCAGTCCGATCCGGACTCGCCGACCTGCCCTTCCACCGAGAAGCAGAAGAACCTGGGCCGCCTGCTCGCGGCCGAGCTGCAGGCGATCGGGCTCGCCGACGCCCATCTCGATGAGCACGGCTATGTCTACGCGACCATTCCGGCCAACACCGACAAGCGAGTCGCCACAATCTGCTTCTGCTCGCATATGGACACTTCGCCCGATTGTACCGGTGCGAACGTCAAGCCGCAGATCGTAAAGAACTATCGCGGCGGCGATATCGTGCTGCCGGGCGATCCGGCCCAAGTGATACGATCATCGGATCATCCCGCCCTTGCCGACCAGATCGGCAACGACATCATCACGACCGACGGCACCACGCTGCTCGGCGCCGACAACAAGGCCGGCCTCGCCGAGATCATGGACGCGGCGCAGTTCCTGATTGCGAATCCGCAAGTGAAGCATGGCGCCATCAAGATACTCTTCACCCCCGATGAAGAGATCGGCCGCGGCGTCGACAAGGTCAACCTGAAGAAGCTCGGCGCCGATTTCGCCTACACGATGGACGGCGAAACCGCGGGGAATATCGAGGACGAGACTTTTTCGGCCGACGGCGCCACCATCATCATCGAGGGCGTCTCGACCCATCCAGGCTTCGCCAAAGGCAAGATGGAGCACGCGATCAAGATCGCGGCGGCGATCGTCGATCGTCTGCCAAAAGACACCTGCTCGCCCGAGACCACCGAGGGCAAGGAGGGTTTTCTGCATCCGGTTGGTATTTCCGGCGCGCTGGAGCAGGCAACGATCGGCTTCATCGTGCGCGATTTCAACGACGAGGGCCTCAAGCAAAAGGAAACTCTGCTGGAGGACATCGTCAAGACCGTGATGAAGGACTATCCGCGCTCGACCTACCGGATGGAGGTCAAGCCGCAATACCGCAACATGAAGCAGGTGATCGACCGCCACCCCGAGACCGTCGACTACGCGATCGAGGCGATCCACCGCGCCGGCCTCACACCGGTGCGCAGTTCGATCCGCGGCGGCACCGACGGCTCACGGCTGTCGTTCATGGGCCTGCCCTGCCCCAACATCTTCGCCGGCGAGCACGCCTTCCATTCGCGGCTGGAGTGGGTCAGCCGCCAGGACATGGAAAAGGCGGCCGAGACCATCGTGCATCTGGCGATGATCTGGGAAGAGCGGGCTTAAGTCTTCGCCGCCGTTGACGCGCCGGGGATTAACCCCGGATTCGCGGGCACGATCCAGTTCGTAGCCCGGATGAGCGAAACGACATCCGGGATGGCGTTAGAGTGGTCCCGGATATCGCTTCGCTCATCCGGGCTACATGCTACGCGGACGCAAAATTGCGAAAACAACCCCATGCAAAGTAGAACTCCGGCTCGCAAGGCGTCGCACCGGGTTTATCCCGCCCGCGCGGTCACGATCCAGATCGACGCCGGCAGCGGCACCGTGTCGCCCTTGGCGAAGGTCGCCAGCACCTCCCGAACCGAATTGGTGGCGGCAGCGCGGGTCTCCGGCGGATGGCCCTCCAGCGCGCGGCTGGCAGGTCCGATTTCGAACGCGCTCTGTACCGCCGCTTCGAGACCACGTCCGAGCGCGACGTCGAGCGTGAGATTGCACGGCTCCATCGCAATGCCGGCAAAACCGGCCGCGCCGAGGATACGATTGACACGCGCCTCGGAGGCGAACGCAAACGGTCCGGGATCTTCCGGCCCCTGCGGCGGCAGTTTCGGGACGTGCTTGTAGACCGCCTGCAGCGGCGCCATGAAGAACGGGTTTTCGCGCGGCTCGCGCCAGCAGGCGAACGCCAGCCGTCCCGACGGCCGCAGCGCCTTGCGCAAGTTGGTAAATGACAGCGCTGGATCGGCGAAGAACATCACGCCGAACCGCGAGGCCAGCAGATCGAAGCTTTCGGGATCGAACGGATAGACCGTGGCATCCGCCAGCGCGAAATCGACCGGCAAATCCTTCGGCGCACTCTGCCGCGCCCGTTCCAGCATCGGACCGGAGACATCGATGCCGAACACATGACCTGATGGCGCGACCTTGTGCCCGAACGCGATCGTGGTGGCGCCGCTGCCGCAGCCGACGTCGATGACGCGCTCGCCTGTCTTCGGCTTGGCGCGGTCGATCAGAAGATCGGCGATCGGCTTCAGCAGGATATCCTGCGCCGCCTGCCGATCCGCCCAGCGCTGTCCGCCCGGCCCGTTCCAGTAAGCGATCTGGTCGGCGTTCTCTTCGTGGCCTTGAGGGGTGTCCATGTCAAGAAATCCAGCTAGGTGACAGTCCGCCTTCGCTCTTCGAGCTTCCGCCTTCGCTCGTTGAGCTACGGCGGACAGGTCGGCGAGACAGCCTTCGCGCTGTGCGTCTGGCTGGCATGCCCAGCCGAAGCGCACAGCGCGAAGGCTGGTAGGCGGCGACGGATTCGAACCGCCGACCCTCTCGGTGTAAACGAGATGCTCTAACCAGCTGAGCTAGCCGCCCTTGTGCCGACTGTTTAGCCCCGCCCCACCCTTCGGCGCAAGATGGGCCACCTCAACAAAAAAGCGGCGCCCCGGGGGGACGCCGCTTTCGTCAGTTTTGCATCACTCAGTGGGCCGTCAAGCCGCCTGCGGCTTCGTCGCCGCCTTCCGTCTTGACCGGCACCTTGGTGTCCTCTTCCCAGACGATCGCCACCGGAGGGCGCACCAGCGCCTTGTTGACGACGTCGTCGAGCCGGGCGACCGGGATGATGTCCATGCCGCCCTTGATCGCATCGGAAATCTCCGTGAGATCCTTGGCGTTGTCCTCGGGGATGAACACCGTCTTGATGCCGCCGCGGGCCGCAGCCAACAGCTTCTCCTTCAGGCCGCCGATCGGCAGAACCCTGCCGCGCAGCGTGATCTCGCCGGTCATGGCGACATCGTGCCGGACCGGAATGCCGGTCATGACCGAGATGATGGCGGTCGCCATCGCAACACCCGCCGACGGTCCGTCCTTCGGGGTCGCACCCTCGGGGACGTGAACGTGGATGTCGCGGCGGTCGAACAGCGGCGGCTCGATGCCGTAGTTGATCGCCCGCGAGCGGACGTAGGACGCCGCCGCCGAGATCGACTCCTTCATCACGTCGCGCAGGTTGCCCGTCACCGTCATCTTGCCCTTGCCGGGCATCATGACGCCTTCGATGGTCAACAGCTCGCCGCCGACATCGGTCCAGGCTAGGCCGGTCACGATGCCGACCTGAGGCTCGCTCTCGATCTCGCCATAGCGGTACTTCGGCACGCCGAGGAACTCTTCCAGAGTCTTCTCGGTGACCTTGACCGACTTCTTCTTGGAGATCATCAGCTCCTTCACCGCCTTGCGGGCGAGTGTCGACAGCTCACGCTCCAGGTTACGCACACCCGCTTCGCGGGTGTAGCGGCGGATCATCAGCAACAAGGCATCGTCGTCGATCGACCATTCCTTGGAATCGAGGCCATGCTTGGAGATGGCGTTCGGGATCAGGTGCTTGCGCGCGATCTCGACCTTCTCGTTCTCGGTATAGCCGGCGATCCGGATGATCTCCATGCGGTCCATCAAGGGCCCGGGAATATTCAGCGTATTCGCGGTCGTGATGAACATGACGTTCGACAGATCGTAGTCGACCTCCAGATAGTGATCGTTGAAGGTCGAGTTCTGCTCGGGGTCGAGAACCTCGAGCAGCGCCGAGGACGGATCGCCGCGGAAATCGGCGCCCATCTTGTCGATCTCGTCCAGCAGGAACAGCGGGTTCGAGGTCTTGGCCTTGCGCATCGACTGGATGATCTTGCCGGGCATCGAACCGATATAGGTGCGGCGGTGACCGCGGATCTCGGCCTCGTCGCGCACGCCGCCGAGCGAGACGCGCACGAACTCACGGCCGGTCGCCTTCGCGATCGACTTGCCGAGCGAGGTCTTGCCGACGCCGGGAGGCCCGACCAGGCACAGGATCGGTCCGGTCAGCTTGTTGGCGCGGGTCTGCACCGCCAGATACTCGACGATGCGGTCCTTGACCTTCTCGAGCCCGTAGTGGTCGTTGTCCAGCACGGCCTGAGCCGCCTCGAGGTCCTTCTTGACCTTGGACTTCTTGTTCCACGGGATCGACAGCAGCCAGTCGAGATAGTTGCGCACGACGGTCGCTTCCGCGGACATCGGCGACATCTGGCGCAGCTTCTTCAATTCATGCTGCGCCTTGTCCCGCGCTTCCTTGGAAAGCTTGGTCTTGGCAATCTTCTCTTCCAGATCGGCCAGCTCGTCGCGACCTTCGTCGTCGCCGAGCTCCTTCTGGATCGCCTTCATCTGCTCGTTCAGGTAATACTCGCGCTGGGTCTTCTCCATCTGGCGCTTGACGCGCGAGCGGATGCGCTTCTCGACCTGCAGCACCGAGATCTCGCTCTCCATCAGGCCCAGCACCTTCTCCAGGCGCTGCGTCACGGACAACGTTTCCAGGATGCCCTGGCGATCGGCGATCTTGACGGCGAGATGCTGGGCGACCTGATCGCTCAGCTTGGCGAAGTCGGTGATCGCCTGAACCACGCCGACGACTTCGGCGGAGATCTTCTTGTTCAGCTTCACATAGCTTTCGAAGTCGGACACGACCGAGCGCGACAGCGCTTCGGCCTCGACCGAAGTGGCGTCGGTGTCGGCGAGCGCAACCGCGGTCGCTTCATAATATTCGGTGCGGTCGGAATATTTCTCGACGCGCGCGCGCTCGAGGCCTTCGACCAGCACCTTGACGGTGCCGTCGGGCAACTTGAGCAGCTGCAGCACGCTTGCGAGGGTACCGACTTCGTAGATCGAATCCGGATTTGGATCGTCGTCGGAAGCGTTCTTCTGGGTCGCCAGCAGGATCAGCGCGTCGTTCTTCATCACCTCTTCGAGCGCGCGGATCGATTTCTCGCGGCCGACGAACAGGGGCACGATCATGTGCGGAAAAACGACGATGTCGCGGAGCGGCAACACCGGATAGGAGTGGCTTTCGCCGTGAACGATGGTTGGCCGGATTTTCGGGGTCGTCATGGCCTGTTCCTTTTGTTGTGCCCCCTTGGACGCGGTCCGCTTCGCTTGCGCAACCGCCACAAGGTGCCGGGAGGTTCCGGATGATTTGGCAGCTTGCGCCGCCAGCTTCCCCGGATCGTTTCGGTGATGAATCCTGCTTCGAATCTAAAGCACGATTCACGCCACCGACAGCATTAGGTGGCTATCGGGTACGGGGGTGTCAAGTCACGGAAAAATGCCCATCAAACGGGGCGAAACGCGCGAAAATACCTGCGCCACACCGGCCGCCGGAACGTCCGGCAGCCGCGTCAATTGGGGGGTACCCATTCGCGTCAGGCGCTAGCGCGATCAGGCGCTGGCGCTGCTCTCGACCGCACGGTCGGAACGGTCCGCGTAGATGTAGAGCGGACGAGCGGTTCCCTCGACGACTTCGCGCGAGATCACCACTTCCTCGACGCCTTCCAGACCCGGAAGATCGAACATGGTCTCCAGCAGGATGCTCTCGAGGATCGAACGCAGTCCGCGCGCGCCGGTCTTGCGCTCGATCGCCCTGCGGGCAACCGCGCCAAGCGCCTCGTCGGCGAAGGTGAGCTCGATGTTCTCCATCTCGAACAGCCGTTGGTACTGCTTGACCAGCGCGTTCTTCGGATCGGTCAGGATCTTCTTCAGCGAAGCCTCGTCCAGATCTTCCAGCGTCGCGACCACCGGCAGGCGGCCGACGAATTCAGGGATCAGGCCGTACTTCAACAGATCTTCCGGCTCGACGTGACGGAAGATCTCGCCGGTGCGGCGGTCTTCCGGCGCCAGAACCTGCGCTGCGAAACCGATCGAGGTCGAACGGCCGCGCGCGGAGATGATCTTCTCCAGGCCGGAGAAGGCGCCGCCGCAGATGAAGAGAATGTTCGTGGTGTCGACCTGCAGGAACTCCTGCTGCGGATGCTTGCGGCCGCCCTGCGGAGGCACGGAGGCAACGGTGCCTTCCATGATCTTCAGCAGCGCCTGCTGCACGCCCTCGCCCGACACGTCGCGGGTGATCGACGGATTGTCCGACTTGCGGCTGATCTTGTCGATTTCGTCGATATAGACGATGCCGCGCTGCGCGCGCTCGACATTGTAGTCGGCCGACTGCAGCAGCTTCAGGATGATGTTCTCGACGTCCTCGCCGACGTAACCGGCTTCGGTCAGCGTCGTCGCATCCGCCATCGTGAACGGCACATCGAGAATGCGCGCCAGCGTCTGCGCCAGCAGCGTCTTGCCCGAACCGGTCGGACCGATCAGCAGGATGTTCGACTTCGCCAGTTCGACATCGTTGTGCTTGGTCTGGTGATTGAGCCGCTTGTAGTGATTGTGAACGGCGACCGACAGCACCTTCTTGGCATGGCTCTGGCCGATCACGTAGTCGTCCAGAACCTTGCAGATTTCCTTCGGCGTCGGGATGCCGTCGCGCGACTTCACCAGCGAGGACTTGTTCTCCTCACGGATGATGTCCATGCAGAGTTCAACGCATTCGTCGCAGATGAATACGGTGGGACCCGCGATCAGTTTGCGGACTTCGTGCTGGCTCTTGCCACAGAACGAGCAATACAGCGTGTTCTTGGAGTCGCTCGTGCCGACCTTACTCATTCTTATCTCCGTCCGCCGTTCGATCCCGTTGCTCGATCGACCCATTCCGGTACGTGACCGGACCTAATGGGTAGATAGAGCAAATTCCGTACCAGAAAAGACCCTTACTCATTACACCCGTGAGAATCACGGCTTACTCGAATCTCCCGCGATCTTATCTGATCCCCCACAGCCAACCATGCTGACACCCGACTATCAAGAATTCGCTAACCGGGCGCGGATCGGACACCGTGACAATACCGTGATTTTCGGCTTGCGCACGGGTGAAAACCGACAAATTCGTCAAAGCGTTGCGCGATTGCCACGCCGCCAAACCAGCACGAAAGCGGAACTTTCTGCCTGTGCCTGGGCATAGGCAGGCCGCGAGCGGCCGGATTTGCCGGATGCGACTGCGTCGCGGTCAATGCGAACGCCGTCCCCCGCAACCTTACGGGGCTTTGGTGCCAGCCGCTTCCTCGGGCCGCTTGTCGATCACCTTGTCGACAATGCCGAAGTCGCGGGCCATGTCGGCGGTCAGGAACTTGTCGCGCTCCAGCGCATCCTCGATCGCCTTGTAGGTCTGGCCGGTATGCTTCACGTAGATCTCGTTGAGCCGCTTCTTGAGATTCAGGATTTCCTGCGCGTGCAGCATGATGTCGGTGGCCTGGCCCTGGAAGCCGCCGGAGGGCTGGTGCACCATGATCCGCGAGTTCGGCAGCGAGAAGCGCATGTCCTTCGCGCCGGCCGCGAGCAGCAGCGAGCCCATCGAAGCCGCCTGCCCCGTGCACAGCGTCGATACCGGCGGGCGAATGAACTGTATGGTGTCGTAGATCGCCAGGCCCGACGTCACCACGCCGCCCGGCGAGTTGATGTACATCGAGATTTCCTTCTTCGGATTCTCTGCTTCCAGGAACAGAAGCTGCGCGACAACCAGCGTCGACATGCCGTCCTCGACCGGACCGGTCAAGAAGATGATGCGCTCTTTCAGCAGGCGCGAGAAAATGTCGTAGGCGCGTTCGCCGCGGTTGGTCTGCTCGACGACCATCGGCACGAGGTTCATGTAGGTTTCAACGGGATCGCGCATTAGTCACCCCAAGGGTTGGCAAGAGATTTGGCGGGATCGAACATCCACCGGCAAGGAAAGCCAACAGGGCTGGCGCGGTTTGCCGGGCTCGGACGAACGTCCCGTGATGCAGGACTTCTTCGAATTCAGAGCTCACAGATAAGGGCCAATTTCCCGGCGACAAGACCGGGCAATTGCGAGCTGAATTGGACAAGTTCAAGCTGATTCGCAGGCGAAGGCATAGCGACGCAGCTCGCCGCCATGCCGCTTTCGCGGTTCATCCTTAATGCGAACCTGCAACCTGACGTGCCCGGAACGCGCCTGATTGAACCGATCAGGCGGCGCTCTTCTCGGCGTCGTCGTCGTCCTTGAACAGCTCTTCGCGCGAGACCTTCTTTTCGGTCACGTTGGCGAGTTCGAGGATGAAATCGACCACCTTGTCTTCATAAATCGGCGCACGAAGCTGGGCCAGCGCGTTGGCATTGCTGCGATAGTAGTCCCAGACTTCCTTCTCGCGGCCGGGCATCTGGCGTGCCCGCTCGATCACCGCGCGGCTGACTTCGTCGTCGGTCACGGTGATCTTGTTCTTCTCGCCGATCTCCGACAGCACGAGGCCGAGCCGGACCCTGCGGTCGGCGATCTTCTGGTACTCTTCCTTGGCCGCCTCTTCGGTGGTGTTCTCGTCGGCAAAGGTCTTGCCGCTGGATTCCATCTCGGCCTTGATCGAGTTCCACATCAGGTTGAACTCTTCGCCGACCAGCGACGGCGGCGCCTCGAACTTGTGGCTGTCGTCGAGCCGGTCGAGCAACGCCCGCTTGACGCGCTGGCGGGTCGCGCCGGCGAATTCTGCGACCAGACGCTCGCGCGCGGCTTCCTTCAGCTTGTCGAGCGATTCCAGGCCAAGCGTCTTGGCGAACTCGTCGTTGACCTCGGTCTCGCCGGGCGCCTCGATCAGGGTTGCCGTGGTTTCGAACTCGGCGGGCTGGCCGGCAAGCTTCTCGCTGGCGTAGTTCTTGGGGAACGTAACCTTGAGGGTGCGGGTCTCGCCGGAGCCGATGCCAACAAGCTGCTCCTCAAAACCCGGAATGAACTGGCCGGCGCCGATCACGACCGCGATGCCCTCACCGGTGCCGCCATCGAACGGCACGCCGTCGATCGAGCCCTTGAAGCTGATGGTGACGCGGTCGCCGTTCGCGGCTTTGGCACCCTCGGTCTTCGCGGCATAGGGACGGTTCTGTTCGGCGATGCGCTTGATCGCCTCGTCGACCTCGGCGTCGGTCACGTCGACCACCGGCTTCTCGACGGAGAAGGACTTGAAGTCGGCAAGCTGGATCGTCGGCACGACCTCGATCGCGACCGTGTAGGTCAGGTCGGTCTTGCCGGCGAGAAGCTCCTCGACCTCTTTTTGCTCGGTCGGCATCGTGATCTTGGGTTCGGTCGCAAGCTTGAAGCCGCGATCGGTAAAGATCTGCGTGTTGGTGTCGCGAATGGTCTGGTCGATGGTTTCGGCCATGACCGAGCGGCCATACACCTTCTTCAGGTGGCTCACCGGCACCTTGCCGGGGCGGAAGCCGTTGAGCTTAACCTTGTCCTTGAGGTCGACCAGCTTGGCGCCCGCCTTGGCATCGAGATCCGATGCGGGAACGCTGATCTTGAACTCGTGCTTCAATCCCTCGGCGAGGGTTTCGGTGACCTGCATGGTGTCAATCTTCTTCCGCTTGCGCCGGGCCAGATGGCCCTGACAGTGTTCAATCTGGTCGACGCGCAGCCTGATGGCCTGCGCCGGTGGTTCGGCTGACCCTTCCCCAACCGGGAAACAAGCCCTCCAGTATTCGTCATGCAAACGCTTGCATAGAGCGCTTGGTGCGGGCGGAGGGACTCGAACCCCCACAACTTTCGTCACTGGAACCTAAATCCAGCGCGTCTACCAATTCCGCCACGCCCGCGTGATAGCATCCAATCCGGCCGCGATGCCGCGAGCGGCGGGCTTATAACATGCGCCCACCGGTCCGCAGCAAAAAAATGGGTTGTTTTGTCACCGCCGGGGCAAGGCGCCACAGGCTGGACAGACGTTCCCAAAAATGGTCCGCATCGGTCCGATGGCAAGCCCCGAATCCCGCCCAAAACCTTGTTTGGACCGACGCGCGCTGATGGCCGGGTTGGGTGCCGTAGCGCTGGCCCCGCTCTCGCCCATGGCAGGCCTCGCCCAAGGGCTAGCTCAAGGCCGGCCGGCGCTGGCGCTACAGGCCAAGCCCGGCAGCCTCGCGCTGCGCCCGGACGCCACGGCAACGCCAGTCTGGACCCTGCAAGGGCCAGAGCTCGGATTCGGGCGCGGCGAAACGGCCGATATCGCCTTTGCCAACGAACTGCCGATGCCCGCCTTGCTCGACATCCGCGGCCTGGACGGCGTTCCCGCGGCCGAGCCGCTGACCGGCCGCGCACCGCTCGCAGCCGGGGCGAGGGAAACCCTGCAACTGCCTCTGCGGCATGCCGGAACCTTGCTGTGCGGCCTCGGGCTGCTCGGCGATGGCCAGACCCGGCCTTTCCAGGCGCGGGCGCTGGTGGTCCGCGAGAGCCAGCCGGTCGCGGTCGACCGCGACGAGGTGGTCTTGATTGAGGACTGGCGCATCCGCGCCGATGGAACCGCGGTCGCGCCGGGCACGGATCCCGCGGATTCGATGCCGGTGCAGACCGTTAACGGCCGGGCTTCGCTCGATCTCTCAGCCCGAATCAACGAACG